>CAZAAT010000021.1:0-32969 GCA_964483175.1 uncultured Bacilli bacterium
GGGAGAGATATTTGGCCAGTGGGATTCTGATAAACCACAGGGCGATTAAGGTAAGTAGCATTGGTGGAATAGTATCTCCGGCACCGCGCAAAAAGCCGGTAATCGAGAACATCGTAGCTAGAAGCACGTAGCTCAGCGAAATCATCCTCAGATATTGTGTGGCATGGGTCAATACTCGGGGGTCGGTGCTAAAAATACTAGAGATGGGCCAGGCCAAGAACTGCATGGCGATGGCAACGGTTAAAGAGATCGAACCGCTTAAAATAATAGCCCAGCGCAGCGACTCTTTGGCCCGCTTTTCTAAGCCTGCGCCCAAATTCTGTCCAACCACCGCGGAGACCGCCATGGCAATGGATTGCGCCGGCATAAAGAAAAATTGGTCCAGTCGTACACCAACACCATAGCCCGCAACGACCAACTCGCCGAAGCCATTGACAATACTGGTCATAACTAAGGCGCCCATGGAAACTACCGTCTGCTGCAGCCCGGCCGGCAAACCAATTTTCAGGGTCAGTCTGGTTAATTCTCGTTCCAACTTATAATCAGCCAGGTTTTTGCTGAGCAAACCATTGACCTTATAAACATGGCGCACCGCCATAACCGCCGAAACACCTTGCGCTATGACTGTTGCCAAGGCTGCTCCGGCAACACCCATTCTCGGAACCGGTCCTAAACCAAAAATAAAGATGGGATCTAAAATGATATTGAGTATCGTCGCCACAATTAAGAAATTTAAAGGGCTGCGAGAGTCACCTAGCCCCCGTAAAATCGCGCTTATCACATTGTAAATAAACATCAGCGAAATACCGGTTGAAAAGACCTTCAAGTAGATGGTCGTTTCAGCCATGATCACTTCCGGGGTGTTAATCAGCCGGAGCATCCCCTCGCTGAAGAAATAACCGATAATTGAAATGATCACGCCGGAAACGGTCAATAGGGAAACCGAGTTTAAGACAACCTTGCGCACTTTGTCAAAGTCTCTGGCCCCGGCATATTGAGCGACCAAAACCGTTGAGCCCATACCGATACCCATGACCAGCGATACCAGAACAAATATAACCGGAAAGCCGACTGAGACCGCAGCTAACGACTCCGGACCCAAAAAACGCCCGACCCAAATGGTGTCGACCGTGTTATACAAAGCTTGAAATATATTGCCCAGGAGCATCGGGGTGGCGAAAGCCAGGAGGTGCTTCGGAATATTACCCTTAGTAAAATCTTGTCTGCGCGAATTCTTCATTAAAAATTAATCAGCCTTCCATGGGGAAAATACCTTAGACAATTCGCCTCTTAGCAGCGGATTCCTTCTGACAGAGCCTGCAAGTCCCAAAGACCTGAAGCTGATGACAATTTACCGTGAAGCCGGTCTCTTGCTCCAACCGCTCTTCTAACTCACTAAAGTTACAACCGTGAAACTTGATAATCTGTCCACAGTCCGAACAAATCAGATGATGGTGGTGATCCCCAGGCGCAACCGGCTCATACCGGTGGTAACCGTCGTGAAAGCAGATCTGGCGGACCAGGCCAACCTTAACCAATACTTCTAAATTGCGGTAGACCGAGGTTAGACCGATCTCCTTCTTCTCTCGGCACAACGAATCAAAGACTTCCTGAGCAGTAGCATGCTCCCCACGACGATAAAACCATTCTAATAATAACCGCCGCGGTTTGGTCAATTTGTATCCGTGCTCTCTTAGCACCTCTGTCGCCCGATTAATGCGCTGATCCATAGTTACACCTCTTTAACTTCGAGACCTCTTTTCCTCCGGACTGTGCGCCGCTGTGGGGCCAGTACGGAACTGGCCGCAAAGAAGAGGATCAATATCAACACTATGCTAGCTCCAGTTGGGATGTCAAGGTAATACGAGACGACTAGTCCGAGAACAGCTGCGGATACGCCAAAACAGGCCGATAACAAGATCATCTTCCCCAGAGAGCTGCTCCACTGCCAGGCCGTTGAAGCGGGAATGACGATAAAAGCAATCACCAGTAGCTCCCCGGCCGCTTTGAGAGAAATCACAATGGCCAGAGAGACCAGGACTAATAACCCATCAAACAGGGCCTTGACCGGTAATCCGGCAGCCTCCGCCATCACCGGGTCAAAGGCCGTAAACTGAAATTCTTTGTAAAATAGCGCGATTGTAGCAAGTACCACCGCTCCTACTGCAATGCTAACCCAGAGATCAGTAGTGCTAACCGCTAATAGGTTTCCAAAGAGATAGCCCATTAAATCAGCGGTATAGCCCGGCATCAAACCGATAAACAGTACAGCCAATGCCAGAGCGGCCGAGAAGACGATCCCGATGGATGCATCCAGATTTAGCTGGCCCCTCCGTTTGGTCTGGCCGATCAGTAGGGCCATCAGTAAAGCGGTACCTGCCGCGCCAAGCAGCGGATTAAAGCCGAGCAACAATGCTAAAGCAACACCAGCAAAGGCACCATGGGCGATACCCGCGCTAACAAAGGAAAGACCTTGTAAGACGATGAAGACTCCCATCACTGAACAGGTTAACCCGAGGACAATTGCGGAGATCAATGCGCGTTGCAAAAAAGCATACTGCCACAAATCAAGCATGGTAATCACCTACGATCACTCTTTTTTGCCCATCATGCTCCACAACCAGGATCTTAGCACCATACACTTGGGAGAGAAATTCAGGGTTTAAGACTTTATTCGGCATATCATAGGCCAGCATAGTGCCTTTCAAATAGCCAATTTTATCAGCTTTATCGACAATGAGATTCACGTCATGTGTTACCATTAATACAGTTAAACTACGCTCCTGGCAGAGCCGCGAGATCAGTTCAACCAGATCATGCTGGGCTGAGACATCCAAAGCCGCTGTCGGCTCATCCAGCAACAGGAGCTTAGGCGAACCCATTAAAGCTCGGGCCAACAGAACTCTTTGCCGCTGCCCACCGCTGAGGAAACCGAACGGGCTAGAAAGATAGGTGCTCAACCCCACCTCCTCCAGGCACTTAGCGGCCTGCTGACGTTGGGCCGGCCCTGGCCGTCTGAGCAATCCTAGCTGACCATAGCTGCCCATCAGAACCACATCAAAAGCTGTAACCGGAAACTTTGGATCTACCTGGCTGATCTGGGGTAAATAGCCGATCTGATGTCGGGCTCGTGGGACCTCTCTGTTGGCATAACCCAGGACTTGTACATCCCCGCGGGTCGGCCGGATGAGGCCCAGAATCGTCTTGAGCAAAGTGCTTTTCCCGGACCCGTTCGGGCCGACGAGTACAACAAACTCGCCCGGAGCAACCGCAAAGCTGACTTCAGAGAGCACTAATTGCCGCCCATAACCAACCCAGACCCTGTCAAAACTGATCATCTGGCGAATACTCCCGTGACAGCAGAGGTTAACATCTCTAGATTGCGCTGGATAAATGATAGATAATCCTCATTTGGAGCCGGGGTTGGACTTAACAGAACCAGTGGCAAACCGGTTTCTTGGGCTAAAATCGCCCCAAACCCGTGGTCAAACCCTTGCTCGGAGATAACAGCCACCGCTTTGTCTGTCTTGGCCTGGCTGATCAACTGGGCGACCTTTTTGGCCGATGGTTGATCGCCATGGCCCTCCTCAAGCGGGCCGATTTCCCGCAGGTTAAAGTCGGCTAATAGATAGCTATAGGTCGGTACTGCTGTCACCACACTAACAGCCTGCTGTGGCATCATCCGGCGATACCGGGCGAAAATCCCCTCGGCTCGAGCTAGAAAAGATTTGGCTTGGATAGCAAAATAATCTGCTCCCGAAGGCATCATCTCGGCTAGTGTTTTTGTGAGTTTCTCGATCATTGCGATCAGATGAGGCTCGTCCAGCCAGATATGTGGGTCATGATCGGATTCGGTCCCTAGAGAAATCGCCCGTAGTTTATCCCGGTCGGAGCTCTTAAGCAACTGCTCGCTCCAGGGCTCCAAATCTAATCCGACCTGGACAAACAGGTCTGCATCCTGCAGCAACATTAGGTGTCTAATCGTTGGTTCGAAGCTGTGCGGACTCCCTAACCCGGGGACCAGATGCGTGACGGTGACATAGGAACCCCCGATCTCTTGGGTCAAGTCGGCCAAGAAAGCCAGAGTGGTTACTACAGAAATGGTATTGGTGGTTGCGGCGGAGATTGGAACTGCGAGTAATGGCGTTAGAACCAAACAGCTTAAAGCCAGCATCAACAAGAAACGTTTGTTTAACGACATACCGCTCGTCTCCGTTTTCTGATTTGGTCTAACTGAAAACGAGTTTCAGTTAGACCGTGTTATTATTATACAATGCATCCTTAATTATTCCAAGGTAAACCTGACAATAACCGGTATTTCCCCCTCTACTGGCTTTTCGCCGAGCATGGCAGGGGCAAACGACCAACTGCGCACCGCTTCAACTGCGGCTTCATCTAAAATAGGATAGCCGCTCGTCGTGTCTACCTGGATCTGACCAACCAACCCATCGGCCAAGACCTGCACTGTCAAAGCAACTTCCCCACTCCAACCCCGTCTACGCGCGCGAATTGGGTAGACCGGCTCAGTTTGGGTTAACACTTGCGGGGGTAGGGGTATGCTCTGTAGTACTTCTTCACCTGCGGGTTCAATCTCGGCTTCGTCCTCGGCCACCGCTGTTAAGCCGCTGGGAGGGTTGGGGTCAGCCGCTGCAGCGTTCGGCGATCCAACAGGGGGTGTGGGTTGCTCCATGGGCATGTCGATCACCATTTGTTCTTTTACCATCACCGGTTCTGTGACCGGCACCGGGAGGTGAAATTCGTCAGGCTGTGCCGGTAGTTCCCGCTCATCAGCAATAACCTCAGCCGGCTCAACCGAAAACGAGCTTGGCAGCTCAATTTCTTCCTGAATGATCTCCTCTGGTGGTTCTGGAAGGATCTCCGCCTCTGTTAACACGGGAGGTGAGACTGATTCGCTAATCCGTTCAGGCTCCGAATCTTCTACAAGCTGTTCAATGGTAGTAGTCACTGACTCCTCTACCCCAACCGGCTGCTCGGGAGGTGGCTCAACCTCGGGCTCGACCGCGGGAGGAGTAGGTGGTTCAGTGATATTCACCTGATTAACAGGTGGGTCGGGTGTAACGGGCTCGTCAATAGTGTCCGGCTCGCTAATAGTAGACTCTGGATCCAGCGGCGGTTTCCGCTCTAATGGCGCAGGCGTTGCTGCCGGTTTGCTCTCCTGGATCGGCTCTGGTAGGGTAAGCTCAACCGGAGGTGGCTCCGGTAGAATTGGAGCCACCTCATATAGCTGAACCACCATCATGTTCAGCGGTTCTATCGGCTGCGGCACGGACACCGGCACTATCAAGAGCGCCAAATGTAGGCCGAACGATAGTGCCAACCAAATCCAGGCCGGTCTAGAATGAGCAGGTGATTCCTGCTTTAAATTGGCGTCCGGGCATTGGATAGTCTTTAACAAGCTGATACTCCTCATCAAAGAGATTGCTTACAGTTGCATGCAGCTTTACCCCTGGCTTAAGCTGATAATTTGCCCCAAGGTCGACAGTAGTATAAGCTGCTAATCCGTTATTCCTCTTCCCGGCTCCGGCCAGCTTCATCGTTCCGGTTAGCTCGGGAGAAGGCCGGTACAGGAGTGACAACCCATATTCGAGCGGAACCAGGGAACTAACTTCCTTGTCATAACCGGTCGCAGATAGTATGGTGGCATACGCCTTAGCCGTAAGATCAGAGCGGATTTGCTGTGATGCCGATAGTTCAGCGCCAATGACCTCTACCTCAGCAATATTTTGCGGTTGATATAATCCTGAAGAATTCTCGGCCCAGTCGATAAAGTCATCGACCTTGCGATAGAATCCACTTATCCCCCATTGACTACCCGCCCGTGACTCGTTAAGATATTGTGCCTCAATGCTCCAACCCCTCTCCGGTCGCAAATCAGGGTTCCCTTCCGTCCAGGCATCCTTTTGCCAAAACAGATCACTAGCTGTGGGCGCTTTGAAAGCTGTGCCAACATTGAGTTTAACCAGACCCCCTAGTGCATTTTTGACCAGGCCAACTCGGGGTGAAAAATGAGCTCCGAACTGTGAGTGGTAATCAACCCTGCCAACAGCCAGCGCTTCCCAACCTACACCTAAAGGTGCCTTTACTTCCGCAGTCAGGCCATAATTTGAGATCTGTTGAACCGAGTCAATATTTGTACTGTTGACCTCATCGAATCGTCCATCAGTAGCTACACTCAACGTTGTATCATTCATCACCCAGGAGCGGACCAGGTTGTATCCGATCGCATTTGTTCGGTGTTTGCTACTTACAAAGATATCCTGGTAATCCATCTGCTCGGCATCCCGCCATAATGCTGCTTCGGTTAGACTTCCATCATCATCTTCACGCAGATATCTACCCTGAAGACGAAGCCTGCTACTCTGCTTATCAGCTTCTGAAAACCCACCCATCGAGGGAATCTCAGACTGGTTGTCTATAGCCAGCGCACTGATATTAACACTTGAGAACAGATCAAGGTCCTTGGTTACCGAGGCATAAAGATCACCCGAGGTATAGGCCGAATGTTCCAGGTAGCCATCCCCTAAACGGTAGCCTAAATTTAGAGCGTAATACGTATCCGGAGCCAACTCGCCTTGGCTAGTCAGGACCGATTTTTGTTGACCCCAACTGCCCATCTCGACACTAAGGCTACTTCCGGTTTCAAAGCCCTTTTTAGTAATGATATTAATTACCCCACCGATAGCCGATGTTCCATAAAGTGATGAGCTGCTTCCCTTTTGAACTTCAATCCGTTCAACAGCTTCTAACGGTAGCAAGCTAAGATCATAGGTGCCATCCTGCGTGCGGTTTAGTGTTACCCCATCAACCAATACAAGTACTTGTGACGAATTGCTACCCCAAATCGAAACGGTATTTACCCCACCGGGAAATGGCAAATTCTGATGTAACTCGACCCCGGGAACCTCGTTCAACAGATCCCCAACGCTCACCGGATCATCCACAGGTTCAACCTCAATCACCTCAACTAGTGATGGGGTCGCACTGATTTCACTCGGCAGCATCGTACCGGTTACTACGATCACAATCGGGTCCGATCCGGCCGCAACCACGGCAACACTTAAACTTAATAAAAAAAGAACAAGTAAACACAATTTACTATATATACTGGGCATCATCTCATCCTCTTTTCCAAAAATTAAATTCGGCACAATAATAAACCCCTAGCGAAAAGCTAAGGGTCAGTATAAGCAAAGTTATCCAAATCCGTCGCCCCCTTTTTCACCGAAAGTAGCGTAACGTCGCGCATAGGCAGGTTTCCTGGCTCCGGCAAAAAACGCTCACAGCCTTCCCAGGGATAACCCCAGTGACTGCAAGCCAAATCAAGCCGTTACAGTGGCGGGAACCGCTCGGGATTTGCACCCGATTCCCTTTTAACCCAGAGGGCACCTAACACGGTTTATTAAGTTATCGTTTACTTGATTTCCCAGAGAAGCGGAAAACTCCTTCTCTCATCAACCAAATTTGGGCAGCAATTTTTCCTGGAGCCACCAGAGCCACAACCGTCCTGGCCAACTTCCCGTGTATGATACAATTAACTCAAATCTTGGTTTCACAATGGCCAAATAGCAATAGAATATAGTCAGGCCTGTACAGCTTGGCCGAAAGGAGCCACTATTCATGAACGAAAACGATCAGAAATTACAAATTCTCCAGCAAGTCAAAGATGGCACAATCGAGGTTTCCGAGGGGCTCGAGCTCCTAAATAACCTCAATACCACTACTAAACCACAGAAAGCGGCCAAACAAGTTGGTGAGCGGATTATCCGAGTTAAAGTCGAGAGTCTAGCCAATGGTAAGGTGGATACCACCATCCCACTAAGTTTAATTAAAACAGCTTCACGCCTTGGCATCCTAAGCGCTAGTTTCATCCCTTATGAAGTGCGTAAAGCTCTCAAAGATACCGGTCTCGACCTTACTTCGTCCGGAATCAAAGACCTCATCGCGATGATTGACGAGGGAGAGATTACCGGCAGGATTGTCGAGGTCGATGTCGATAGCCGTGCCAGCGGCCAAATGCATATCGAGGTCTATGTCGACTAGCAACCTCAGGTGAAAACCTACCCACAAAAAACGAGCGGCAGTTGAAACACTGCCACTCGTCCATCGCATAAATCTTGAAATTCACTTTGCCGCCAGCTTGCGAATTGACTCAATCGTATAGCTGATCTCCTCAGCCGTAGTAAAATGGCTCAGGCTAAGCCGGACCGAACCTTCGGGGAAGCTACCCACTGTCTTGTGGGAGTGCGGTGTACAATGTAGGCCGGTTCGAGTCATGATACCATAACTCTCTGCCAGCTCATAGCCCACCTCGCCACCGTCCATACCTTCAAGATTAAAAGAGACAATCGGTCCCCGTTGAACACTCGGATCCGGACCATATAGTTTGACCCGGGGGATCTCCGCCAACCCTTCCAGGAGCCTTTTGGTCAGGCGCCATTCTTGTTCCTGAATGGTCTCGACCCCAACCTCCAGGATATGCTTCACCCCAGCACAAACTCCAGCCCAACCGTGGCAGTTAGCGGTTCCAGCCTCTAGCGCATCCGGCAACATCTCGGGTTGAACATCTAGCTCGGATTGGCTGCCGGTTCCACCCTCCCGCCAGGGTTTTAGGCATACCCCCGGTCTGATATAGAGACCACCGGTACCCTGGAAGCCTAACAAGGCCTTATGCCCGGTAAAAGCTAGCAGATCAATGCCCATCGCCTGCACATCAATCGGGGTATTACCGGCACTTTGCGCCGCGTCAACTAACAGTAGCACCCCTTTATCCGTGGTGATCTTGCCGATCTGGGCCAAGGGAGCCTCTGTTCCGATCAGGTTCGAAACATGATTCACGATGACTAACTTGGTCTCCGGCCTGATCGCGGCAGCAATTTTCGCCGGATCGATAAATCCAGTCGGTTCGGACTGCACGATCGTGTAGGTCACTCGATTACGCGCTGCAACCCCGTTTAGCGGACGCAAGACCGCGTTATGCTCCATGCTGGTCGTAACAACATGATCACCCGGCTCCAGCACACCTTTGATCGCCATGTTAAGGGCATCGGTAGCATTAAAGGCCAAAACGATCTCGGCCGGGTCAGCTGCTTTAATGAGCTGGGCAATTAAAATGCGGGCCTCCAGTAGTACTCTGCCGGAGGCTATCGCATCATCATGTGCAGATCTACCAGCGTTGCCGCCGATATTACGGGCGAAATCATCAACCGCCCTGTACACCTCCTCTGGCTTGGGCCAGGAGGTGGCGCTATTATCAAGATAAACCTTCACTCTTTCTCACCTTTCCTTGTCCGCTAAGTCGTATACCCCTTCAGTTTCAACACCGGCCTCGTGTAAAACCGCTAAGACCTGATCCAACTGGCGGTCTGCTAGGCGTAGTGCCATTCCGCAGCTTGTACTGATTTTGCGAGGGACGGGTATTAATTTTCCCTCTAAACCTGCGGTTTTAACCACTTTCTCCGCAGACAAGGCCATATAGGTAGATGGAAAGGTAACAACCATCATTAAAACACACCGCTCCTATTTTGACACGGCGATTCGGAAATCCGTCCCTTCAACGGTGATCTCTGTTTGCCACCCGTTATTCTTACAAACCCGGGAAACATTGAAACAGGCGGTCTGGTTATCAACCATAACTTCAAAGCTTCCCTGACCGATCTCGTTCATCGCTTGCTTAGTTAATAGCACAGGTTCCGGACAGGACAGTCCCCGTGCATCTATTAATTTCGACATCAATCACGAACCCCCTATCAATATTATGCAGTAACGCTTTTTTCGACCCGTTGACTTTTGCCTAAGATCACCGGACGGCTAAGAGCGCCAACCGCAGCCATGACAACAAAGCCGATCAATACTGCCACCTTGCCATTAGCAGTTACGCCGGCAGCAGACGAGGCCAAGCCAAAGTTATGCGCTACCGCAGCACCAGCGAGCAGCCCGAAAACAGTAATCACCGAATCCAAGTTGCCTTCGCCGGACAAAATCAATTGACGCAGCGGGCATCCACCCAAGAGCACTGAACCCCAGCCGGCGAGCAGCATACCCAAGAAGTTCCACAGACCATCGTTATGAGCGATCGGTTGACCTTCAAAGCCCAAATTAAATTGGCCGAAGATCAGGTTGCCGATTAGCGCTACAACAAAGATGCTGACAAAACCGGAAAGGAGATAATAGTCTTTGATCAACATGGCATCGCGAATACCACCGACCATACACAGACGTGAACGCTGAGCCAAGACGCCGACAATTAAGCCCGCCGCCAGCGCAACTAAGACTGGAGCCGCCGCAGCACCTGGGCCGCTTTGACTAAAGAAGATAAATGCCGGACGAATAGCAAGGAAAAGTAAGAGAACCGCAGCCATGATCGGCAAGATATAGCCGTTTACTTTTTCCTGAGCATGGCTCCGTCCCAAAGAAAAGCCACGTTTCAAGAATTGAATTCCCACAAGAATGCCGGCGGCAAATCCGACAAGACCGACCAACGCATTTAAGTCACCGGCCGCCAGACGCAAAACCATCCGCAGTGGACAGCCCAAAAAGACCAAAGCCCCAATCATCACGAACATCCCCAGGACAAATCGGATGACCGGGCTCGACCCACCGGTTACTTTAAACTCTTTTTTCGACACCGCAATCCCAAAGGCCCCAAGGACAAATCCGGCGATCTCCGGGCGTAGATATTGAACAACCCCTGCACGATGAAACCCTAGTCCACCAGCGATATCCCGCAAGAAGCAGGCGACACAAACGCCCATATTAGCTGGGTTTCCCGCCAAGACCAATAAGACCGATAAAGCTCCGACTATAGCGCCAACAATAATGATTAACGGCATACGGAAAGACCTCCTAACCATGAAATAAGTACATGGTAGGATATTCTAACGGAGCCTATGGTATTCCTCTTCTTTTCAATTTGCATTCCAATAAGTTATCAATTTAAGTTATTGATGTCTAAGTGCTGCAACTGGTTGGAGTTTGGCAGCCCGCATAGCTGGGAAAATGCCGAAACAGAGCCCGACAAAACTGGCAAAGCCAATTGCTAAGAAGACCGATCCCCAGGAAAATACAAACGGCCAATTAGAGACGTTCGCGAGAAAATAGCCGCCCCCCCAACCAACCGCCAGGCCGATAATCCCACCGGCGAGGCTTAACAGAATCGACTCGGCCAGAAACTGATGCAAAATGTCCCGATTTCGCGCACCTAAGGCCTTGCGAACTCCGATCTCGCGGGTGCGTTCGGTGACCGAAACCAGCATAATATTCATAATCCCGATCCCGCCGACTAAGAGCGAGATCCCCGCGATCGCACCGAGGACATTGGTAAAAATCTGGACCGTATTAGTTACCGTGGATAGAATCGATTCTTGAGTTGTGACCCGGAATTTATCGCGATCGCCTAAGCGCTTCATCAACAAGAATTCGACCTGATCAGCAACGCTACCAACCGTACCCGAACTAGCCGCCGACAAGACATATTGGTTAACAAAATCGCGCCCCATGACTCGGTTGAGCAGAGTGCTGTAAGGGATATAAATCCGGTTGTCAAAATTGCTAAAAGAGACCTGTCCTTTGCTTTCCATCAAGCCGATAACCGTCAAGTTGATGGTCCGACGGGAGATGACAGCTTTAATCGTTTTGCCCACCGGGTTGATCCCCGGACCGAATAAGTCGCTGGCGACCTCACTGCCGATCACCGCCACTTCGCTGCGAAAGTCAATATCCGGTCGGGAAATAAAGCGCCCTGCTTCTGCGTGATAATCGGTGACAAATTCATACCCCGGGCTGACCCCATACACTGAGGTGCGCAAGTTTACCCCTTGATAACTTAGGAGTGCGTTCGAGGTTACCAAGGGTGAAACATGGGCGACACCTGGCAGGGTTTCCAGATCTGCTTGGAGCCGAGTTGAAAAAATGTCTAAGACATCTTGGCTAATCCGACCACCAAAACCCCTACTGGCAGCAGGCGAGATCGTAATCAAGTTTGAACCGAGAGCAGCTATATCGTCGGCGACTTGCTTTTGTGCGCCCAGGCCGATTGAGACCATCACAATTACCGAGCCAATCCCGATCACGATGCCCAACAACGACAAAAATGTCCGCAATTTGTTGCCGGTCAGGCTGCGCATCGCGGTCTTATAAACCTCAAGCCAAGTCATCCCGAACCACCTCCACCTCAGAGACTAATCCATCTCGCAGATGGATGATCCGCTGAGCATCCAATGCCACCTCTCGTTCATGGGTGACCAGCACGATCGTGTTTCCAGCCCGGTTTAACTCGGTGAACATCGCCCTAATCTCCGCACCGGTCTTTGAATCTAGATTACCCGTCGGCTCATCGGCCAGCACGATTGCCGGATCATTGACTAAAGCGCGGGCGATGGCAACGCGTTGGCGTTGACCCCCCGATAATTCGGTTGGCTTATGACCTAAGCGATTAGCCAGACCGACCTTGTCCAGCACCTCTCTGGCTAGCTTTTTCCGGTGCCTGGCCGGGATTCCGGCATAAATAAGCGGAATTTCAACATTTTCTTCGATGGTCAATCGCGGTAAGAGGTTAAAATCCTGAAAGACAAAACCAATGGCCGAATTGCGCAGCTGGGCCAAGGCATTATCGCGCAAGCTCCGGGTATCTACCCCTTTGATCAGCAACGCCCCAGCCGTCGGTCGGTCGAGGCAACCGATAATATGCATCAAGGTCGATTTCCCGGAACCTGAAGGACCCATGATCGCAACGTATTCTCCGGGGGCTACGGAAAGTTCTACCCCCCGCAGGGCATGAACCAACGATTCGCCCATCCGATAGGTTTTTTCAACGGCTCTAGCCTCAATTACGGCTGCGGTCACTCAGTTTACCTCCCCACCCTCATCCCGGGAATATTCACCCGCATGTTCGGACCATGCTGAGCCGGGCCGTTCAGGCTGCGATAGAGCTCGTAATTGCTGCCTAAAACTACATCACCTTCGGTTAGTCCAGCGGTAATCTCGATCACTCTACCATCGGAAATGCCGGTTGTAACCTCAACCACCGTTGTTTGACCGTTTGCGCCAACCACACTAACGAGCTGTTTACCCTGGTAATCCAAGACCGCTTCTACGGGCACCACCAAAACATTTTCCCGCCGATTGGTAATGATGTTGACTTCAGCGGAAAGACCAAGCAAAATATCATCACTTGGTTCGAGGATCTGGATTTTCACCGGGAAAAGCACCAAGTCACTCTGGGAGCGCGGTAGTTTACCTACCTCAACCACCTGGCCGCGAATTCTTCTACCAGGCAAAGCGGTCAGGTTGATAATCGCCTCCTGTCCTGGCTTAACCCGCGCAATATCGATCTCATCGATGGTCGCATCGATATACAGTTTACTATCATCGATTAAGGTAACAAGATAATTATTGGTTGCTACCCATTCACCAACCCCGGCGGTAAGTTCAACCACCACCCCGGAAAATGGGGCGGTAAGGCGGGTACGTTCCAAACGCTCCTGAATAATCGCCAGGGCCATCTCCCGCTCTTTGACAATCGTCGGCCCTGATTCCAGCCGGGCGGTCTCGTATTGGCGTCGGGCGGTGAGCAAATCAAGCTCCTCTTCGTCAGCCTCCAACTCGGCGATCAGCGTCCCGGCGCTGATCCTTTGCCCCTCGGTGACGTGCAGGCGCTTGATCCGTCCGGCCCGGCCAAAGTAGAGCTGAGCATCGTTGAGCGGGATCACCGGACCGGTGGCGTTGACCCGTTGTTCGATGGTTGTCCGCGCGACGGTTACCGTCCGGATCGCGGGCGCTAGGGTCTCAGCCTCGCTTTTGGGCCCTTGCCAGTAACGATAGCCGAAATATCCGGTGACACCAAGTAGAATCACTATGATCATCAACCACTTGCGCTTACCTTTCATCGATGCTCTCCCCTTCAACCAATGCCAGCAGCGGTTTTTCTCCCTGCATAGCTAAGACTGTGTATTTTTGCACCTCGTAGTTTAGTAAAGCCTCGGCCAAGGATAGCTTGGCCTCCTCGTAACTGAGTTTGGCCTTTTCCAGACCCCGATCAGTAATGATGCCGGCCGCATATTGCCTCCTGGCCAATTCGTAGTCAGACCGAACAGCGTCCAATTCCCACACCGCCAGCTCGAGCAATGAATGCTGAAGAGTCAGCGCAGTCAAGGTTACCTGATAGTCCTGGGCAATCCGGTACTCCGCTTCTCGCAGCTGGCGACGAGCCAGCTCCAGGTCTTGCTCCGCTCGGGCAAGGTCACGTGCTTTCGCCGCCCCGCCGGAGAGGTCATAGGTTATCGCGCCCAAACTGACCTTCCAATGCGGCTCCTGGTTGACCAGATCCATACTGGCATCGGCCGAAACCTGGACGTTCCACGCCGATTTGGCCTTGACAGTGCGGAGGGCCAACTCTTTGAGGCGCACCTGCTCCCTTAGAGCTATAACCTCCCGGTTTTGCGATAAAAACTGCTCAACCGGAATCCCAGACGGAACCGGCCGTTCAACCTCCGCCCGCGCCTGCTCAAGCAGCACTTCAAGCTCGAGCGGCTCCAGTTGAGTGCCGGGGGCAAAGCCCAATCCGACCAAGAACAAGTTAATCTTGTTGGCATCTGTCACTTCCCTCTGCTTAACTTGCGTTTCAAGCTTCAACCAAGCAGATTTCGCCTGGGTAACGGCGATCGGCGTAGTCTCACCGAGCTCGGCTAAGGCTAAGACCCGCTCATATTCGGCTTTGGCCTGTGCGGCCTGTTGGCGATTCAATTGCAAACCAATAAGATCAAGCTGCGCCGACCGATAGCTTTCGTATGTATTGATCAGGCTCTGGTAATAACCGGCCGCCAGGTTGTCTGCTGCCGCCCTCCGACTAATATGCAGTGACTCCACCTTGAGCTGCTCGGCAGGCACAGGATCCGGCGAGAGGGATCTCGTCCAGGTGATGCTCAGATCATCCTGGTAGGCTCGGGTCGTAATGGTGTCCACCCCACCGCGAGTGCCACTCAGCGACCAAGCATCAAGCTCCGTGAAGCCCTGATCGCCCACGGAAAAAACCGGCGATTGTACTTGCCAGTTGAAACGCTGCGCCTCGGACAAATCGATAAGCGCATCTTCGGCCTTCTGCAGCGCATTTTGGGCTTCAATCACCCCAACGGTATTTTGCGCTGCGCTGAGCGCCTCGACCAAACTAACTTGGTTGGCTGCATCAACAGGAAGCGTCGCCACCAACAAGCTGAGCATGATAATACCAATCCATCTGGCTTTTTGCATTTATTCCAGCTCCTCACCTAACAACTCTTTAAAGGCGAGTAGCTGAAGGGCATAGCTCCGCTGAGCCTCCAACACCGCTTGTTGACTCTGCCAGAGGTTGGCAGCTGCCTCATCCAAATCGCGGCCGGTCAAGAGTCCAGCCTCAAATTGTTTTTCGCTGGTTTCGTAGGCTGCTAACTGGATCTCCAGATCTAGTTGGCTCAGAGCAATCTGCTTTTCCAAACTCTTGAGGGTAAAGAGATCGCCACGAACCGTTGCTTGCAACTGTGCCTCAGCCCGTCGGACCTCGAGTTCGGCCAAGACCAGATCATTCCGGGTAGCCGCTAAGATGAGTTCGGCGGCCCCTTCCACCTCAGTTTTGGCTAGTTCTAGACGTGCCAGGTCGGCTAATTCCCGTAACCGGCGAAGCCTGCTCGACGCCTCCAGAGCTTTTTGCACGGCTACATCCGGGTCGTATTTGACAAAGGGGTAGATCGGCGGATCACCTGGTAAGTAGGTGGTTTGCTCTGCCCCGGCATAACTGTTAAAGGATAATACGCGTTCCTCATAGGTCTGGCGGGCGCGATCCAGATCTAGCTTGGCTCGCTCTACATCGCGCGTAGCTTGCAAGAGATCCATTTCACTGCTGATCCCCTGGCCGACCTTGAGGTCGGTAATCTCGCGGCGGCCTTGGGCCAACTCTAAGCGGCGTTCGCGAATTTGTAAATCCAGTTCCGCCAAGATTACCGCAAAATAACGGGAGACGGCCTCCTGCATTATCGTTGAGCGAGTCTCGCCGAATGAGGCTTGAGCCTGTGCCCAGTCCGATTCGGCTTTACGGGCGGCCTGGCGGGATCCGGTTCCCCAGTTGGCGGCCTCAGCGCGTTGATAGGCCAGCTCGGCCTGGACGAGTTGGATCTCGGCTACCTTGAGATCGAGATTATGTCTGCTAACCAGATCCAAATAGGCACCTAAATTAAGGACTTGAACTTCGCCAGCCACCGCAGGCAGGACTAAACTTAACAGTATTAACAGCAGCAAACCTATGGTCAGTAATTTTTTCCGCAGCATAATAACCTCCCCATTAATTGGGTAAAACGTATGAATTAGTCTATAAATTCCCGATAGAGTAGAAAAATGCCTCTCCAATAACCATAGGAATTTACGGTAAGAGAGGGCAATAATAACTGCTATAGAACCTCAAGCAAATTTTGCCGCCATCAAGATCGCCTCGACCATACTCACCGGGCTGGCAATCCCTTTTCCGGCGATGTCAAAGGCCGTACCGTGATCAACCGATGTCCGCACAAACGGCAAGCCCAGAGTGACACTGATCGTCCGCTCAAAGTCCACCATCTTAGTCGCGATATGCCCCTGGTCATGGTAGAGGGAGATCACCGCATCAAATTCGCCCGTAAGGGCCCGGTAAAAGACCGAATCTGCCGGATAAGGCCCGGAGATATCAAGTCCTTCCTCTCTAAGCTCGCGAATCGCCGGCTCAATCTCGGTGACTTCTTCGTCACCGAAGAGCCCATGTTCTCCAGAATGCGGGTTCAGTCCTGCTATCGCTAACTTAGGAGACTCCTGGCCCAGCAATCTCGCCAGTTCCCGATGGGCCCGGCGCGAAAATGACAGCAGGTTTTCCTTGGTCACCAACTCACAGGCGGCTTTGAGCGCAACATGGCGGCTCAAGAAGAAGACGCGCAGTTCGCGGACGACAAAAAGGGTGAGCGGGTCACTAGCCCCAGTCAAATCGGCCAAGATCTCCGTATGCCCGATAAACGGCACCCCGGCCGCTTTGAGCGCCTCTTTATTAATTGGAGCGGTTGCTATCGCCTGCACCCGACCGTTCAGTGCCAACTCAGCACAGTTTTTCAACGCGGTAAAGGCGGCTTGTCCACCTAGCGCCGAAACCTGTCCTGGTACCGGCAGAGCGGCGCCCCCGACCACGCCGGAATCAACAAAACAAAACTCGCCTAAAGCCCGGATCTGTTCGGTTAATCCTAGCCGCCGGGCCGCCTCCGCAAAGACCGATTGATCGCCGCAGACCACCGGCTGACAGGCCACCCGGACCTGGGGATCTGCCAAGGCCCGTGCGACGATCTCCGGACCAATTCCGGCGGGGTCTCCGATGGTAATGCCGATACGCGGAAGACTCATGATTACCGCTCCTCTGCTGATTTAATCGTCTGCCCGGCCACCTCTTCGCCGCCGACGCCGAAGAAGGCCTGGGCATATGGTTTGTACTCTTCGCCTTCTAGCCGATAGTAATCCTGCACAGTACCGATGAGATCAGCCTTGTTTATGCCGCTCACCTGGCGGCTGCCAATGATCTCGACAGTCTCATCACCGGTGAGGTTGGCCCAGCTAAAACCGGAATAACGATCAACCACCCAGGTCCGCTGCAAATTATAGGCCCGGCTCAGCTCGGCTTCGGTTAGATCCGCATAATTGGGATTCTCCCTCAGATCCAGCGTCGCCTGGAGTCCGGTATTTAAATCGCGGAAAGCTACCTTGCGCTCCCCCAAATACTTGAGCTCGAAATCTTTTGATTTGAGATAGTGTTTTGGACTGAACAAAGTATGGTATTGCCCGTTTTGAAACCGAAATCCGTACAAATCTGTTGCTCCCGGGCTGCCGCTCGTGGTAAAGGTTACGAAAACTCCCATCCCGGCCTGCCCATTCAGCTCAATCAGGTTCAGGGTAGCCGCTGAGTAACCCTGCGCATCAATCGGAATAATAGTTGTTCCGGCACTGCCTTGTACCTCTAAACGCACGTCTTCTAAGATCAGATAGTCGGTATTCTCCACCGAAAGGCGAATTATCTCCGGGATTCCGTCGTTATCTAGGTCTGCTTGTTCAGCCTGGATAATTCCCCTGGTTGGTTGGCCGATGTCGGCAAAACGACCGGCAGGCGTAGTTGCTAGGTAATTTACCAGTAACGGAACTCCTAGTAAAACCGTGATGACGACAAATCTAAAGCTAGGTCGCACCGAAAACCACCTCCTATATATCATTCCTCTCGGCCCTTGCTAACATCGGGACTTTAAGGTAAAATTAAGATATCCAAAATATGGCGAGGAGCATACTATTGAAAAAGCTCGTAGTCATTGCTATCGTCGGAGGCATGCTTGGTGCAGCCGCAATGGTCATCGGTACTAAGGTGACCGAAGATCCCCTCTTTTGCGCTGGCTGTCATCCGATGCGCCCTTACCATTTCTCACTTCAATCATCAGCCCATGCCGATTTGATCTGCAATGATTGTCATGTTCCGAGGATTCCGATCATTCGCCAATTATACGAAGGCAAGTCAGGCGCTGTAGATGCGATCGCCTATTACATTACCGGTTATGCGGATGTCTTACATCCAAAGGCAGATACCAAAAGAATTGTCAAAGCTAATTGTCTCCACTGTCATGGAGAGTTAATGCACCTGGTCGATACCGAAGGCCGTCGCTGTGTCGAATGTCATCGTTCTGTTCCACACGGCGAATTGCGAACGCTACAAAATGCTAACTGGCCACGAGAGCTTTAATTTGGAGGGATGGGCATGCGTCGTCATCGTAGTTCAGCAAGTGTTTGGATGATTTTATCGGGCTTATTGGTACTGGCCTTAGTTGGTACCATCATCTACTTCCGGATTCCGAACACTACCGGCACCCGGGTCGAGCGGGCTAATCTTCCCGCACTATCTGCCTATGAACCTGACAGCTCTAAACTTGCCAAATATTATCCCCGACATTGGGATTCATATCAAAAAAACTACGAACAGCGAGTCGAGCCCAGTAAATGGGGTGGTTCGGTAAACCGCGATAAACTTGAACAATTCCCGCAGATGGTGGAGTTATGGAAAGGTTACGGTTTTTCGAAGGAGTATACCGAAGATCGCGGACACGTTTACTCGATGATTGATGTCACCGAAACCGGCCGCCAGCCAGCCAAAGGGCAGTGCCTCAGTTGCAAGAGCACTCTTGTACCACAGATGATCGAAGAGATGGGCACCGCTTTTTACACAGCCCCCTTTGCTGACCTCGCCTCTCAAATGATTGACCAGCCCATCGGGTGCAGTGATTGCCACAATACCCAAACAATGGAGCTCAGGATCAGTCGGCCGGCTCTGATTACCGCCCTCGAAGCCCGAGATGTAAAAATCTCCGAGCTGACCCGTAATGAATTGAGAACCCTGGTCTGTGCCCAGTGCCATGTGGAGTACTATTTTACGACAGACGAAGGTGTCTTGACCTTCCCTTGGAAATATGGGCTTGAACCTGAAGATGCTCTGCGCTACTACGAAGAAATCGATTTTGTCGACTTTACCCATCCTGACTCCCAGGTTGGTCTGCTAAAAGCACAGCATCCAGATTATGAGATGTTTTATGGTAGCATCCACTACTCCAATGGGGTCAGTTGCGCCGATTGCCACATGCCGTACATCACCGAAGGTAACGTTAAGATAACCTCCCACTGGTGGACTAGCCCACTAAAGACCATCAATCAGTCCTGTAGTGTCTGCCACCGCCAAAGTGCCGAAGAACTTACCGAACGCGTCTTTTATATCCAAGACCGAGTTAATGATCTTCTGGTCCGCGCCGGTGAGATGAACGTGGAGGTCGTAGCATTAATTGCAGCCGCGCGAAACCTTGAAGGCGTGGATATCGCTGTTTTAGCCGAAGCTAGCCGCCTACAGCGACAAGCACAATGGTATTGGGATTGGGTGGGTGCCGAAAACAGCATGGGTTTCCATAACTCGCCAAAAGCGATGAATGCCCTAGGCCGCTCCCTGGATTTGGCCGGAAAAGCGTTGGCCAAAGTCGTCGAAGCAACCGGCGGCAGACTACAAACCGAGTAAGTTTTGTAGTATACTTGGTTTACCAGGGGGAATGCGCGATGCCGAAACGGTTAATTCGCAGCACCGTTATCTTTTTGCTGCTTTTTCTAATAGCTGTAGTGGTTACAGCCAAGCAAACACCTGCAGTATTAATAACCACCCAGACTGGAGAAACCGAATCCTATCTACTCGAACTGAAGTATCCACGGATTACCGGGCTCAAGAATACCTTGCTGCAGGCCGAGATCAACAGGCGATTTGTAGAGGATATCGACGCATTCGCGGCTGATTTAATTCCCCTAGCGATGGAACATTTTGCCGACTTTACAGCTGAGGGTTGGAATCCTTTCCCCTACGACATCCGGACTCAGATCGAGGTCAACACGCTGACCGACGAGCTATTGAGTATCACTGTATACTATTATCAGTACACCGGAGGAGCCCATGGTTTTACCGATAAACGCACCTATAACTACGATTTACGCGAGGGGCGCGCACTGGAGTTGCCAGACCTTTTTGCACCAGGCGTTGATCATGTCAGCTTCGTGACCCGACAAATTAAGGAGCAGATTGGCGAGAACCCTGAGTACTGGGACTTCGAGGCGATCAATCCCAATCAACCGTTTTTCATTAAAGATGGGCAAGTTTACGTCTACTTTGGCTTGTACGAGATCGCACCCTATGTGGCTGGTTTCCCCGAGTTTCCTATTGTGCTCGCCGAATAACAAGGGCCGCGACATCATCGGTTAGCCCGTTATTCTTGGCATAGAGCAAAATAGCCGCCCGCAGCAGTTCGGTCATTTCCTGGCTGCGTGCCACCTTCTCCAGATCGACGCACTCGGTCAGTCCATCAGTGTAAAGCAGTAGCCAGTCCAGATTATCGGTCCGCACGTCAACCGACTTATATTCTTGATTGGCCATGATCCCTAGCGGCAGTCCAGCCTCTCCAAATGGTTGAACCTGACCGGCTAAACTCAGCAGAGCCGGTGGATGGCCGGCTGCGCTAATTGCAAGCTGATTGTCACCCAGCAGAGCGCAGATTGCGGTCACATAATAGCCCTCGCTATTAGCTGCCAGTAGCTTGCAAAGCTCCTGGTTTAGTCCTGACAGCACCTCCGGTGGTCTAACCGTAGTCTGTACTACCTCACTGACCAGGATCTTGACCGCACCCGCCAACAGAGAGGAGCTAACTCCATGGCCGGCCACATCAGCGATGAAAAAGAAGGCCTGGCCTGTGGAGTCCTGATGAATATGAATCACATCACCACTGAGATACTTGGCCGGGTAATATAACTGCTCATAGTCAAAACCGGCTAAAACCCGTTTAGCCGGGACAAAAAGGCTCATCTGCATCTGGCCGGCCAAAGCCATCTGCTGATTGGTCCGGGCCAATCCCTCTTGAATCTGATCATACATTTCTTTGGTGCGCAAAAAATTTCTAACTCTTGTCAGGAGCTCCAAGCGATTAAAAGGTTTCGTGATATAATCATCTGCCCCAGCATCAAGTCCTTTGTGCCTGATCTCCGTATCATTTTGTGCGGTGAGCATAATTATCGGAATAAAGGTGGTAACCGTCGATTTAACCTGCTGACAAAAGGTGATCCCATCTAGTTCGGGCATGACTATATCCAGCAATAATAATCTCGGTGGCGACTCAATAACTTTTTTTAAGGCTATAGTCGGCTCGGTAAATCCCTGCACACTATAGCCCTCGCCTTCAAGCAAATCTACGAGTAATTCTACATTTAGTTCATTGTCATCAACTACGTAGATCAAGTACCAAATCTCCTTCGCGCCACCATCAGGCGAGTACTATCGCGAAAAGCTAAAGACTCACAGATTGCCGAGAGGATCAGCAGTCCTCTGCCGCGCTCGCTAAGGAGCGTCTCCTCCGGATCTGATACTGCACCCGGTTTCCCGGATCGATCGCCGGTGGCAACAACAACCCCTACCTCCGGCACTATGCCAACACGCACGACAATCTGGTCTCTGATGGTCCCATAGCCGCCATGTTCGACGGCATTAGCCAATAATTCGCATAAGATCAGCTTAAGATAAGATGCCTCTTCTGCGGATAAGAACGGAGCCGCCTGGTCCATAATTTCGGTAATCACTCTCTGGGCTGCACCTAGGTCGGGGGCAAACCACTTGACGATTTTTTTACTCATGAAAGCAAACTATCGACGGCTTCAGTTACTGAGGGAAAAATGGAGACTATCTGATCCATGCGCGTAATCTCCAATACCCTATGTACTGGACCTCCTTCGACCACCACCAGCACCCGACCACCATCTAAATTTTTAAGGATGGAAATAAGAATACCAACCCCGGCGCTATCCAAGAGAGTAACCCTGGTCAAATCGACGATAACATTGCGATCTTCGGGTAAGAGGGCATCCTTGATTTCATTCTTGGCAATCGTTGAATTTTCCAGAATGACCTCGCCTGACAACTCGGCCAGGAGATAGTTCTTACCCCGTTTAATCGTAACCATGCTCGTTCCTCCGCTCATTACACTTTAAACTGGTTAACTGATTTGGTTAAAATCTCGACAATCTCCTTGAGCTGGTGAGCTGTTGCCGCAACCTCTTCGGCGGTGGCATTCTGCTCTTCAGAAGAAGCCGCTACCTCCTCGGACGAGGCTGCATTATCCTGCACCGCTTGGGCAATGGATTGTAATACTTCCTCCAGACGCTGACTCTGCCCGGTCAACTCACTCGAAATGGCAGTCATGCTTTCCGCGGCAGCTCTGGTTTGGTCAGCCTTAACCAAGATCTCACGCAAAGACTCCGCCGCTCGGTTAATGGCTAGCAGCTGTTTTGCCACTTCTTCGGAGTTAACCTCCATCGATTGAGTAGTGACTGTGGTCTCAGAGATGATATCCTCAATCAAATTGGTGATTTTTTGGGCTGCATCCTGAGAGCCGGCTGCTAGCTTGCGGACTTCTTCCGCAACCACAGCAAAACCCCGGCCTTGTTCACCAGCCCGGGCAGCTTCAATCGCTGCATTTAGGGCCAGGAGGTTGGTCTGGGAAGCGATCCCATCAATCAACCCTACGATGTCCCCGATCTCCTCTGAGCGCCGCCCTAGTTTTTGAATCGCATCTGTCGCAAACTGAACCGTCTCGGAGACCGCTTGGAGCTGCTCAACAGATGCCTGGAGCGCCGCATTTCCTTTGTCCGCCGACTCAGCCGTGTCTTCAGCTACGTTGAGCGCCTGGTCGGATAAACCCTTGGCCTGGAAAGATACTTGGTTGAGCTCCTCAGCCAGTTGCTGAATGCGGGTGATCTCCGACGACATCTCCGTACTGTTTTCGGCAACACTCTGAATTGTAATCGCAATCTGTTCACCGGCCCGGCTGCTTTCAACTGAGGCGATCGACAAAGACTCGCTCGCCTCTTTGGCAAATGAGGCCTGCTCACGGATGGTTCTGACAATACCCTGCAAACTACTGACCATGGTGTTAAAGGCGGAGGCTAGCGTAGCGATTTCTCCTTTGACCTTGCCGGGATCGGCTACGCCAGTCAGGTCGCCGCCCGCAACTACTTCAGCGGTGGTCACAATAGACTTAATCGGCCGCGAGATGCTTCGGGCGGTGATTAAGCTAATTGCAAAGGCGAACAGCAGTCCAAACGCCATCAGAATCCAGATACCTTTCTCAGCCGTTAGGCGAATCTGGTCGGATTGTGCGGCCACAGCTGCTCGATGTGCTTCGACCTCCCCTTGAACCTGACTCAATAGTTCTAAAATCTCGTCGGCCAAAGGCATTAGCCGAGCATTAAAAACTTGGATTGCTTGCTCACGCTCTCCCTCCACGAACAAATCCCAGACAAGATGTCCGGTTTGATGCAGCTGGGCATGGGGTGCCTCTAATTGGGCATAAACCTCAGCATAGTCCTGATCCGGGGTAAAGGAGTAGTACCATCGACCAAAGGTACAGTCGGTTGGAGCTTGCGGCTCTGGGGCCAGTTCGCCGTCGATGAACATCTGCTGCAAATTGCGCATCCACAGCAAATGACCGCTTTTGGCATTAAGTAACTCGGCGCTGGCCTGCATAGCTAGATCAACCCGGGTCGTAGCCGCATTTTGAATATACAGGACAAAGTGGGTCATCGCTCCCGCGCCCAACATCAACATCTTAACTACTAAAAAGCCGAGTAATATTCGTTTAAAGATCCAGCTATTTCTCATGCAAACCCTCCGTCCCAATAAGTACAGAAATCAAGTGTTTAAAGTCAGCTATCTCAAGCGGTTTTGCTAAGTAGTAATCACAACCCGCTTCTAGCACTCTTTCTTTATCACCAACCATTGCATAAGCTGTCAGACCAACGATAATGGTTTCGGTATTAATCTCCTTGAACTTGCGGGCGAGCGTAAACCCATCAATGCCGGGCAACTGCATATCCAGCAGCACAATCTGGGGATTAATCTCGTTGAAACGCTCTAGACCCTCCTGGCCATCAACAGCGACCGTCACAGTGAGACGGTCGGCGAAATCCTCCAGAATGGCCAGCACCAATTCCATATTCAGGGGGTTATCTTCGATTACGAGAATCCGGATACTCATCCGGCCAACTCCTCTCCGAACGCAACCACTTGTTTAAGCAGATGTACCGCTTCCTGATCCCACCATCCGCGGGCAACTTCCGTATCGATAACCGCCAAAGCATCATCGATCGAAAGGCTATCACGATACGGCCGGGCACTTGTTAGCGCATCAAAGACATCCGCCACACTTAAGATCCGGGCGTAAAAATCAATCTGGCGATAATCCTTGCCACTGGGGTAGCCCTCCCCATTCAGTTTTTCATGGTGATCCCTAACTAGGGGTACCAGCCGACTGGTCCGCTCAAGCTGGGTCAGGATCTGGGCCCCTACTTGCGGATGCCGCTGGAGTTCAGCCCACTCCAGCTTGGATAGTGGACCCGGCTTGTTTAAGATGTGTGAATCAGTGATGATTTTGCCGGTATCATGTAGCAAACCGGCGCGATATAGTAGACTAATGTCTTCGGAAGGTAATCGCAACTGTTTTCCCATGGCCTCTGCCAGCTGGGCTACCCGCATAGAATGTCCTTTGGTATAAACATCTTTGGCTTCGACAATCGTAACCAACGTCTTAAACACATTATCGATTTCTTCTAAATTTTCGTGGTACTCCTTGATGCGTAGCAACGCCCGCAACCGCAGACCGAGTTCGACCGAGTTAAACGGTTTATTGAGGTAATCGTCGGCTCCGGCATCAAATCCTGCCTGTTTGTAGTGAAAATCGTCAATCGCAGTCAACATTACCACCGGCACATGCTGATACTCCCGCATCCGCCTGATTCTTTTTAAGACCTCGATCCCGGTTATCGATGGTAACATAATGTCAATGATAAACAGATCCGGCTGGACAACCGGTGATTCTAGCTCCCGGAGAAAATCCAGGGGATCCGAGAAGATCCTACTGTTGGCTCCATAGCGCTCTAATAGGAGGTCTATTAACTCGGCCGATAACGCATCATCCTCGACAACGAAGATATTCGGCTTGCGGCCTTTTATCGATAACTTCACGTGCTCTTCAGCCATCAACATCCCTACTGTTCCTTTCTATCGCGTAAAATTTCCCCCAACTGCGAGAGAAAATCTTGGGTAAACAGGTCCGCCTTATTATAGATACCGCTGGTAAACTGGGCTAAATGCTGACGTTCCTGCTGAGTCAGGTGCTTGGAGGTCAAGATTACCGTCGGCACTTCGCGGATCTGCGGGTTGTTACTTTTTAGTTGTAAAAACTGAAAGCCATTAACTTCAGGCATGATCAGATCCAAGATAATCAGGTCTGGCCGGTATTCTTCGGTTTTACGCAGGCCGGCTGCGGCGCTATAGGCTGATACAACATCAAATCCACGCTGTTTAAGGTGTTCGGATATTACCTCCACCGTCATCGGCTCATCATCCACGATCAAGATCTTGGCCTGGGTTTCTGGGCGATGATTCATGGCGGACTTGGCCAATACCCGGGTGACCGTGTTATATAGTTCTTGCCGGTCAATTGGTTTAATGAGATACCCATCGGCACCCAAAGCAATGCCTTTGCTTTGCTCAGGAAGAACAGAGATAATGATCACCGGTATCCGGTTATATTTCGGATTTTGCCGCAAGTTGGAGAGGATCTCCCAGCCACTCATCTCAGGCAGCAGGATATCCAAGGTAATAAAGTCGGGTTGCTCCTGCTCCAAATAAGAACAGATCTCTTCGGTCGTACTCTTGACCACACCTTCGTAACCTAACTGAGCTAAGTAGTTTTGAATTATCGCCGCAGCATCCAAATCGTCTTCAATGATCAAGCAGGTCCCAACCTGAGCGTTTGCTGCAACCTGGGAAACCTGAGAAACCTGCTCCCCTAAAATGGCAAGGTTTCCGGTCGATCGGAGCGGCAACTTAACAATAAAGCGGCTGCCCACCCCCAACTCGCTCTCGACCATAATCTCACCATCGGCCAACTCCACAAAGCGCTTGACAATTGATAGGCCGAGCCCGGTCCCCTGATGCAGTCGGGTCAAACTCGAATCGACCTGAATGAATGGATCGAAGATCAACCCAATTTTATCAGGTGGAATCCCAATCCCCTGGTCCCACACCGTAATCTGCAGGGACGAATCGACCAACTCCGCCTGCAGACCGACTTTTTTGCCGGGCGGGGTAAATTTAATCGCATTGGCCAGCAGGTTATAAATGATCTGCTTAATCTTTCGCTCATCGGTGTAGGCCAACACCGGCAGTTCCGGCGAAATCTCCAGGACCAACTCGAGCCCTTCGTTCACCGTTCTCTCTTTTAGTAAGGACACCGCATTTTGAATTAGCGGAACAAGTTCTACCGTGCTACCCTCCCAGCTTTGACGGCCAGCTTCGACTTTGGATAAATCCAATACATCGTTGATCAAGCTAAGTAGGTGCTTAGCGGCTCGCAACACATTATGGCAATACCGCTGTTGTTTTGGGCTTAAACTTTGCTCCTGACTTAGTAAGTCGCTAAAACCAATGATCGCATTTAGTGGTGTCCGTAGTTCATGAGACATGGTCGCCAAAAACTCTGACTTGGCTTGATTGGCCTCTTCAACCCGTGCCATCGCCAGCCGATATTCGGTCATATCATGGAAGACGAGGACAATCTCGTTGATCACATCCTCGTCGATCCTGATCGGAGCCGCGCTGAGTTTGATCGGCACCCTCTGCCTATTCTTAGTGCCGACATGGGCCTCCATCGCCTTGACCTCCTGGCCACTCAAGGCCAAGCATAATGCACAATCAGCAGACCCACAGATCGGCTCACCATCACCGGTTGTATGACCGAGAACCTCACAACAAGGTCTGCCGAGCGCCTCAGCCTGCGTAAAACCGGTAATTTCTTCGGCACCACGGTTCCACGAGGTGATAATTCTCTCGCTGTTAACTGTACAAATGCCATCAAGGGAGCTGTAAACAACCGCTTCTAAGTGGGCAAGTTTCTCTTTGGCCTCATTTTTGTAATACTGATCTTGAATTACCAGGCTAAACTGCAACCCGACTTCAGTTAGTAGCTGCTGCTCAAGCGGGTCTTCCGCCTCTATGGGGGTAATATCATAAACCAAAACTCCAAATAGCTGATCCACGCCGATCGGCACGGCCAGCCTCCAAAGGTCACCCTCTTCGACCTGGGTCTGACGACTGCGCGCAGCTTCTCCGACAATCCCATCTGTAATTGTTAGCTCCCCAGGTAATTTGGTCGAACCGACCTCGGCGACCATTATTAGCCTTTGTTCTACCCGATTAAACTCGTAGAAAGCACCGGCAACGATCCCCCCGTCGGCAAACAGGGTATTTAACAAACTCTGGCTTAAAACGGCGATATCTCCATCCGGATGGGTGATTTGCGTAGCCCACCCACGTAAAATTCGATAACCGCTATGCTCATACTTAAACAACTTAGTGGCCTTGGTGATTACCAAACGCAGCCCTTCAAGGCCACCACCATGCTTCGGCAGCTGCATCTGCTGAGGCAAATCATCCAAAAGCCGCAAAATATCCGCTATTGGCTTGGTCAAAGTCATAGTTAGGGTGCGTCCGTACCGATTTAGCATAAAGATGCCGACAGTGATTGCTCCAACCGCGGATAGGGTTAAGATGATCATTAGCGTCCGCGAAACAGCTAACAGCGAATTAAGCCGTTCATTAATCAGCTTGGATACCGTACTTAAACCGGCATTAATCTCCAGAAAATCCGGCAAAATTTCTGCAAAATAATGATCTTCCGCCCCAGGGGCCGACGGTTCGAAAGCCGTTAATTTGTCGTGTACCAGGATGTGGAGGTCGCTGATGAGCATAATCTCCTGTTGAATCTGGGGTTCATTGCTGAGCATCTCCGCAGCTGCTGCCAGATGGCTACTGACTATGCACTCAGCGGCCGGAACAAAGTTAGCATCAGCACCACGCAGAGCTAGTCTAATCCCGATGAGGGTCTGCATCTGTTCGCTGAAAGCAGCTTCAATCGCTTCTAAAGAAATCCGGAACGACTCGACACGGCTGTTGGAAGTGCCAAAATAACCCATCGAAGTCAGCACAAAGACTGTAAAGACTAACAACATCATTAATATAATGCGATAGTAAAAAAGTAGCTTCCGCTCCGTCTGCAACATGCCGGTCTCCTCCTTGATTACCAAATACCTCCTTTTCCGCGCGTATGGACCAGAACCTCTTATTCGCGGCGGGCTTTGCGAAAATATGACAAATGTCCCAATAGATCCGTGAAGACCTTCGCTAATGGGGTTTTATTATCTGAAACTGTTAGTTAGTTTCATAGTGGTCGCCGAAGCGATCGCATAATACATTAGGTAACGCGCAGTCACTGTGAGGATATGTCCGGTAAAATTAGTAAAACCATAAACATCAGCATAACTGGTAAAAAAGATCTCGGCCACGATAATTACGCTCATTGAGGCTGAAACCAGGGAAAAAGGGGAACGCGCGTTGATCGGATAAATCTGCGAAAAGCGAAAGATCCCGATTGCCAAAAGTACGATAATCAGATACTCGCTGCCGATTTTAAAAGCGGTTAAACCCTCACCCGGTAGATAGCATTCTGGGAAGATCGGAACAACAAAGATGGTCACAATCAGGCTCGCCACCGCTGCTCCGTATAGGAAATAGGCTAATCCTTCACGATAGTTTTTGGTGAAAAAAGTGGGGGCCAAACTCAAGGAGAATGCTTCAAGAAATCTAGCTCCAACCCATAACTGAGTCGGAATACTCGGATCTGAGATTGGCAATAACCGCATCCCGTAATATGTGCATAGATGCAGTAAGTCGATGAGCGCCACAAAAAAATAGCCGATGCTCAAGGCCAGGAAGATCTGCTTTTTAGTCGCAGTATAGATCTGTTCGCCAATGATGAAGATGGCGAACGATAAAGCTACAGAAACACCTTCAATAAGGCTGTGAAAAATAAGGTAATTGTGAGCTGCAAGCAGATATAAGAAGGGGGTTAAGACCAACACGGCACTGAAAGTCAAGTAAAGTCTCGGCTTGACCATCCTCCGCCCGGACATTCGTACACCTCCAGAGAAAATATTGCCTCCGTGCTATAGAACCCCCTACCGATGTCAATCCCCCAAATTAGACCCCAACGAACCAACTGGTACCAATAAAATCTGGTCGGCGTAGATTAAATCAGGATTACTCACTGAATTAAGCTTAACAAGGTCGGTGAGGCTAACATCTAATCTAAGGGCGATTTCGGATAAAGTATCGCCTGGTTGAATCTTGTAGCTCTTGAACCCGGCCCCGCTGCCATCCAGAAACCTATTGGCAATAATTGTATAATCTTTCGCGATACCGAATGATTTTCCCTCCCCAATATCTTGCGACTTTCGTTCCCCTACTCGCTCAACACCTGAAATATTAACCATCAGCTTGACATATCTGCTAATAATCTCTTTATTATCGAAGATTAATTCGGCTACTCCAAAAAGCCGACCATCCCCTCCGGCCGGCACGATTAAGGTTTTGCCGACCAGCAAGCTATCCGCAGAACCATCGCCAGCAATGATGAGGTCTATGCCTGGCACCTGCTCGGCAAGATCCCTGCTGGTTATGGCGGGGGCTCCATTTGAACCGGGCTGGCTAAGAGCGATGATTACATCGGCCTTACCGGCGAGCTCAGCTACCATTTGTCTCGCCGCCACAAGCGGATCAATAATGGCTAAGTCAGGGACATTCTGGGGGCTCAACCCGTCGAAGTCTTCTCCCGTAACAAAGCCAAAGATGCCGACATAGATCCCATCAACCTCTTTGACCAGATATGGGGCTAAGAGCGGTGAGCCAGCTTTGTGCAGATTGGCGCATAATACCGGGGATTCGGTCAGCAGGTCAAACTCGAGCAACTCTTCAGGCTCACCAATATAATCGTGCTCTCCGACAGTTAACGCATCATATCTGATTGGATTCATCGGTTTACCTGCCCGCTCACCAACACCAACAACCAAAGTCCGAGGGGCCACTCGGCGGTATTGATCGACCTCGGCCACCAGCCTGACTAAATCCTCCCCAACCTCAAGGTGGCTGTGAGTATCGCTGGTATAGAGAATAGTCAGAGTTCGGTAGGGTAGCTGTCCCGAGTCCATCAGTTCATATACATTTAACGCTTTGACGTTTGGACCCTCTGCCGACCTGGGCAGACAAATTTGGCCGGCTAAGATCTGCGCATAGACCTCGTCCTTAAGCGGATGGTCCAGCTCTACCCCGATTATCCGCCAATTGTGGTCAACCCGTGGGGTCAGCGACCCCTTCTCTTGGATATACTCGACGATCAAGTTACGAATCCGCCCGGCCTCGCCCCACTCTGCGTAGGAGTCAAAAACTATATCCTCTCTGCGGAAAATCCCCTCTGCGACCAGATGATTAAACCGGAAGTTATTTAGGGCTAAGGTAAAAACCTGCTCAGCGGTTACCGGCTCACCCTTAAACTTGAGGTTGGTGATCCGATCGCCGACAGATCTGGAAATATCGATCTCATAATCAACGCCGGCAAAGAGGTCATAATTATAAGATCTGCTATTTTTGTTAAAACTGACAGTCACATCGCCTGGCTTGGCCCTGTTAAAGTAGCGAGCAGACCACTCCAGATAGTCTTTGAGTTGTTGGCCGGTGATTTTTACCGCCAACAATGTATTGTCGTATTTGTAGAGGTTAAAAACATCCCTTTTTCGGATCATGCCGGCTTTGAGGTCTGAGTGAGCGCCGAAAAGTGCGGCCGCAGAGATATCGGCCCCGGTGTACTCTAATTGAATTTGATTGATCAAATCAACCAAGGCGGTATCTTGTACTTGGGCAGTGGGAATGCCCGGCAAGACATACCGCTGTGGTAAAAAATCTGCGGTCGCCCGGCCAATAATCGTATTCGCCTCCGCGCGTGCTGCATCGTGGTAGGCCTGCAAAGCTGAAACAACCTCTGGATCGGCAGGATAGTTCTTAGTGTTGATATTGTGTGCCTCTTTTTTAACCAGTTTACATGCCCCGTTTTGGACCTCGAAAGTTAGATCGATGCGGGAGACCTTGTTGCCGTAACGGCCTGGTTCAACGACAAGCGCCTCCCCGACCTGTGCACCAGCAATTTCAGCGTGTGCGTGTCCGGCGATGGCCACGGCAATTTCAGGGTTAGCGCTTAAAACAGCTGCCAACCCTGAGCTGGCAAGGCCATATTCAGGTGTCAGGCCCAGATGGGCAATCAGCACGATCACGTCAACCTTGTTTTTCAAATCGGCGACGACCTTTTTGGCCTCGGCAATGGGATCGGTAAAGGTCAGGCCAGTAAAATGAGTGGGCGTACTAGCCTCCCAGCGGGGGATATGCGGGGTAATCAAGCCAAAGAGTCCGATTTTGACACCAGCAATCTCCTTAATGACATAGGGAGTTAGCCACCTAGTGCCATCCTCTTGATAGATATTCGCAACCAGCACAGTTGCCTGAGATCCATCGATCGCTCCGCCCAAAACATCGAGACCAAAATTAAAGTCATGATTGCCCAGAGTCCAGGTATCGTAGCCGATACGGTTCATCGCCTGGATCACCGGATGAATCTCTTCGCCATGAAATAACTCGGCTAGATTGCCTTGAATGGTATCTCCGGCATCTACCAATAGGGTGTTAGGGTTATCAGCTCGCACTTCTTTCACAACCGAAGCTACTTTGGCATAACCGGTATCACTATCCTCGGCATCAAGAGCGTAATCCCAGGGAAAGATGTGACCATGTAAATCTGCGGTGCCGAGAATTGTAACCACAGTTTGCCTGGCCGAAGCTGTCCCAACGAAAAACAGCATGGCTACACAGAGCACACTTAACAGTACAGGCTTACTTACTCGACCTGCTCCTCTCATTAACAAACCCCCTCAGAAAAATATAGACAGCCAAAATGGCTGCCCATCAAAGACTTAGGGGTGTCAATGGAAATTCCTACCAAGAAAATTGATAAAAATCGCTATATTCTCACCACCCCCTGACTACCGGGAGGGTATCTTAAGTTGTTTTCATCGTCAGGGCAATCCGTTGCCGCTGCTGATCAATATCCAACACCCGAACAGTAACTATATCCCCCACGGAAACCACATCGAGCGGGTGCTTGACATATTTCTCGGATAGCTGGGAGATATGGACCAGCCCATCCTGTTCCACACCAAGATCCACGAAGGCTCCAAAGTCTACTACATTGCGGACGGTACCCCTTAGCTCCATCCCCGACTGCAGATCAGCAAGGGACAGAACATCTGTCCGCAAGATCGGCGGTGGCAACTCTTCGCGGGGATCCCGCCCCGGCTTTAATAGGCTGGCAATAATATCTCGGACAGTTGGCAGCCCCGCCCCATATTTGCGAGCCAGCTCTTGG
>CAZAAT010000022.1:0-32780 GCA_964483175.1 uncultured Bacilli bacterium
CCAGGACATCCTTGTCCGTCGCCCCGCTCTCTTCGCCAAAAAAGAAATCATCTGGAAATTCGCGCTGTAAGATCTGGCGGATGATCTCCTCGGATCCCCGGTCGGCATTGGTCACCCAGTCACGATCACCCTTTAGCTCCACAGCTATTTCTCGCTTAGTCCGGATCAAAAACTCTCCGGCCTCTTTGGCAGCCCGCTGGGCAACTTGTAACCGTTTGGCGACCAACTCATTCATCAGGCAACCTCCTCGTCAGTCCGCATGAATTTAAACAGCACGAGCACCATTAAGAGAACAATGACCAATAAGACCCAACTGATCGCCGAAGCCTGCGCGAGATCCAGACCCATGAATGTCTTTTTATAGATGAAGTAGCTCAAGACATCGGTGCTCACGCCCGGGCCGCCCTTGGTCATTACGTAGACCAAATCATAGGTTCTAAAGGCCATGATCGTCCGGATCAACAAAGCGGTGGCAATCACCGGCCGCATCAAGGGGATGGTGATCTTAAACAAAATCTGCACTGAGTTAGCGCCGTCAATCTTCGCCGCTTGAAACGGCTCATTGGGCAGCGAAACCAGACCGGCTAACAAGACCAGAATCATAAAGGAAACCTGATGCCAGATATCGACGAAGACAATAGTCCAGATTGCTCCGCTGGTCGTCCCCAACCAGTTAACCGGGGGGATCCCCACCAATGAGAGCACCCAGTTAATCACGCCCAACTCCGGGTGGAGCAGCATCTTCCAGATCAAGCCCACCGCAACCGGGGACATGACCATCGGAATGGTGAGAATCGCATAATAGATGCCTTTAAATTTGATTTCCCTGTTCAAAAGCAGCGCTATCGCAAACCCGATAACAAATTCAAAGCTGACGACAATCACGACAAATTTGAGCGTAACCAGGAGCGAGTTCCAAAAGTATTGGTCCTCAAAGGCCATCCGGAAATTTTCCCAGCCCCGGAACTCGGAAATTATCGGCCGCAAAAAACTATAGTCTGAAAAACTGATGATCAGTGAGTATACCAGTGGTATTAAGACGACAGCAAGTAGACACAGAAGTGTTGGTGTGATGAATACTGCCCCTGTCAATTTCTCTTGTTTCCGCAAGTTCCAGCGGGAAAATTTGCGCATTTTCATACCTTTCACTACTCCTGGTTAATTTTGCGGCCGGGGCGGTTTGGCCCCGGCCAAACTAAATTCGACTATTTCTGCAATCCAGCGCTTCTTGCAAGTTGATTAAGAGCTCTGGCTGCCTCATCTAGTGCAGCTTTGACGGTCTTCTGGCCGGTTGCCGCCAGAGACAACTCCCGACCCAAGACTTCGATCATCTGGGTTGAGTAAGTAAATTCTGGAACAGGCTTAGCGTCGGCAGCGATCTTCTCTACCTCAGGATACCACGGCCAGTTCGTAACGACCTGCGCATCCCGGAAAGCATCGTATCGTGTCGGCGCACCGCCCAATACAGCACGCTTAATGGCGATCTCTTTGGATTCAACCCACTTGATGAACTCCCAAACCTCTTCTTTATACTGGGAGTTGTGCGCGATCGCCCAACCCCAACCACCGTTAAGTCCTTTACCGCCCGGCATTGTGGTCAAGGCAACCTTGCCAGCGACAACAGAGTTGGCCGGATCATTTAATTGCGGCAACATCCAGTGATAGGAGATCATCGAGAAGGCTCTGCCCTGAGACATTACCCGGTAAGCATCATCCAAGTTGTAAGAAAGAGCACCAGCCGGGGCACCATTTTTTACATTGCGGATGTAGAGTTCGGTCGCTTCGATAGCTTTGGGGCTATTTACGACGGCACGCCAGTTTTCATCATAATAGGCACCGCCGTTGCTAAAGAGATAGTTTGACCATTCCATTACGATGGGGTCTCCGCGGCCTGCCTGCATAGCCGACCCTGATACACCGGCGTTTTTCTGCATGAACTCGCAGAGAACTACGTACTCTTCAACAGTCTTCGGAAGCTCCATCTTCCGTCCATAAGTTGCTTCGAACTTTCTCTGTAGGTTTGGATCTTCCATCAGATCTGTCCGGTAAATCAAGCCCATGGCGTAGTTATACTGCGGGATCATGTATAACTTGCCCTCATAGTAACCAACCATGTCTAACATCGACGGCAAATACGATGAAAGGTCAAAGTTGTCTCTTTGTACATACTTGTCCAATGGTTCAATCCAACCGGCTGCTGGGAACTCACCGCCCCAGTAGTTGTCAACCTGAACGATATCATACTGTGATCTCGGACTTAAAAACTGGGTAACCAATTTCGCATGCATGTCGCCGTACTGAACGATTTCAAACTGTACCTTGATCCCGGTTGCCTTTTCAAACTCCGGTAACAGTTGTTCAATAATGCGGGTCTCCGGCACATCCTCCATGAGCGCCCTCAAAGTAACGTTGGCACCTAGAGCCGTCGGAGTCAGTAACAGCACGAGCACTAGCACTACAGACCATCTTACTAGTCTTTTCATCCTTTTCACTCCAATCGTGGTTTTTGGCTAGTTAACAACCAAGGAATCAGAAACTCTCCCCTCCCACCCCCTAGTGAAGATTATTTTACGGCTCCAAAAGTAAGCCCGCGAACTAGGTATTTTTGAACGGAGAAGGACACAAAGACCATCGGCAAGATTGCGATGATTGTGGCAGCGGAGAGCTTGCCGATTAAGATCCCGCGGTGGGTTTGCATCGCCGCTAACGCCACTGGTACGGTACTCGTGTTCGCCCCCGTCAAAATTAGCGCAAACAAAAATTCGTTCCAGGCCAGGATAAAGCTGAGCACGGCTGCCGACATGATGCCCGGCGCCGCAATCGGAAAGATAATGCGGAAAAACGCCCCGATCGGAGTAGACCCATCAATTAACGCCGCCTCTTCCAATGACCGGGGGATGCTGGCGAAAAAGCCCATCAACATCCAAACCAGAAATGGCAAGTTAAAAGCGAGATAAGCCATGATCACCCCGCCGGTATTGTCAACCAAGCGCAACTTGGTGTACAAGGCAAAGAGCGGTAATACCAGCACGATGCCTGGCAGCATTTGCGTACTTAGAACGGCAAACTGCAACGGCTTGCCCCCGATCTTGTAGCGGTGAAACGCGTAACCGCCCAAGGCCGCAATCGGTATCGCTAACGCCGTTGAACCCAGTGATATCTTGAGACTGTGCACAAAATACTGGAGAAAATCATTGACCGTAAACAACTCAATGAAGTTCTTTAAGGTGGGTGTAAAGATTAATCTGGGCGGTAACTCGTAAGCGATGACATCTGTCGCCAGCGATGTCCGCAACACCCATAAAATCGGCAACAAGATAATTAGCGAGAATATGGTCAGAAGAGCATGGGTTGCGATATTCGCCAACAGGTTCGTCTTTTTTTGGCTCTTCACTTAAAAAACCCCTTACTATTAAATACTTAGTGCATGCAGGCTCCGCCAGTGACGTTGATGGCTTGTCCGGTCATGAAATCGGCGCCAGATGAAGCCAAGAAGACCACGACCTTGGCCACATCCTCCGGCAGACACAACCTGCCGAGAGGTGTCAGGTCAATATACTCCTGACGGACCTCCTCCGGACTCATCCCGCGCAACTCGCCTTCCCAAACAACCTCGCGATCCTGCATACTCGTTAGGACAAACCCTGGGCAGACAGCATTTACCGTAATCCCGTACTGAGCGACCTCTTTGGCCAGCGCCTGGGTAAACCCGATCACCGCAAACTTAGAAGCCGAATAATGAGCCAACAGCGCCGCACCCATCTTCGAAGCCATCGACGCGGTATTTACGATCTTGCCACTTTTAGCTGCGATCATGTGGGGCAAGACCGCACGGCTCACCAGGAATGGACCTTTGGCATTGACATTCATGTTAAAATCCCAGTCTGCTTCGCTCATATCAACAACCTTGACCATGCTGGAGACGCCAGCATTGTTGCAGAGCACGTCAATCTTGCCATAAGCAGCAATAACCGCATCCACTACCTCTTTGATCTGGCCAGCATCTGTCACATCCATCTTAAAGGTCATCGGCTCTGTGCCACCGAGGCCCTTAATCTCAGCACTAAGCGCAGCCAGTCCATCCTCATTCAGATCGGTCGGGACAACCGTGGCGCCTGCCTCGACAAATCGCAAGGTGATTGCCCGCCCGATCCCGGTGGCTGCGCCTGTAATCAACACGACTTTATCTTTGAATTCTTGCATTGGTTAAGCACCTCCTACCAGGTTACCGGGTACTAATCTCATTTAATCGGTGGAAATCCTGGCGTAAACTCAGATACAAATTATGATAGATCTCAAAGTATTCTTGGTACTTCTGATGGTTGGCTAAGTCTGGCTCCATGAGTTCACGCTCGGTAATGTACCGGTCAATCTCCGACCACTCGGTAAAGGCACCGATCGCCATACCGGCAATAAAGGCAGCCCCCAACGATGAACCGGGGTGTTTGGTGATATACTCAACCGGCGAACCCACCGTATCGGTCACAATCTGGCGCCATAATCTACTGCGTGAACCGCCGTTGGACATGAAGTAACGGGAGGGGGTTAGCCCCATTTCACGGAAAACGACGATGTGATGATAAAAGCCATACCCGACAGCCTCCAGCACCGAGCGATACAAGTGCTCAGCCCGGTGGTGCAGGGACAAGCCAAAGAAGACCCCCCTGGCCTTGGCATCCATAATCGGGGTCTTCTCCCCGATAAAGTAGGGTAAGGTGATGATCCCATCGGAGCCAACCGGTATCTTGGCAGCCAGCTCATCTAGGTAGGCATAGTAGTTTTTCCCCTCACGGTCGTAGGCCTCAATTTGCTCGGCAAAAAAGGTCCGGGCAAACCACTTGACCAAGGAGCCCGAAGAAGCCATACAGCCGTTGAGCAGATATTGACCAGGCACCAGGTGGTAGTCTAAGAAGATCCGCTCATCGGTGACCAGCTTCTTAGTTCCGGTCAGGATATCACCGGCCCCGCCGAACTTGAGCAAGACATCCCCTTCATCCTTGACCCCCGCCGAAAATGCTGAGGCCACGTGATCACCGGATCCTACGGCGACGATAACGTCAGCGTCAAATCCGAGCTCACTAGTCAGCTCCGGCAGGAGATTGCCCAGCACTTCTCCTGGAGCATAAACCGGGGGAAGCCACTCCGGAGTAATTTTGGCGGCCTCCAAGACCCAGGGAATCCAAGTCTCCTCATGGACATCATACATGCCGCTCTCCAAAGCCCAGTTGCGCTCCAGGCTGTACTGGCCGGTAAGCTTGTAGGTAATATAGTCATACGAACCCATCAGCAACCGGGCTTTGGCCATTACTTCCGGTTCATGCTTAAACAGCCACAGTAGTCGGGGTGGAATGTTCTGTTGGTTGATACTGCCTCCGGTTAAGCGGAAAAACTCTTCCTCATCAAGCTCCGCCTTGAGCTCGGCAATTTCCTCATAGGTACGGGCGTCATTTTGCTGAATCGAGTTGCGAAGCGGTTTGCCCTCTTCATCTAAGATCACCAAGGCAGGCACCATTCCGCTCGACGAAATCGCTTTGACCCTACCCCCGAACAGATCTTGCTTAGCTGCCAACTCGGCCAGGACCGCTTTGGTATTCTCCCACCAGATCTCGGGCTTCTCCTCCGCCCAGCCTACCTGTGGCGAGAGCAGATCATGAGCCTGTGAGGCCTCAGCCAAGATATGGCCATGCGTATCAATGAGGGTCCCCTTGACCGAAGTTGTGCCAATATCAATGCCAACTAATAAAGTTTCTCGCACCCCAACCATCCCTCCTAATTAACCTCTGGCCGCGGCCATAAACCGCTTCACCCGCTCAGGATCGACGGGGTTCCAGGTGTTGCCATCTTTTTTCAGAGCCGTGCCGACGATACAGCCATCAGCAACAGTCAGAATCTGCTTGACATTGTGCTCTTTAACTCCGGTATTGGCTACTACAGGAGTATCCGGTACAGCATTCTTGACTATCTCTAAATCATGTAAATCGCCGCTTTCACCCGTCATCGGCCCGGAGACACATAAGACATCGGCTAGTGAAGAAAAAACTACGCTTTTGGCAAGCTTGTCTAATTGCCGGGGTGATAAGGGCAGGGCAAACTCTGCATTGATGTTAAAGAGCAGCTTGATATTTGTGGCATCGATCCGTTTCCGGTAGCGGAAGGTCTCACCTACATTGGTGGTCCACAGACCCATATCGCTATCGTAGTTACCGGTGAAAATCTCTCGGACAAACCGGGCCCCCACCGCCTTGCCAAGAGCCAAGGCCTGTTGTGGTCCCCACAAAATATCTACACCAAACGGAATCTTAATTTGCGGCATCAGTTGTCCGATGACTCTAGCCATCGAAGCCACGGTCTCATATCCAGGAATCAGGGTGTATGGGCGGTCACCTTCGTTACAGAACATAACGGCATCGACCCCACCCTCCTGCAAGGCCTCTAGATCTCGGCCCACAGACTCCAGGATCTTCTCCATCCCACCCTCATCGTCATACTGCGGAGAACCAGGATTGGCCGGAAAATGAACCATGGCAATGACGGGTTTCTCCACACCGATTAACTCTTTGAACAATTGACTCATGACCTAACTCCTCCTTCATGTTAGTGGTTATTAAACTGTTTCAAATTTAATCTCTGCGCTGACTAATGCCATCTGGTGTTCTGCTGCTAAGCCTGAATCAGTAAAGATCGCGGTGAATCTCTCCAAAGGCGCCACTTGAGCCAGCGCCGTCTTGCCAAACTTCGTGTGATCAACAACCAAATATGCTTCACGGGCAGCAGCAATCATCAATTGCTTCAATGAAGCTTCAGCAAAGGTAGCATTGGTTACTCCTGCGATTAAATCAACCGCATCACCACCGATGAAGGCTTTATCGACATTAACAGAGCGGATCATGGTTTCCGCCGCCGAACCTTGCAAAACATTGAAACCAGGGCGCAAGATGCCGCCTGTCACAATTATCAGGGTCGTCGGGTCGTACTGAAACTCAGTTGCGATAAACAAATCGTTGGTGATAATCGTCAGGTTTTTGCGATTGGTTAGGGAACGTGCTACTTCAAGAGTGGTTGAACCGGAGTCCAAGATGATGGTCTCTCCGTCAGTGACTAGCGCTGCAGCAGCCTTGCCGATCCGCTGCTTTTCTTTGAGGCTGAGTGAACGTTTTTCCGGATAGAGCCGCTCGTAGGAGGTCCCGGTGCTCGGTAAAACGGCCCCGCCATGCGTACGATTGACCAATCCCTTCGCAGCCAGGTTGTCCAAATCGCGTCTAATTGTACACCCAGATACCCCTGTCAAGGTAACCAGTTGACCAACTGTAACGCTTCCCTGCTGTGAAATGGTCTCCACAATCAAAGACTTGCGCTCCGCCGGAAGCATTGTGCCCCTCCCAAGTACTGAACATTTATGCACTAATATGACTGTTTATGATTATTTAGTTATTTCTTTCCGCCCACTTTTCCTGCCGCAGATCAGAAAAAATCAAATTTGGTTACTATTTACATCTGGTGCATTAAATTCTGAGTCTGGCGATACAGCTCCAAGTAGGCCTGATAATATTTGCGGTAGCCCGCAGTCCGCTGTGGCTCGGGCTTGACGATCTGCTTGATCTGCAACCACTCTTGGATGTGTTGGTAGGATGGGAACAGACCAATACCCAAGCCGGCCAGAAATGCATCGCCATAAGCTGCGCCAATGGTTACCGCCGGGACAAGCTGTTCGACCCCGGTGATATCGCTGACAATCTGCAACCATAGCGGGTTTTTGGTCCCACCTCCGACGGCTACCGCCTCACGCGGCTTGGCCCCAATCTCGGTCAAAACCTCAAAGTGGTGATTGATCCCAAACCCGACCCCTTCTAGAATCGCGCGGTAAAGATGGCCGCGGGTATGTGCAAGGGTCAGGCCAAAGATAACTCCCTTAGCTTTCGGATCGTTAATCGGAGTTCGCTCCCCGCTAAAATACGGCAGGACAACTAAACCTTCCGCCCCCGGCGGAGTGTGGCTGGCCTCTGCGGCCAACCTGGCATAGGCATTGCTGCCGATATCTTGTTCAAGTTCGATTAGCTCTTTGGCAAAATGATCACGAAACCATCTGGTCAAAGCACCACTAGTCGCCATGCCAGCCATCATGCAGCGGGTCTGCGGAAATAGATACGGTGCAGACCATAACCTGGGATCCGCTTTCGGCTCGGCCAAAACTTCGATCATAAAGACCGTAGAACCGTACATGATCATCATTTGGCCTGGCTCGACCACCCCGACGCTAACTGCTTCGGCGGCCGCATCGACCGTGCCGACAATCACCGGTGTTCCAACTGCCAACCCGGTTTGGGCTGCCGCTTCCGCGGTTACGGTGCCGGCGATATCCGTAGTCCAGGCCAGCTCGGGCAGGCGGTTTAGTTCGACGATCGGAGCTGCCATCTGTGAGTCCCACTCACCACGTTCCAGGTTATATAAGGGGTGAAAACTGGCCGCCGTATAGTGGTCGATCATCCACTTGCCGGTTAACCGCCCCACCAGAAAGGTAGTGCTAGTCACGAACTTGGCCGCCCGCTCGTAGATTTCCGGCTCATGGCGGCGTTCCCACAGGATCTTCGGTCCAACTGACTGGGCGGAGAGGGAGGTGCCGCTCGTACGATAAATAGCCTCCAGCCCCAATACCTCTTCGAGCTCGGCTATTTCCGCCGTAGCGCGGGTATCGATCCCATATAAAATCGCCGAGCGCAGGGGATTTCCCTCCGCATCAACAGGGAGCATACATGGGCCAATTGCGCTACAACCGATGGCCCGGATCTGCTCCGGAGCAACCTCGGCCTCGGCCAGCAGACCACGGGTGATCGCACAAAAATCCTCCCACCAAATCTGCTCAGCATCTTGCTCCGCCCAACCCTGACGCGGAATAGCCAGCTCATGCGGGCGGACCTGTACGGATACAACTTCGCCGGTTATCGTCGTTAGCACCCCCTTTGATTCGTAGGTGCCGATATCCACTCCCAACAGATAAGCCGTCATCTGATTTCATCCTCCTAGTAGCGCCGCGCGAAGTGCATCCCCGGCGCCAACATCCGAATCATCTCCCAACTCAAGCGATAGAGCCCTTCCAAATCGCCCAGATCGCAGACCTCCACCGGGGTGTGCGTGTACCTAGCCGGGAAACCGAGATCGAGCACGGGGATTCCAGCACCGACCAGTTGCACATAGGCTGAGTCAGTGAGAATGCCAACCATGGCGTTACGCTGTAAGGAGATCCCGCCGCTGGCAGCAGCCTCCTTGGCTAGACGGACAAGCGCCGGATGGGGGATCGTCCCATTTAAGGTACCGCGGCCATGGAAACTGTACATTCCTAGCGCCGGACCCCCACCCAAACGCAAATCCAGCCGATCTGCTAAATCAGGGGTATCTCCGGCTACCATCAAGTCCAGGCAAATTGCTAAATCCGGCTTGAGTACCTGCGCAGCAACCTGGGCACCACGTAAGTTAAACTCTTCCTGCACCGTCCCGACCAGATAAAGGGTTGCCGCCGGACGCTGGGCCGCCGCTGCAGCAGCCAGTCTTACCAAAATCGCACAGCCACCGCGGTCGTCCAACGAGGTCGCAGTAACCCGGCCACTCTGGAGCACTGCAAACGCGGGCTGATAAGAAACCGGCGCCCCTATCTCGATACCAGCAGCATAAACCTCCGCGCTATCGGTCGCCCCAATGTCAATGTATAGCTGTTGACAAGAGAGCACCTGATACTTCTCCTCGGCCGAGGTCGCGTGATGCGATTTGACACCGATAATACCGGTAACGGCCTCCCCCGTTTCGGTATGTACCTGGACGGTCAAACCAGGTAATACCTTCTCCGGCACCCCGCCTAACCGTTCAACCCGGATGAACCCATCAGCGGTAATTTTGCGCACCATCAGGCCCAACTGGTCCAAGTGGGCAAAGACCATCACCGCTGGAGCAGCCGGATCTGTACCGTTGATCCGAGCGATCACATTTCCGACTTTATCAATTGAAACCTCATCGGCGTAAGAGGCTAACGCTTGGACGAGAAAGTCGGCCATTGGGGCCTCATAGCCTGAAACCGCAGGGATGAGGCACATTTGTTTCAGCAACTCTAACCAACTCATCAGCAAAACCCCTCGTCATTTTTCACCGTCTCCAGCAAGGCCGCAAAAAAGTAGGACCCGACGGTTGCCCCCGGATCCTGCCTACCGAGGGTTCGCTCACCAAAACAGGCGGCTTTGCCATGCTGAGAGACCATGGTTTTGGTGGCAGCTAAACCAGCGATGGCCGCTCGATGGGCGGCAGCGACCCCCTCAACCAAGCTCAGCTCTTTATCCCGGGCTGCCTTAAGAGCCTTCAGCGCCGGATGCAGCGAGTCTAACAGGGTTTTATCTCCCAACTTCGCCTTGCCCCGCGCGATGATTCCCTCGACGAAAGCCTCCATCATCATGGTTAGTCGCGCTAAATCAAGCTCCGAGTTGCCCTGCACAGCCTGGCCGCCGCGTAAGAGCCCAATAGCCAACAGCGTTCCCATCGTCGAAGGAGCTGCTGAAGCCATGACCGCACCGGCTTTGCTCAAGATTTTCCCCACATCTACTTCTTCGAAGCTGGACAGGGCTTCGCTAACCGCAGTAAAACCCTTGCTCATGGTCAGCCCCAGGTCTCCGTCTCCGATAGCGGCATCTAGCTCGGTGAGTTCATCCTTGTGCGCGACGATTAGTTGGGCCAGTTTATGAAAGAAAGCTTTGATTTCGGCAGCTTGTAACTGTTCCACCCTGATACCCCCTCTACAACTGGTGCTGAACAAAAAATGGGGTATTCGCCGGCTTGGCCAGGAGGCGCTTTAATTCTTCATCCAAGCACAACAGGCTGATGGAAGCGCCGGACATCTCCATCGAGGTGGCATACTCACCGAGGTAAGGGTATGAAACGGCGATTCCTTCCGCAGACAAGATCTGGTGGACCCGCCGATAAAGAAGGTACAGCTCTTCTTTGGGAGTTCCGCCAAGGCCGTTAATCAAGACCGAAACCTCATTCCCCTGCTCAAAAGGCAGGTCAGCTAGGATCGCCTGCAGCATCTGGTCGACGATCTCATCGGCGGTGGCCAACGGCGCCTTCCCCTGAACCCCCGGCTCCCCGTGGATACCCATGCCGATCTCCATCTCTCCATCGGCCAGTTCAAAAGTTGGCTTGCCGATCTCCGGGATCACACAGGGTGACAAGGCAACCCCCATCGTCCGCACATTATCCCGCGCCTTGACCGCCAGCCGCTTGACTTCCGCCAAATCAGCCCCTTCCTCAGCAGCCGCCCCGGCAATCTTGTAAACATAAAAGATCCCAGCTACTCCGCGGCGCTTATCTTCCCTTCCTTTAGGCGCCGAAGCCACATCATCCCAGCCGATTACGGTCTCCACTGTAATCCCCTCAACAGCCGCCAGCTCGGCCGCTAAATCAAAGTTCATGATATCCCCGGTGTAGTTCCCGTAAATATATAAGACGCCACCCCCGCTATCGATGGCCTTGGTGACAGCTAACATCTGTTCGGCGCTGGGAGATTGAAAGACCCCACCGACCGAACAGCCATCGAGCATCCCTTCTCCAACATACCCCAAAAAGAGCGGCAGATGTCCCGACCCACCGCCGGTAGCCAAGCCAACCTTGCCAGGTTTGGTATTCGTCCTCACGTAGCAACGCAAATCATTATTGACAAAAGTGACTTTGTCCGGATGGGCTGCATAAATTCCCTGCAGCATCTCATCAACAAAATCTTCCGGTCGATTAATCAACTTGCGCATTGACTTCACACTCCTTTGATTGCAGTAGGGCTTCCCGCCGTTCTCGCCGGGTGTTGGTGATGTAGTTGATCACCATTACCAATAGCAATACGGCACCCCAGATAAACTCCTTAAAGAAATTGCTAAATCGCAACATACTAAAGCCGCTGGATAAAAACTGGAGGGTTAAAATGGCCAAGACCAAGCCGCCAACCCGGCCAAAACCACCCGCAGGATTGACCCCGCCGAGCACGGCGATCAGCACCGCCTGCAGGGTATAGGATGAACCGTAGTCGGCTTTGGCAGAATTGGTTCTTGCCAAGACCACAATCCCTGAAATCGCGGCTAACAGCCCGCTCATCATATAAGTGCCGAGCAACAGTTTGGTATTATTGAGCCCGGAAAACCTTGCGGCGACGGGGTTGGTGCCAAGCAACTGTAACCGGGCACCAAAAGCGGTTTTGTTGAGGATAACGGCAAAGACAGCGGCCGCCAAGGTGAAGATCAGAAAGGGAACCGGGATAATCCACAAACTCCCGTTGCCCATAAACGTAATTAGCTCGGGAAAACCGAAGACCGCAGCACCTTTGGTAATTACAATCGCTATCCCAGTAAATAGCTCCATCGTACCGAGAGTCGCTAAGATCGGGGTGATACCAACCACGGCGATAAGAAATCCATTGGTTAGCCCACAGACCAAACCGGTCAAGACCGAGGTTGCCAAGGCTAATAGCGAGTACAGGCCTACTTGTAGCACCGAGGCCTCTGTCGGCATCAACCTGGTTAACACCAGGGCGGCCAAGATCCCGGAGAGGTTGGCCACACCAACCACAGAAAGGTCAATACCCCCGGTGAGCAGGGTCAGCATGATGGCCATCGCCAAGAGGCCAAACTCGGGAAATTGGAAAGCCATCGAGCTAAAGTTGTCTAAAGTAAAAAACATATTTGGCCTGAGCAAGCTCATGATGACAAAAACCAGTATCGTGATGAATAACAACCACCGCACGTTGGCATCTTTGGGCAGCACTGCTCGCAAATCAACCTGTTTCACCTTAACCCCCCCTACTTGCCACCGATCATGCCGCTCTCTGGCGTCTTTTGGCCTGGTAAGCCGGGATTCCCGTGCCCAACACGATTAATAGTCCGAGCACCGCTCGTTGCCAGAAAGAAGAAACCCCGAGCAAGATCAGGCTGGTATTCATGATTACGACCAGAACCACTCCGAGCAGCGTTCCGACTACGCTTCCCTTGCCCCCGGTAATGCGAGCGCCGCCCAAGACCACAGCTGCAATTACACCCATTTCCGTCCCTACCAGGTCAAACGGGCGGGCGGTGCGGACCAGGGAAGAGTGTACAATGCCACCAATACCGGCGAGGAACCCAACAAAACAATAGATAAACAGCTGGATTCTGCGGATGTTGAATCCGGCGCGCTCTGCGGCGATCCGATCACCGCCTAAAGCGTAGATCCCCCGACCCAGCATGGTCTTGTTCAAGATAAACCAAACGACGATAGCTAGAACAATCAGGATGATGATGCTGGCATGTAGCCCATAGGTGAAGCGGCCTTGTTTGATGGTCACGAGTGAAAGACGAGAAAAGGCGATCATCGCCGGAGGCAGATTGGTGATCTCCATGGCACCGATAAAGGCCAGCATGAAGCCGCGGAAGGCGCTCATCGTACCCAAAGTTACAATCATCGTCGGCAAGCGAAACTGCGAGATTAACACTGCATTAATCAGGCCGAGTAGTATCCCGATCAGCGCAGAGAGGGCAAAAGGGACCAAAATCGTACCCTGAAAGTGAAAGGGCACCAGAATCTTCGCGGTCACAAACATCGCAAAGGCCGCGACTGCAGCAAAAGAGATATCGATCCCGCCGGAGATAATGACGATTAAGACTCCGAGGGAGAAGATGCCCATAACTACGCTATTGCGTACCAAATCAAAGAGGTTGCCCACGGTAAAAAAGACCGGGTTGACCGCCCCAATGACCAGGCACAATCCGAGAACAACCAGAGCCACATGAAATTCATTTCTGGCTAGTAGCTTTTTCCACATATGATCACCTAAGCCCCGGTCAGCTGACTCGCTAACTCGTTTTCAGAAATCTCGCCGGCACCAAACTCTTGAACAATCCTCCCGCGTTGCATCAGCAGGATCCGATCGCAATGATGAAGTAGCTCTGGGATGTCATCAGAGATGATAATGACCCCGATCCCCTGCTCAGCCAGGTTGCGCAAGATAGCGTGGATCTCAGCTTTCGAGCCGACATCGACACCGACGGTCGGCCCGTTCAAAATCAGAATGCGCGGTGCGGTAGCAAGCCATTTGGCCAACACGACCCGTTGCTGATTCCCACCCGAAAGGCTTTGCACCGGGAGTTCTGGTGAGGGGGTGGCAATGTTGAGATTGGCGAGCCAGCGCTTAACCGCGGCGCGGATTTTCTCGGTGCTGAGAAAGCCAAACCGGTCCAGTACTTGCTGGTACGAACCGGCAATAATATTACGCGAAATTGACCTGGCGAGGAAAAGGCCTTGGGTCAAGCGATCCTCTGGAACATAGCCGATACCATTGGCGATCGCGTCCTGAACAGACCTGATCTTGGTCGGCTGACCATCAAGATAGATTTGGCCACGCTCAGCCGGCCTCAGCCCGAATAAGGCCATCGCCAACTCTGTTCGGCCCGAACCCAATAGACCGGTAATTCCTAGAACCTCTCCGGGGTAGAGGTCGAAGTTGATCTGGTCAAAACCGCCGCGACGCGTGAGGTTTTTGACCTGTAAGAGAGGGCTCTCTCCCTTGCTGATTGTTTTAGACGAGGTCTGCTCGGCTAAGCTCCGTCCGGTCATCAAATAGGTGATTTTGGCCTGATCAAACTCGGCGGCCTCTGCGTCCGCGACAATGCAACCATTGCGCATCACGGTAACCTGGTCGGCAATCTCAATCACTTCATTCAACTTATGGCTGACAAAGAGTATGGAAATTCCCTGTTTTTTGAGGCCTTTGACCACCCTAAACAGCGAATCGACTTCTCGCCGGGTCAGGGCGGTGGTCGGTTCATCCATAATAATCAGTTTGGCATTTTGCAGCAAGGCGCGAGAGATGGCGATCAGCTGCTTATCGGCTATCGTTAAGTCTTCGACGTAGGCATCGAGGTCAAGATGGACATCAATCTGCTCCAGCGCACCCTGGGCTATCCGCTTAACCTCCTTCCACCTGATCAGACGATGACGCCGCTCAAGCTGATAGTTAAGGGCCACATTCTCCGCGACCGTAAGATTGGGAAAGAGCGAAAAATCCTGATAAATTACTTGGATGCCTTCGCGAATCGCTTCGATGGGCTGAATTCGCTGATACGGCTTCCCATTGATAATCACTAGCCCCTGATCCTGCTGGTAGACACCTGAAATCACCTTGATCAGCGTCGACTTCCCGCAACCATTCTCCCCGACCAGACAGCGAATTTCACCCTGTCTGATCCGGAGATCAACCCCGCGCAAGGCCGTAACCCCGGCAAAAGACTTATGGATCTTTTCGGCTACTAGAAACTCTGCGCCCATCGCCAGTCTATCCTTTCCTCTACCAGTTAGATGAACAGGTGGACCGAGAACAGCCCACCTGCTCTCAGCTGATCCTTAGAAGTCGTATTGATCAACGTTTTCCGCGGTCACGTGAACCCAAGCTTGGCCGGTAAGTACCCTGCCTTCGAGCGAGAGGTTGTTATAGCCTGGCACCCCAAGATCGATACCCGCGGTAACTTCCTGGCCCTCCAAGACCATCACCGCTAACTTATTCATGGCGTAGCCGGCATCGGCCGGATCCCAGAAACCGATCATCTTCGTCGCTCCGCTTCTGAGGTACTGACCGGAGACCGAAGGGATACTGGTGCCGACGACAAAAACCTCATCCTGCAGTCCAAGCTCCTCTACTGCCAAGCCGGCACCTGCCGGGTCGGTGGAAGCGCTACCCTGGATACCTTTGAGATTGGGGTAGGCCTTGAGCAGTTCGCGGGTTTTCTCGTAAGCCCTCTGTTGATCGTCATAAGCCTCGAACTTGCCGATGAACTTCAGATTCGGGTAATTTTTCTCTGCATAGGCCACTGCACCATCAACCCACTGATTGTGGGATTTAGAGGTAAAACTGCCGACGAACCCGGCCCATTCTCCCTCATAGTCCATATACTCGGCCAAGGCTTTGATGAATTCTTCACCATAAGCGGTATTATCAAAAGCCTCAATATCCCAGTGCATATTCTGCTGGTTCGCAGCCTCATGGGTGATCACCACGATCCCTTTATCCATCGCTTTCTTTAAGACCGGCTCCAAAGCCTCAACCGAGAATGGAACGACGCAGATTGCATCGACTTTTTGCGCGATCAAATCCTCAATTATCTGCACCTGTAGGGCGGCGTCGGCTTTTTCCGGCCCGACCTGAAACGCGTTATGTCCGGTGTCCTTGGCAAACTTGTTCACACCTTGCTCCATCCTATTGAACCAACCCACCCCGCTGAGCTTGACGACAGTCGCAATAGTGTAGGATTTGGCTTCGGCCGTTGCGGCAAAAACGGCCAGCGAGCCTAAGAGCAGAGACAACACGACTACTACGGATAACAACCTTTTCAATTTTAGTACCTCCCTTTATCCTTTAGTGCAAACCCGGTTTTTCGGGTGTCACTCGGTTATAAAGACTCTCGGTAAAGGCGCTCCAAGTCTGTGGGGGTCACCGGTTTGGGGTTGTTTTCCAAACCGCCCGACATGGTCCGAAAAGTATCTGCCACCAGAGTCGGAATGAGCTCCGGCGTTACGCCCAGACTGCTAAGTGTGATATCTCGGCCGACCTTTTGTAAAAAGCTCCGCAAGGCGTCAGGGGACTTCGCGGCCAGGTCAACAGATGGCAATCCATCCTCCGGGGAACCCAATAACTGCGCCAGGGTTGCGAATTTTTCTGGGTTGGCTGCCTGGTTGTGCCGCAGATAAGCAACACCCAGAGCCGCTAGCGTTTGCCCGTGCGTTTTATCTAGCCGGCCGCTGATGGGATGGGCAGCACTGTGAATCACAACCGTACCGGCAATGTCTATAGCTAAGCCGGCCAGGGTGCTTGCCCACGCGAGCTTGGTTCTGGCTTCAAGATCGGCGCCATCAGCAATCACGCGTTCGAGATAATTAACCACAAGTTTAATGGCCTGGGTTGCTATCAGATCAGAAAAGAGATTTGCACCTTTGGAGACATAAGCTTCGAGGGCATGGAAGAGTACATCAACCCCGGTATCTGCGGTAATCGTCGGTGGCATCGTGAGCATGAGTTCAGGATCGACAATTCCAACAGTCGGATAATTACAAGGGAAGCCGATTCCTGGTTTTTCAAGGGTTTGATCATTGGTGATGACAAGAAAGTGGTTGATTTCGGTTCCCGTCCCCGCCGTCGTCACGATCGCCACCACCGGAAGTGAGCGAGTCGGGATGGTCTCAGCCAAAGAACCACCTGGTTGATAATCAGTAATCTCACCGGGGTTCACGGCACACATAGCGATGGCTTTGGCCGCATCGACGGCACTGCCTCCCCCGAGACCAACAACCAGGTCACACCCGTTGGCCTTGAGAACTTGAACGCCCAGCTTAACTTGGCTGGATAACGGATTCGGAGTTATTTGCTCAAAGATGACGCTCTCGATCGCCGCTTCCTGAAGTAGGCCGACGACCTTATCCAGAACTCCGGTTCTGCGGACGCTATTCTTCCCGGTCACAATCAGGGCTCTGCGGCCCATATTGCGAACAGCCGCGGGGAGCTCACCCAAGACGCCGGGACCGAAAAACAGTTTAGTGGGGATTTCCAAACGGAATGTTGACATGAAAGCACCTCCAGCTTTTTCGCCTATTCCCATGACAAGAATATGCGCCAAGCCGGAGGAGCATGTCAGACAAGTACACTTGAGTCATCCTGCACACTAAAAAAGGAGCCCCCGGCGCTGAATAAACTGCACCATAAAGCTCCTTTGTTATTATTATTGACCGTTAGTCTACAATACTTTACTGATAAAGCTCGCCGTCCGTGGGTGCTGCGGGTTGGCCAAAACCTGTTTAGGCGACCCTTCTTCGAGGATCTGGCCATCATCGATGAACATCACCCGATTCGCCACCTCACGCGCAAAACCGAGCTCATGGGTGACCGCCAGCATGGTCATACCGTTTTCGGCCAGATCTCGCATCACCGAGAGCACTTCGCCGACCAACTCCGGATCAAGCGCTGAGGTCGGCTCATCAAAGAGCATCACCTTCGGCTGCATCGCTAGGGCTCTGGCGATCGCTACTCGCTGCTGCTGTCCGCCGGAAAGGCGGGAGGGATACTCATTCACCTTGTCGGCCAGCCCCACTCGGACCAGGTATTGTCTGGCTACCTCCCGGGCCTCACTCCGCGAAATCTTTTTGACGGTAGTTAGCCCTTCGACTACATTTTCTAAGGCCGTCCGGTGCGGAAAGAGATTAAAGCGCTGAAAAACCATGCCAATCTCTGATCTCATCCGGTTCAGATGCCGCTCCTTCTGAAACGGCTTACGTGTTGCTGGCTTGACCGGTTCCCCGTCAATTTCGACCTCACCGGCATCCGGCTCCTCGAGGTGGTTAATACAGCGTAGCAAGGTACTCTTGCCCCCACCGCTTGGTCCGATGATGCAGACTACCTCACCCTTGGTAACCTCAAAAGACACCCCTTTGAGTACATCTAGCGAACCAAAGGACTTATATAATCCATTTACTCTAACCATAGGGGTCGGCTCCTTTCCATCAATCATAAACAGCCAGCCTGCGTTCGAGGCGACCAAAGGTCACGGTAAAGAAAGTCGTCAACAGGAGATATAATGCGCCGGCAGCCAGGAAGATCTCCATCGGCCGGAAAGTCGTCGCATACATCTGCTGAGCGGTGCGCATCAAATCAACCATCGAAATCGTTGCTACCAGGGATGAATCTTTGAGTAGGGCAATAAACTCGTTGCCCAACGGCGGAATCATCCTCCGGTATGCTTGCGGCAGAATGATGCGCATCATCGCCTGAAAATAGCTCATGCCGATGGATCGAGCCGCCTCCATCTGACCTTTATCGATGGACTGAATCGCCGCTCTGATAATCTCAGCTATGTATGCTGCGGAATTGATGCTCAACCCCGTCACAGCAGCGGCAAACGGACTCAACTTGATCCCCATCTGCAATGGTAAGCCGTAATAGATCACAAACAGCTGTAACAGTAAGGGTGTGCCCCGGATCAACCAGGTGTAAAACCTGGCCAGCGACCTAACCACCCAGTTTTTTGAGATCGAGGCCAAGGCGATAAATAGACCAAGCACCGATCCGATAACGATTGCCAGCGCGGTTAGTTCAACAGTTGTGACGGCCCCTTTTGCCAAGACGGGCAGGTATTTCCAGACGATAGCGAAATCAAAGTCCACGCATTAGCCTCCAAAAATTACTCGGCTCCAGTTAGCCACTTCTCTGAGAGTTTGTCGATAAAACCTTCGTTGATTAAATCTAACAAAATAGCATCGATAGCATTTTGCAGATCATCGTCTTGCTTACGATAGGCAATCCCGATCGGCTCAGGCACGACTTCGCAGGCCACCTTAAATGCGTTCGGGCGTGAGAAGGAATAATAATTGGCTACCAAGAGGTCAACAACGCCAGCATCGATCCGGCCAATAGCTAAATCCAAGAAGACCTCGGTAAACTTCGGATATTCGACGATCTCCCGAACCCCAGGAATGGTCCTGGCAGCCTCAGCACTGGTGCTGCCCAACTGGGTGCCGATAATTTTCCCTTTCAGATCATCCAGGGTCTTAATCGAACTATTGGCGGTGGTTACCACAACCTGTCCCATATCGATATAGGGCGGGCTGAAATCAACCTGCTTAGCGCGTTCCTCGGTAATACTCATAGCTGAACAGATGATATCAAACTTACCGCTATTGAGGGCGAGGATTACCCCATTCCATTCGGTCGGAATCCACTCGACCTCAACACCAAGGCGCCGGCCAATCTCCCTGGCCATATCAATGTCAAATCCGATCAGTTCGTTGTTCTCATCGCGAAACTCCATCGGGGGGTAGGCATCATCAATGCCGATGACTAACTTACCTGCTTTCTTCACGCGATCCAGCGAACCGTCGCCAGCGGCCAAAACTGCCGGTGCCACCAGAGCGATGGCCAAGAGCATACTCAGACAAACTATAAGTGCCTTCTTCACAACTCCACTCTCCTCACCATAACAAGTATATTGCCATTTTACTTTATTGTGGTAAAAAAGTAAAGTAGTGAAAGCGCACTTAAGTTCTTCCTTGATCTAGTCGGTTAATCCAACTGTTTTTGTAGATAGAGCATGATGTAGTCTTCGATGGGAGCCGGCACAGCATTGCCCGACTCGATGACTTCGCTACGTTTAACCGTAGTCACCATCTCGCCGCCGCCCATCTCTGCCGGCAATTCGAGGATAATCTGGTTGGTGACGGACCGACCGACATAATCCCCGCTGCCCAATGACCAGAATGACTTGCCCCAGGCCTTCAGATCCAGATTCATCTCGGTCTGGAGGTAATCAACCGTCCCTCTCTCCAACTCGGTATAATGTCGGATAACCGCAACCTTATCCGTGCCAATCGGCACAATTTCTTGTAGCTGATAGGTGGTTGTCACCGGTAGGATCGCATTTACATAGGGGATAGCAAGCTCGGTTGTAATCGTCCAGGACATACCGGCCGCAACCGGAATCGGTGGAAAGAAGTCCACGCCGGTCACCGCTCCGCCAGGGGTATCAATATAGGCAAAGTCAGGCGCCAGAAGCCGATAGGTTACCTGATCACTGATTCTCTCACCGTTGGGCAGAGTAACCACGGTCTCTTCAAGCCGACTAATAACCTCATCCTCGGCAGCCTGCGTTGTTAAGGTGGTGCGATAATACATCATTTTCGGACTGTGATCAGATAACTCCACCCAGGGAACCTCGACCTGCGTACTAACCTCCCCGGTGTATACAAGTACCTCCCCAGGGCAGGTATCATAGCCAAAAGAATATTGTGATTGGGCGAAGGCGCTCACCGCCACCGACATCAAAGCAACCAAACCGACCACAACCAACTTGGAACGTAAGTATCTGTGCATGCCAACATCCCCCCCCAAGCTTGTCAAAGACTTCTTTGCCCTCATCCCAACAAAGACCTCTATTTAAATTGGGACAAATATCACAATTACCTCCGCAACGGTTGATTTCCAACTTTTTCTGTGTTATATTAATTACCAAATTGGTCATGTATGCAGTAATGCTTCGCTTCGGGGCAATGACTGATACAGTTTTCTTCGCGGTAAGGCAGATAGTACTTTTCAGCGGTAGCACTGCACACCGTCCTCTTAAGGGGATGGTGTTTTTTATTCTATTAGGAATAGGTGGTAACGCTTGTGAATTTCGAGAATCTCAAAAACTTTCTAGATCTAATTGATATTCCAGAGAGTACTAATCATATTCATTTTGCCAGAAATGCTGATGCTAATGGCACTGCGTCGCTGCGCAATGGAGCGATCCAGGTAACTGATCCGGGGCATCTGGGCAAAGCAGCAACGCTTATACCCGGCGCCAACGTGGTTCTCTTTGTCAACGGCCAACTGATCCGTGATCGGATCACGGTAACCGCCAAGGATGAGATCGAAGTATATCCGGAAAACACCTCCGGCGAGCGATTTGTCAGCTTGTCCATCTCCGAATCTGAACTCTCCGCCCGCTTAAAGGTGACCTATACCCCCAAAACAGTGTACCACCTGCTCGAAGCCGAGCCTGATAACTGCCTGACAATCCATGCGGTTCCAGCTAGCTTTGAAGCTCCCGAGCGCTACACCACAACGGAACTCCTCGAATACCTGAGAGATAATGACGTTGTTTACGGCATCGATGAAGAGACGGTAGAAATGCTGGCCAACGAGGGTGGAGATGCGATTGTCGCCCGCGGAATCCCTCCTGTACCGGGCTCAGATGCCGAGATCGAATTACTCTTTCCGACCGAAGTTTTTCGGGCCAAAAAGAAAAATTGTGGCGCTCTAAAGTTAGATATCTTGGACCAATTTGACCTGGTGCAGGTAGAACCCGGGGATGTGCTGGCCAAAAAAATACCTGCTCGCCCTGGCTGTACAGGAATGACCGTCTCGGGAGAACCGATTGTCCCCGCCAAGCCAAAAGATGTCGCTCTCTTGACCGGCGATGGGGCCGAACTCACCCCAGATGGGCTAGCGGTCGTTGCCGTAAAGGCCGGATTGCCCCGGATGAAAAATAATTGCATCGGGGTATTGCCGTTTTACACCCACCACGGCGACCTTGATCCGAAACATGGTCATTTGAGTTTTAATGGCCACGTAGTCGTTACCGGCAATGTTTATGGCAATGTCAGGCTGACAGCGAGCGGGGATATTATTGTCCTGGGGTCGGTCAGTGACGCCGAGGTCGTCGCCGGCGGCACGCTTACGGTCAAAAGATCGGTCATCTCAGCAAATCTCAAAGCCGGTGGGCAAGATGCCATCTTAAGTTCGCTAGTGACCAAACTAATGATCCTAGCAAGTGAGATCGGCCTCTTGGCGGGCGCGATCAACCAGGTGCTCACCAACCCCTCATTTATCAAAACCGGCTTGGACAAGTCTTCAACAGGACATCTAACCTGTTTGTTGCTTGAGAGCAAATTTGCTAACATTCCGAAACAATTCGAAGAATTGATCTCACTCAGTCGTGAGTCCGCTTATGAGCAGATCCGGCTGCTGCTACAGGCCTGCTACCGCAAGTTTTCAGGGCTTAATTCGCTCGAATTTCAGGATCCCCAGGAGATCCGGTCGATAGAGGCGCTTTTATTCACCAAGGCCAAGGCGCTGGCCGCAGAGATAAACACTCCGGCGAACCTTAACATCACTTATGCCCAAAACTCTGTCCTGCAAGCGAGCGGAAAAATCCTCTGCATCGGTCGGGGTTGTTACGATTGTGAGTTATATGCCGGCGATGATGTGAAAGTTATCGGCCAGGAGGGCTACTTTAGAGGTAAGAGAGTTATAGCCGGCGGAAACGTAGACATCTATGATTTGGGCTGCCCATCAGGTCATGAAACCGTCGTCGAGTTCGCACAAAACGCCAAACTCCGCGCAGATATCGTCCGCATTAACACGGTGATCAAAACCGGACGACAATCGGCCCGCATCGACGAAGACCAACGACTGCTCAAAGCCTGGGTTGATTACAAAGGCAAGTTGAATGTTAGCGCACTGAGACTGCAATCCGATGATCAGCGGCGCTGGGCATAATCAGTTTGTTTGCCAAGAAAAACAAGCTCAGCAACCTGATCAATATCCAAGGAATCCAGATCAACCTGGAGTTTTGCTTCTTCCCAGGGCTTGTCCGCGATGAGAATATTGGCCCGAGTGGAGGTTGGTTTGATCATCGTTGCGCAGGATGCGACGACCTGCAAATCGGTAATCGTCTCCAAGAACCTGATGAAGCGAGGATAAACCTGTTTTTCGTAGGTCACCTCGATGTGCTCGGCACAATCCCACAGCTCATTCGGGGCAAAACTTTCTGGAGCGAAGGCCATAAAATCGTGTTTCTCGATGATTAGGTAATTTTTACGGATCAGAACGGTCATACTTAGCGGCCCGCGGCCAAGGTAGAATTTGCGACCCCGTGTAACCAAACGAACGATGAATTTCTCAAACAACTCACGATTTTCGCCGATTAACACGCTAAATCACCCCCACCAAACTGTAGCTATGATTATACCTTAGGTGGGCTGAGGATAGCAACAGTACGCTGAATACCAACGTGCCAATGAGAAAGGGCTCCAGAACGGAGCCCTGAATACCGTTATAACAGGATCAGCTGATTACTAGAACGGACTGACCGTATCCCCAACTTGAACATCTTTACCCTCATAGAGGACTGTCACTGTAGCCCCGGCATCTACGCTGATTACCTCTAGTTTACCTACCGGAATGCGGATCGGATCAGCCAAACCTTCAATAGTTTGCATTCTAAAAACTTCGAATCTAGTGCTACTCTTGATACCGTGGCTAGAACCTAGATTAACAATAATATAGTCTCCAGAAAATGCGACTACTTTTCCGGTAGCGGTGACAGCGGGTTTTTCTAACCTCGCTTGCGCATTTTCCAGAGCCGGCCGAAACTTGGATACCAAATCATCGATAGCTTTCGCTAAGGCCTTACCAAGCACAGAATCCTCAAACTCGGAGCTGCCAAAGGAAATGTTGTTAAATGAGTCGACCGAGATAGAGGTGGCCGAGTCTTTACCTGAGCCTTGGAATGAACCCAAGATTTGACCGGTTTGGGTTGCTATCAGCCGGGCTGACAATCCCACACTAGCATTGGACATCCCGAGGGATATGCCTCTGATTGAGAGTCCACCTTGGTTTTTGAAGCCAAACTCATTTAGCGTGCCAACGACCAAGATATCGGCACCGATGAGTTTTCCCAGTTGGACTGCTGTTGCACTATCGACAGCCCCGGAGGCTTGCAGACTGTGCTCAGCCAAGATATCATCGATGCGAGAACGTTCAATAATAACCAAATTAGGGTCGTTAGCCAATTTATCACTAATCACCTGGGGAATACCCTCTAGCATCTCATGGGTACCCCACCACCAAGTCTCAAGATTGCCACCGATCTCAAAGGGCAAAAAGGCAATCGACAGACTAGCCGCCAAACCAATTGCCGGAACCAGTAAACTGACCAATAGAGCTCCCAGGAACACTCTTACCTTGCTCATCTGAACACCTCCATGTAATTAAGGATTTCACGTTGGTTTAAGTTTGCGTAGCCCCCCGCCGATGTCCCTGGCCGCCATCTCGTATTGTTGGTTATGGCCTCAACCGGACGTTCGTCCGGGAGTGCAGAAAAAAATAAAGTTCAGTAATATCTTACCAGTTTATATCCTGCTTTTCAATTGGAATATTCACTAGTTTAGGCTATAGCTATCACGATGCGCCGATACAATACTTGATGAAGGAGCAATGCCCGCAGTTGGCCGTATTGCGCGGATAGCTGGCGATTTCCCCCGGAATCAGGTACTGCCTTAGCTGGCTAATTTCTGAGCACAACTCCTCTCTCGAGGTCGCTGCGACCAGTACATATACCCCCGGGACGAGATAATAAATCCCGGCTTCTAACTCAGTGAGTCCAAATTTCTCCTGAACCGCAAGAGCATATAGTTGCAACTGCAGCCGGTAATACGCGGTCTGGTCAGCTAGCTTGTCGGAGCTGATGCGGTTGGTTTTATAATCAATCAACAAGCCTGAGCCATCCGGAAAAAAGGCCAGTTTATCAAAGGTTCCTCCGATATCAAGGCCGCAGAGGTTAAGCAGGAATGGCTCCTCATTGGCCGTGCGCACGCTCTTTTGGAGGCGCGCAAAGAGCTCGGAGCGCTGATAGGCCTCGATCAACGGCCTGACCTCGTCAATAAGTGCCCCTTGCTTAGCAGATGGAACCCCCAGTTCATTGGCCCCGGCCTCCAATAGCGCTTCAAGATCCGCATCTGGAGTCAACTGAGCACAGAGCAGGTGCGCAAGGTTACCACGCTGGATCGGATCGACACCCCCGCCCTTGGCAGTTTTCTGCGGCTGGCCGAGGAGAGGATGCTCCGGTAAAGCTAGGATGCGCCGGTAGTAAAAGCGTCGCGGACAAGAATTAAGTAATAACAGATCGGATACCCCGACATTGAGTGTTTCCCGTTCCCAATCCACGGTAAAGTTCTCGATTGCCGGTGGTTCTGGACCCACCGAACCAGTCGCCGCCGTCTCGGTGATCGCCTGCCGCTCCGGCTCAACACTCTCACGTTCGTCCAGATACTCGAGGATGTCCCGCTGCCAAACCGTCGGGAAATCAGCTGCTATTAGCTGCACCCACGCGAGCCAATTCTTGGCCTGCTGCACCGATTCAATCTTGTCGGTGCAATCCTTCTTAGCGATCCCGCTCAAGACCAAATAGTCTCTAGCCCTAGTTACGGCCACATAAAAAATGCGTTTGGCTTCTTCGTAATCGGCTCGGCTATCCCAATCTTTGATCTGTTCGTATTGGGCGGTGGTATAGGTATTCTCCCCGACCATCAGCCGGAAACCAAATCCAAGTTGTTTGTTAAAACGCACCACCGGTGGAAAACCGGCCTCCCGGATCCCGCGATAACCATCAACGACAAAGACGACCGGAAACTCAAGCCCTTTGGAGGCGTGAACGGTCAGCAACTTAACCGCGTCTTCCCCCTCGGTAGTTAGCTGTGCTTCGCTTTCCCGACCACTGGTTCGGGTGATCTCAGCGAGATAGTCCAGGAAAGACTGCAAATCGGTCAGGCCGGCCTGTTCAAGCTCGGCAACCTTCTCCTGAAACTTGCGTAAGTTAACATAGGCTTGTTCCCCGTGACTGCCAGCGAGAATAACTTGGGCGTAACCGGTGGCGGATAAGATTTTCTCGACAAAAAAGGTCGGACCGATTCGGCGGGTCAGCGGATGAAGCTCAGCAATTAGTTTTCGCAGCTCACAAAGGCCTGGTGGAGCAGGCGCTGCCGCTGGAGCATCCGGATCAACCGCGCGCCCAAAGGAGCCATACTCCGTCTTGATCTGCCATAATTCCGGGTCGCTCAAGCCAAACAAGGGCGAACGCAAAACTACGGCCAGAGAAAGCTCATCCTCAGGGTTGGCGATAACGCGCAGACAAGCCAAGATGTCGGTGACTTCCCGGCGGAGAAAAAAGTCACTGCCAGCTAAGTTAACCGTGCGGATGCCGGCTTTGAGAAAGGCTTGGTAATACAGCGAGATATCGGTGCGGGACCGAAACAAGACAGCGATATCTCCATACCTGATCGGCCGGGGGTGTTCTTCCCCGGTCTCGTCATCTTTGGCCCAACCTACCCGCTCACCGGTTTCCACCAGCTCTTTGATCCGATAGGCGAGGGCTTGCGCCTCCATCTCACGGTTTTTCGAGGTATTCTGGTCACAGACCCCGGTTAAGAGCTCCACCCGCGGCACAGCGCTATTTGGCCGCTTTGCCGAGATCTTTTGGTAGGAGATCGCTCCGGGGGCGATTGCAGGAAAGAGGCGGGCAAAAAAGGCATTTTGAAAGTCTAGCAGTTCAGCACGGCTGCGGTAGTTTTCGGCGAGGTGAATCGCTCTGCCCCCAGTGGCAACAATCTCGGCCGCGGTTTCGGCAAAAACTTCAACCTCTGCACCGCGAAAACGATAGATCGATTGTTTCGGATCACCGACAACAAAGAGCGTCTTGGGTGCCCTGATTAAATCGATGAGTTCCTTTTGCACGCCGTTGGTATCTTGGTATTCATCAACGAGAATGGCCTGAAAGCGCCGGCGCAGCGCAGCGCTGACCACCGGGTGGGCGAAGAGTTCACGCGCTTTGAGCATGAGGTCGGTAAAGTCGAGGGCATTCTCGCCTTCTTTCAAAGCTGTATAGGCCGCATGGATCCGAGAAAGATAGCTACCTAGGGCTTTCGCCAACGGTACGGCTACACGGGAAGCCTCCAGAGTGCTTAGCCTCCTGGCGGCCCTATGCACCGCCTCAAGTTCTGTCACGATCGCCTTGGCTTCCGATTTGAATTCCAGCCAGACAGCTGCCCTTTCCAAAAGGTCACCTTGGCCGCTTTCCCACCGCTGGAGCAGCTCATCCAGTTTAGCGCGAGTCTGTTTATGAGCTGCCGCGCGTTTGGAGGCCAGCTCAGCCACTGCCGCATTCAGTTGCTCTAAAGCCTCGGCGATCTGAGCGGAGTCCCAGGCACCAGATCTCTGGATCACCTCGGCCAACGGCAAGCCGCTCTCCTGCCAGGCGTTATAGGCATCGATCAGCACGGGAATCAGCCGTGACGGCACTCCGCCGGTCAAGCCGGCAGCCAGGATCGCTAAATCCGCATCAGGCGGTGAACTGGTCAGTCCTTTTTCGATCTCCCGCTTGGTCGCCTGGTACAGCAAGACACGCGCCCGCAGGTCATCAAGGACGCCGAACTCCGGGTCAAGACCGCACAAAGCGGGAAACTCGCGGAGGATGCGCAGGCAAAAGCTATGGAAGGTGGAGATATAGGCGGTATCGAGGTGTTCCGGATTGCGTCCGAGTTCAATCAGCTTGGTGCGGACCCGATCCTGCATCTCGGCGGCGGCCTTCTCGGTAAAGGTGATGGCCAAGATCTCCGAGAGGCCAAACCCTTTATCCAGATGGAAATGAAGATACCGGGAGACGAGTACCCTGGTCTTGCCGGCGCCAGCTCCGGCATCAACGATCAGATCCGTCTCACAGGTTGTCACGGCATCTTTTTGCACATCGGATAGATTAGCTAACAGATCAGACACTAGCGCTACCACCTTTAACCGCGAATTTTTTGTGCTGCAGTCCACCGCTTTCCCGGCATAGATCGGCAAAACCGCACCATTTACAGTTATCTGCGCTTGGTGGCTGGGGCAAGAAGTTGCCGGCTAAGATGCCTTCGACCGCAGTTTGGGCCACCTGCAGCGCCCCCTGTAACCAAGCTTCGGCACCATCTAAGCTCTTGGGCCGATAGATGGTGCGTTTCCCTTTCCGGTAGGAAAAATAGCAGACCTCCAGCGCGGTCAATTCTGCACCGTTTTCAACAAGTTTGCGCCGCCAGGCTTCGGCGTAAATCGCCAGTTGGATCCGCTTGTAATCAGCAATCTCTTTCTGCTTGACCTCGCCACCTTTGTAGTCGATGAGGCGCCAGGCTCCGGCGCCATCGCTGTCAATCCGGTCAATCCGGCCACGGAGAGTAACCTCACCGTAGGCGGTCTCGATGGTCAGGGGCGTTATTGGTTCCTCTACTTTGACCGGGACAAAGTCGCTCTCTTCGGCGGCTGTTAGTTCTTCCCTGAGCACCGTAGCTAAGAAGTTAGCCAACCGGAGGTGTGAGATTTCCCAGGCCCCAGGTAGTATGGTCGGGTATTCGGCTCTTTGGCGGTTAATGGCCTCAGCTAACAGCCTGTCCAGCAGCTGTTGGTATTGGGGCTGTTTAACCGTGGTCAGCGGGAAGTCGACTTGGGTGAAGAAGTCGCTGAGTACCGCATGGATCAGCGAGCCTTCATCAACCGCTTGTACCTCTCCGAGTTCAACGTCAATCGATCGCAACTTTAACAGATTTTGGGCATAAAAGCTAAATGGACAGTTGAGGTAGGATTCGAGGTTGGAAACTGTAAACTCTCGCCGCTCGATATTGGCATAGATCCGCTCAATCACCGAACCCAGGTCACCATCCCAGGGGGTAACTTGGCTAGAAACACGCGCCAGTTCAACCGCTAACTTACGGGTTAATAGCTCAGTCTCCGCTCTTTGCTCCACCGACTCCGCGCTCGGTCGATAGTAGGAGATCTGATCCTCTGGCGGACTCCAGCGCTCGCGGAGGGTTTGGAAATATAGTGGGCGGAGGTTGAGTTTGCCGGCGGTGTCGGCCTGCGCAACGCTGAGCACAGCGGTTTGGGGTCCTTCGGTCAAGAGCAGATCAAGGACCGCGGTCGGCTCAGGTGAGGAGGCGAGCTCAGGCAACCACCCGGGGCGCCTTGCCCCTAATACCTCTTGGGACAGACCAACGACAAAAAGGTGCCGGGCCAAAAGGGCCGAGGCCTCCCCCCCTAAGGGGACACAACGCAACCCCGGTCCGGGATAGGGTTCCTGCCAAATGTTTGTCTGGGCAGCGGCTAGACTAAGGATTTCGGCGTATTTCCGCGCCGAAAAGGTGCGATCACCATAGATCCCCTCCAAGGCTGCACCGGCTTGGTCTGCTAGCTCCAAGAGGCTCTCCACTGCCCGGAGTTCCCGGGCTGCCAACCGGCGGATCTCCTCAGCACTGCCTTCGGTAAGCTCGCTCTGCCAGCGTTTGTAGGCTGCATCCTGGGCAAGATAATCGGCAAAATTAGCGTAGTGATCAGGGAGTGTAGCCATCCCCGGCTGCCCGCCAAAGTCTGTTAGCAGACGGCGGATCAAGGGGATCGCCGATAATCTAATAATCGTAGAGGCTCGCAAAGCAATTGTCCGGCGACGAAATTCTTTACGCAGTAAGTCCAGGTACTGTTCGCTTGGATAAATCACGGCGATGTCTCTTAAGCTCACCCCTGCTGAAAGCAGCGCAACCACCCGGTCGGCAACTGCGCGAACTTCACCATAGGGCTCAGCCGCCGTAAGCAACTGAAGCTGTTGTGGTCGGCTAGGTTGGATCAACGAAGTCTGATGCCTGTAGGTGAGTCCGTGGATGGCCAATACCTCCAGCAGTTCGCTCTGGACCCCGTTGGGCCCGGCTAAGCCAACTACACATAGCTCGGTAATACCCGGCAATAGCTCCACCGTAGTTGCGGTAGCGCGGATTGCGGCTGTTAAGCGCTCATACCTCCCTGCCAGATCGGTCGAACCAGCGGTAGCTAGAAGCTCTTCGTAACGGTTGAGAATAATTTCGAGATCGGCGGCCTTGTCCGGGTCACCGATTGTTTCAGTTATTGATTGCTTGTTTTGGCGGAGCTGAGAAATGAACTTGTCCATCCCGGACCAGAAACCGCGAGTAGTGGCAATCGGTCCAAAATGGCGCAATTGGGAGCGGGTCGAGAGACAGGCCTCCCGGACGAGCAACGATTGTTGCAGCGGCGTGAGCAAGGTGGTCGGGCGCGGCCCAACTGCCGCACCGACCTCGCGGATCAAATCCGGCCAGGTCCAAATTGTGATGTTATCTTGACCGACGGTCTCGTTAAAGTAACGCCGGTACTTGCCTGCTAAAGCCCGTGATTGGGCGATGATCAGCTCAGCCAAGTTTTTCACCTCTTGGGATATTCCTTCGGAAGGGGAGGCCTTTTTCCTTTTCCGCACTGCAGAAGGAAAAAATGGCAATATAGGAAAATAGTCCTATTTTTCATGATAAAAAATGTGGTAATTTTCTCTATAATTCGATAAAATTTTGTATGTCTGGAGGTGGCCTGGGATGCTTTTGCTTGAGCTAATTCACAACTCCGCCTATATGATCATTAACGTGATATTTTCCGCCTGGTATACTGCACCGCTGATTACGCTGTTATGGGGCGTCACGTTGCTACAAGAAAAGAAGAGAATCCCTCGACTGAAAGAGGATTTTACCGAGTTCAAAAGTGATCTAATCGAGTTTATCCAGATGAATGTGCTGGTCTTCGCGGTTTTTGTGGCCCAGATCCTAGTGGTAAACCTAATCATCGGCATGATCGGGCTGACGGATGTAATGATTTAAGAGGTCTCCGAGTTTTCCCGAGGCACCAAGTTTGTTTTGACAAATTCATTGATTTTCGTGATCTTTACCGCATAACCGTGGTAATAAGCACGATTGTCAGTTTAATTGGCCTGAGTAAAATAATGGCTTAGCTCGTCAAGAGCCAGTCCAAATGCGGTGGATTAACCGACTTGGCGATTTGAACGGTCTTGGCCCAATCAAAGGCTAGCTGCTTAAACTTGACGTAATATCCTTGGTCAAAGAAGTCTAGCACGGCATATTCAGCTAGGCGTCGATCATTGCCACTGCGCGAAAAGCCGACCGAACCGGGGTTGATGAAAACCGCGGATCCGAGCGGGCGTAAGAACTGCACGTGGACATGGCCTCCGGCATAAAAGTTGGCATCAGTATCAGCAAGCAGTGCGGCCAAGCGTTTATCATCCGTATCAGGGTGGATTCGAGCTTCTGCAGAGGTTGGCGAGCCATGAAAACAAAGCAGCCTTTGCCCATCACCTACCGCCAGATCCTGGGTGTCGGCGAATCGGCGCAGAAAAGCCCAGTCATCAGCTGTTAGGTTATCAGCAGTCCAGCGGAAACACTCGGCAACCGTCCTCGCCTCTCCTGACAATGCAGCTATCTCTTGCTCTGTTGGTGGGTTAAAGAGCACAGCATCGGTATTACCGAGCACAAAGAGGCAGTTTTGCTGTTTAAGTAGATTAACTACCTCATGCGGCTGTGGCCCCTTGAAAGCTACATCACCTAGACAGACGATCTGCTCAACCTGTTCCCGCTCGATGTTTTCTAAAACCGCCTCCAAAGCCTGGAGATTGCCATGGATATCTGAGATTAACGCGATTTTCACTATTTATTCATCCTTACAAGTTTCTTTAGCGCTTTTCTTGCTTTGCGTTTTAGCTTTGCAAGCTTGGTTTCCCTGCAATATTTGTTAACTAGCTCATCAAAAGGTAGTCGATTAAGATCGGCAAAGAAACTCTCTCTTTGGGGATTGATTGCAACAGATTTTATCGCTGACGGGTTATAAGCTACGGCCTGATTAATATCTACCTCTTGATAAACAATTCGATCCTTGATGGCGTCAAATAACATTTTGCCTTTAGGGGTATTGATGAAGACTAACGAAGTACCTTTGTCATCATGCAGCTCGGGCAGTAGGCGATGAACTCCCCAAAAATCGGCTAGGGTAAGATCACTGTCACGATGCAATGTCTTGAAGTTACAATGATAACAGGATGGACGTAGGCAGAGATCGCGCAGAAAGGCCTTCATGTATAAATCGTTGCCATGATGCTGGGCATATTCGGTATCATTGTCAAAGCTGAATGATACTGAGTACCGCCTCCAACCATCATTCTTTTGCCGAAAATTAGCTTTTATGATCTTTGAACCAGCATTACTTTCTTGATGTGCGATGTATTTACGCCAGACTAAGGGCGACGGTACCCCATGACAAATGATATCAACACAATATAGGTTCTCATAATCGCGGTGCAGATAGGCTCGCAATCCCCCAAGCTGACAGGGCGTCCCTGAGAATAGGACTGGTTTGCCTTGGTTCAGAAATGCCTTCACCTGTTTATAGGTGTCGCCGATTATGGATTGGACGTATTTAGAACCCCGAAAGTGTCTTAGTTCATCTATAGTTTGTGCATAGCCATGTACTACATTAAAATCAGCGTCGAAAGCTGCCCCAAAGACGACACCACCATTGCCAATCGTCTGCTCTGCCAGCAGCGTAAAGAGACCACCCGAAGAGCTCG
>CAZAAT010000023.1:0-15763 GCA_964483175.1 uncultured Bacilli bacterium
GTAAATCCGCGTAGGCCAGCACCGTATTGTTGGTAACAAAACCCTCGCCTTGGCCGGCCATTTTTTGCATCGCTCGGGAGAGAGCCGCCGGGGAGACTTGTTCTACCGAGTGAACCCCTTCTTGTCGCAACACAGTCTCGATGTCGGAGGTCACTTCCCCAACTATCAATGCCAACTCATAGCGGTTTAATTCACCATGCACTGGAAGAGCAGAAGTTAACCCGGCCTGATGCAAGAGCTGTGCAGCTTGGTAAGACCAGTGATCAGCTGGAAGAGCAGTAAAGCCATCAGCAGCCAAAACCGGGGTTGTCAAGCTGATCAAAACGACAAGTATGAATATAATTAAGTAGGCGAAGCCCTTCGTCGGCATGCCTGTCTCCTCCAAAATAAAAGGCGGGAGTGCATGAGTTACCATGTTTCCTCACTGCCTTCCCGCCCACTGAAATAATTGTCACTGGCTGCGTGGACGTCTGGCGCATCTATTGGTTCGTTGAGCCACTCATTCTGCTACAGTTTATTGTTACATCATACCAGTGACAAGAAGTTATCATATTTTTAATGACTTACGTTTGTTAGTTCATGTGTATTCTATTTCTCCACCGTGGCATAATCTCCTTCAAGAACAACGGTTCAATTATTGCCCAGATATGCAGGATTTTCTGCTACTGGGAGACCTCCAATTTAATCTGTAACGGTCCTTCAGCAGTCCAGGTATCAACGGTAGCGATCGCCTTCAAGGTGACGATGCCTTTGAATGATTGAATCTTCTCGATTGTCTTCGGTACTTCTGTCCAGTTAATTGTCTGGCCAACGGTTCCTTCGGGGGTTGTAATCATCCCCAATTCAATGGCCTTTTCATTGACCTCGCCGAGTAGATTGAGAATATCAACCAGTAGCTGGTCGGCCGTGCGAGTTGCATCAACCTTGGCCTGAGTGATAACCTCACCCTTGGCAAAGATCCGCTGGTCTTTAAAGAGCTGGAAGTATACTGGCACAGGGCTGCCAACCAGAGAGTTAGCGTAGGATACAACGCGGACAACTACGTCACCCTCAGTATTGCCGATAATCTCAGCCGCTTGGTCCAAATGCTCTGGAATCACCTGCAAAGCCTTATCTTTACCCTCAATAATTGCGCCCCGTTTGAGGGCTTCGGCATTGGCCGGGCCGTTTAAGAAATCTAAGATCTCATTTTTGATCACAGCGGCATCACGGCCACCTTTGATCACGGTCGACAAGACAATCTCATCGGCTCGGTAGGCCACATTTCCGAAGTATAAATCAGTTTGTAGTTCGGCAATTTCAGTGCTTAACCGCTGTTTTTCAGCATTAAGCTCTTGCACTTCAGCTTTTAAGGCTTCAACCGCATCAGCCAATGGCTTGGCCAGTTCTTTCAAGCGCTCAACCCGCTGCTGCTCGAGCAGAAGGGAATTCTGGGTCTCAGCAACTTTGGCCAAAGCTGCCTGGTGCTCGGTTTCCACCCTCTCGAGCTCACTATAAACAGCATCCAGGGCGGTCTGAACCTTTTCTCTTTCCGCTAACACATGCTGATATTCTTGGTTGAGGGTTCCAATTTGGACTTCGAGCTGTTGGGCTTCGTTCTGTTTGCGTTCGAGCTCTACATCCTTAATCCGAATCTGCATTTGACTGTCACTTAAAGCATCCTTGAGCTGCTTCATTTGAAAGAGGGCAGTACGAACATCTTCGGAAACGATGGTCAAGATCCCAATTGTAGCACCCGAAATCATAATTCCGGTCAGGATGGTGATGATAACCGAAGTATGGCGAGGGCGCAGACCAAACAGGGTCAGCCGTTTCCGGCCAACCTTCATCCCGATACGGTCCCCGATATAAGCGACGATACCGCCCACGATGATAAGCGCTAAGACTAACCGTAGCCCATACATTTCCTCACCCTCTTTCCCAATGTGCCACTACTTACGGGCAGTTACAATCAGAAAAATTCCTAGTGCCAACAGAACCACATTTTGTCCCCATGCCCCAATAATCGGAGCGATGTACCCACCCTGAGCTAGAGTTGAACCCATAGTCATTAAGATATAGTAAACAAAGATAATCACAATGCTTAAACCAAATCCGATCGATCGTGCCGACCGATGCGACTGAATCCCCAGCGGTGCACCTACAAGGGCAAAAACTAAGCTGGCAAAGGGAATCGAAAACTTCGAATAATACTCGAGGGCATATTCCCGAAATCTCTCGGGATTATCCTTTGCCACCAGCATCTGAGCTTTCAGCTCCTTGATCCTCATTTTATCCGGATCATTTTGCAGTTTCGGAATATCTTTCGGCTGATAATCCAAGGGCAACTCCTGCGCCCCCCCTAAAAACGAAAGCTTCGTGACCGGCCCATCTGAGCTAGAATTAAAAACGAAAACAGTTCCATCCTCTAGGTACCAGTGATCATCCCGCCAAACCAACCGTTTAGCACTTGTTTGCTGTACCGGTCGACCCTGGTTGAACTGGATTACCGATACATCATGCATCGTTTTGGTTTTGGAGTCAAATTTGACGGCATAGATAATCCTGGACAGCTTGCCCCCAGAGTACTCATCCAACATGACATTGTTCGTTATCGTTGGCAGCTCTTTACGATAAACCTGCTCATACAGTACCTCCTGATAGCTCAGATCCGCTACTGGTACCAGTAGCTCGTTTACGCCTATCGCAGCCAAGCTAACCATGACCGCCAAGACTAGCACCGGCATAATTAGCCGATAATAGCTTACTCCACCGGCCCGCATAGCTACGAGCTCACTGGTCCCAGAAAGCCTACTCAAGGCCAGCAAAGTGGCCATTAGCATCGACATCGGAAAGGTCACGACCAACAGCTCTGGTGTTTTAAGGATTAGCAATTTCCCCAAAACTGTCCAGTCTGCCCCATATCGGACGATCTTCTTGGCAAGGTCTACCAAATCGCCGCCGATAAAAATGCTGGTAAAGGCAGCCAAGCCAAAAAATAATGGAATAACGGTTTCTCTAAAAATATAACGATCCAGTCTACGCATCACTATCTCCAAACTTAAAGCGAAAATCGGTCACCAAGGTAAAACTTCTTAGCCACCGGATCATTAATCACAGCTTCAGATGCACCGGAAACCAAAATCCTGCCCTGGTGCATGATGTACGCTCTTTCAGTAATCGCTAATGTCTCCCGAACACTATGGTCCGTAATTAGCACACCTAACCCTTTATCTTTTAACTGCTTGATAATCTCCTGAATATCCGCAACCGCAATTGGGTCAACCCCGGTAAAAGGCTCGTCCAACAAGATAAAAGCCGGCTCTGTCGCCAAGGCCCTGGCAATCTCGGTTCTCCTCCGTTCGCCACCCGAAAGCACCACACCCTTGCTATTGCGAACATGCGTTAGCTGAAATTCCTCTAACAAGGCTGCAGCTCTACGCTTTTGTTCAGCCTTAGAATGGCCCATGACTTCCAAGACAGCTAGGATGTTTTCTTCTACTGTAAGCTTGCGGAAAATCGAAGCTTCTTGGGTTAAATAGCCAATCCCTTTGCGCGCCCGTTTATACATCGGTAGCCGTGTGATATCCTCACCATCAAGGAGAATATGACCTTTCTGAGGAGCTTCTAACCCTACTATCATGTAAAAGGTAGTGGTTTTGCCTGCGCCGTTTGGACCTAAAAGGCCAACAACCTCTCCTTGCGCAACTTGCAAGCTAACCTCATAAACCACCTGGCGCCCTTTATATGCTTTTGCTAGGCCCTCTGCCTGTAAGATCATTAATCCCGCCGCTCCACTTCTTCCAAGTGCAACTGAGAACCGCCTGAAGCCATAATAACTTCAGCATTAAGATCAATTTCGATCACGGCACCGGAGATTATTCCGTCTTTGGTTTTAACCACAGGGTTGCCGGTAAGAATGAGGCGTTCCTCGTCAGGTAGATAAGTCAGTTTCTCAGCGGAACCGCTAAACTCTTCGTACTCAAAAGCAACGTTTCCGACAGCGATAACTTGTGTATCGTCAGCCTCGAGTTGGTCACTGACCAATTCGATTTTTGGATTGGCCCCCACTAACTTAACTCCCTCAGAAGCTACGACCTTCCCAGTATCTTGAAAATACTCTAACAAAGGAGCCCAAACAGTATACTGGTCCACCTGTACCGAAACTGGCTTTTCTGGGGTACCCCAAAAGGTTGTAACGTTTTTTTTGTAGTTCAGCATAATCTTGTCCGCAGAAAAATCTGCGCCTGCTGAGCCTTGTGCGAAAACTAAACCTGCCAAGGCCAAAAGACATAGGAGAAATATGATACCACCAATAATACCTCGATTACGCAAAAAGGCTCCCTCCTTAGCTAACAACTAAATTATAACATAGACTTTTTGTTGATGGTCGGGAAACTCTTGTCTCATTTTCCACACCTGAGCTGTAAACCCTATCATTTGTGAAGATAGTGCTAAAGTTTTCCTCAGAATATGATAAAATAAAACAGGTTGTCCAACTCTAGCAGAATGGAATGAAGTACATGCTTAGACAAGTTGCGGTATTTATGGATCGTGACGGCACCGTCACCAAAGAAGTCGGGTATGTAAACCACCCGAGTCGACTGGAGCTCCTTCCTAACAGTGCAGAGGCCATCGGCTTGCTCAATAAGCATGGGATCAAAGCCATCCTGGCAACTAACCAAGCCGGAGTAGCTAGGGGTTACTTTCCCGAAATTCGCATCCAAGAAACTCACGCGCGCTTAACCAGCCTACTCTCCGAATCAGGAGCTTATCTCGATGCTATTTATTACTGCCCGCATCATCCTTCGACCGGTGAAGGGCAGTATCGCCAAAAGTGCGCCTGTCGCAAGCCAGAGCCAGGAATGTTGTTGCAAGCCAGAGATGAGTTTGGCTTAGATTTAACCAAGTGCTATGTGATAGGAGACAAAATTTCTGATGTCCAAACAGCGCACAAGGTTGGCGCCAAGGGAATCTTAGTACTAACCGGTTATGGCTTGGGAGCTTATGAATATGACCGCGATACCTGGCCGACCCAGCCAGATGCTATTGCGGATGACCTTTTAGCCGCGATGCACTGGATTTTAGCAGATTTAGGCCTGGAAAGGTAGAAATAACATGAATCTACTTGAGATAGTTAACCGCTTTCAAAACCAGAAAATCCTGGTCATCGGTGATTTAGTAGCTGATGAGACCGTGCTTGGTAGTCCCCAGCGCATTTCTCGCGAAGCACCGGTACTTATCTTACAACACCAACAGACCGAAATATCGCCGGGGTGTGCCGCCAATACCATTAACAACATTCGGGAGTTCGGTGCTACAGTATACGCTGCTGGCGTCATCGGCGACGACCATCCCGGACATACATTAACCAAACTTCTGACAGCTAAAGATATTAACACCGATGGTCTAATTATCGAAGCCGGACGCTCCACACCGACTAAGACGAGAATCTGGGCTGGTGATAAGGGGTTAGTTAAACAACAGCTCGTTCGGATCGACTCTGGCTCTCGCGAGGAGATAACTCCCGAGACCGGGGCTAAACTCATCGCTTATCTTCGGTCTATCATCGCCGACGTTGATGCCATTATCTTTTCCGACTATGGTTACGGATCTCTTCCGGCATGGCTTGTCTCCGAGCTGATTCAGCTAGCTAGCGAATATCAGATCAAAACTACCGCTGATTCCCGCTATAAACTTGATAAATTTGTTGGAGTTACGGTGGCTACGCCTAACAAGCAGGAATCCGAGGAGCTTCTGGGGAAAAAATTGCAAACCGATAAAGATGCCGAGATTATGGGCAGGGAGATCTGTGATCGGATCAACGCCCAAGCCGTTGTGATCACCCGTGGTGGAGACGGCATGTCAGTAGTTGAGGCAGATGGAACAGTCAACCATATTCGTGCATTCAATAAATCGCAGGTATACGATGTTACCGGTGCTGGAGATACCGTAATCGCCACCCTAACCTTGGGCTTAGCCTCCGGGGCTACTTTCGTCGAGGCTGCCCTCTGTGCTAATATCGCCGCAAGTATCGTCATTCGAAAGATTGGTGCCGCCACCGTTCACCCCACAGAGCTGGCTACAGCGATTCGTTCTCTTGAAGAGCATCTCGTAATCCCCGGTGATAATATGCTAAGGACTGAATCCTAAAATGAACAATATCCTGGCAAATTATGCTGAATTAACTAAAACGGTCGACGAGCTAAAGAGTCGTCAGGAAAAGATCGTTTTCACCAACGGTCGCTTTGATCTGTTGCATGTCGGGCATCTTCGCTATCTCAAAGCAGCTAAAAGCTTTGGGACTATATTAATTGTAGGAGTTAACTCGGATCAAGCTGTTCGAAAAATATCTGACCCAGGGCGACCGATTACCCCTGCTGAGGAAAGACTCGAGCTTGTCGCCGCCCTAAAGCCTGTTGATTACGTTATCGAATTCGATGAACCTACAGCCGACACTTTACTTCAAATCATCAAGCCAGCCGTATATGTTAAAGGCGGCGACTACCGACTTAAACCACTTCCGGAGGCTGCAACGGCCCGCACTGTAGGAGCAACCATCCGACTAGTCGATTTAGAACAAGGACATTCTACCACGGCGATCATTAATAAGATTGTCGAGCGCTACGGGCAAATCAGTACAGAATAGAAAAGGTGATTTAGCCACATGAGCATTTTCAAGCGGCTCTTGAGTTATACCCGCCCCTACGCAGGCCGATTGGCCTTCGGAATCGGGAGTATGATTGTTCATTCTTTAGTCACGGTCTTCGTTTTTCAAGTTTTTCAAGATTTTATCGACTCGATGATAATGAATATTGGCGGAGACCCGTCTGCCCTAGCACGATTAACACTACTATCCGTGTTGATCAGCGTTGTCTTTTTAATCAAAGGGCTTGCAAATTACGGCCAGCGTTACTTGACTTCCTGGGTAGCTCAAAAAGCGATGAAAGATATTCGAGATGATTTGTACAGGCATTTGCAGACTCTGTCGCTTGGCTTTTTTAATGCCAACCGGGTCGGCCAAGTCATGTCCAGGATTGTCAATGATGTCGGTGTGTTAGAAAATGCCCTTGTCTCCGGGGTCGTGAACGTTTTTTATAACTCCCTCACCCTCATAGCGGGTGTGGGGTACCTAATTTATTTAAACCCGAAATTGACCTTCTTGATGCTTTTGGTTTTACCGGCCATCATTTATGCCTTTCGGGTTTTTAGCAACAAGATCCGCGTAATGAGCAAGCGGATTCAAGAGAGCGTAGCGGATATCAGTGATGTCCTCCACGAAGGATTAGTCGGCATTCGAGTAGTGAAATCCTTTGTCCGCGAAGACTTTGAATTCGAACGGTTTACCAGGCAAAATCAGGCCAATTTTTCCGCTAGCCGAAAAAATACCCAATTGGCGGCCACGCTTTCACCGGTGGTCGAGTTATTATCCGCCATTGGCTTCTCGATCATCCTCTGGTTTGGTGGGTACGAGGTCGTCAACGGCCAGATGACCCCTGGTGAGTTGATTGCCTTTTTCACGCTGGCTCTGCTCATCGTCAACCCACTTAAGGCACTCAGTGGATTATCCAATACCATTCAACGGGCTACAGCTTCAGCGGAACGAATCTTTGAGCTGTTAGATGAAAAACCAACTATTACCGAATTGCCTACAGCGATCGAACTCGATCCCCATATCTCCGGGGCTATTTCTTTTCAACAGGTCAGCTTTGCTTATGAACCGAATCGACCTGTACTCCAGGATATTAATTTGGAAATTAAACCAGGCGAAGTTGTCGCACTGGTGGGCTCAAGCGGCGCAGGCAAATCTACTTTGGTCGATTTAATCCCCCGTTTTTATGACCCTACCGCAGGTACAATCTTGATCGATGGGCACAATCTCCGTGAGCTAACTTTGGCTTCCTTGCGCCAAACCATTGGGATTGTCCCGCAGGAAACCTTTATTTTTTCGGGAACTGTTGCTCAGAATATCCGCTATGGCAAATTAGATGCCAAAGACGAAGAGATTGTAGCTGCAGCCAAAGCGGCCAATGCCCATGAGTTCATTATGGAGATGCCCAATGGGTATGAGTCAGCTATCGGCGAAAGCGGTACCGGGTTATCAGGCGGGCAAAAGCAGCGAATCGCCATCGCCCGGGCAATCTTGAAAAACCCGCGGATCTTGATATTGGATGAGGCAACCTCTGCCCTGGATACAGAATCGGAGGCATTAGTTCAAGAGGCTCTAGAAAGGCTGATGCAGGGTCGAACGACAATCGTCATCGCCCATAGACTTTCAACTATTCAGAATGCGAACCGAATTGTTGTCCTGGATAAGGGCCGTATTGCGCAGATCGGCACTCATGATGAGCTTTTGGCCGCCAACGGCATTTACCGCAATCTTTACCAAGTACAGTTCGGTGCGAATGAATAATACTGGGGTGGATTGAGAGTGCAAGGCAGGCTAGCCAAATACCTTATGCGCCTTGTCAGTACTAACAAGCCAACAGGATTAGTTGACTTGTTCTGGCTAGGGTTACTCAGCCTGTTAGAGCTGATCTACCGGGTTGGCATTGCTCTTCGCAACTTCCTTTACCAGACCAACCTAGTAAAAAAAGTGCAGCTTCCTTGTACCGTTATCAGTGTTGGTAACATTACCGCTGGTGGCACCGGAAAAACCCCGGTTGTGGAGTTTCTATCCCGGGTTCTCCAGGATAACGGGGACCAGGTCTGTATCTTAACCCGAGGATACAAGTCCGAGTTGGATCAGAAAAACCAAATCGGCATCGTCTCCGATCAATACGAGCTCAAAATTGGCCCCGAAGTCGCAGGTGACGAAGCCTTTTTGTTAGCGACGAATTTACCAGGGGTTCCAGTTGTCATCGGCAAGAATCGAAGCCAAACAGGAGCACTAGCCTGCACTGATCTCCAGTGCGAGGTGGCCATCCTAGATGACGGCTTTCAATATGCGAAACTCGACCGTCAGCTGGATATAGTTGTTATCGATGCTACGAACCCTTTTGGCAACGGCCATCTAATCCCGCGCGGGTTTTTACGGGAACCGGTCCACAGTCTGCGTCGCGCCAACATAATTATCATTACCCACACCGATCAGGTGGCGGCCGCGAGCCTGACTCAACTGATGACCGAACTTCGTAAGATTAATTCTCAAATACCCATTTTTACGTCTTCTCACCGACCATCTGGTTTGCTAGACCTAGCATCTCCTGCGCAGACCCTGATTGGCCTGGACAAGCTGGTTGGAGAAAAGGTCATCGCTGTCTCCGGCATCGGCAACCCACAGTCATTTGAGCGGACCTTAACCGATTTGGGATGCACGGTTCTTTCCCACCTTCGATTTCCTGACCATCATCAATACAGTGCAACTGACCTAGAAGAGATTCTCCACGCTGCTAGAAAGGCTAATGTCCAGGTAATCGTCACAACCCAAAAAGATGCGGTGAAAATCCCTCATAATCTACTTGAGTCAGCTAGCGCTGGCGGACTAAGATTTCTCGTGCTCAGAATTTCACTTCACTTCGAAGATGAAGAGGAGTTCCGACAACTGTTAATAAATGAGGTGCAACAATGAAAGTAACTGGAATTATCCCTGCAAGATTCAGCTCAACTCGATTGCCCGGCAAACCTTTGGCTGATATCTGTGGAAAGCCGATGATCCAGCATGTCTACGAAAAAGCTAGTCAAGCAACTCTGCTTAATGAAGTCCTGGTAGCCACAGACGATAAGCGGGTCTACAATAAGGTGCTCGAATTCGGGGGTAAAGCGATGATGACCTCTCCCGACCACAATACCGGGACCGACCGCTTGGCTGAAGTGGCTCGCAAGCTTGACTCCGATGTTATAGTTAACATTCAGGGTGATGAGCCGCTGATGAATCCGGAAAACATAGATATTGCCGTGTCGGCTTTGCTCGATGACGAAACTGTGCCGATGTCGACACTAATGTGGCGGATCGTTGATTTAGAAGAGGCCCAAAATCCCAGTGTGGTCAAGGTGGTTACCGATAAAGAAGGTAATGCGCTGTATTTCTCGCGTTCACCGATCCCTTATCCCCGCGAGGATGCTGGAGTCTATTTTAAACACCTTGGACTCTACGTCTACCGACGTGACTTTCTCCTCCACTTTGCTGCTCTAAAACCGACTCCATTAGAAGAGTTAGAAAAGCTGGAGCAACTACGGGTGCTGGAGAATGGGTATAAGATTAAGGTGGTCGAAACCGAACACACCTCTATTGGGGTGGATACACCGGCAGATCTTGATAGGGTTCGTCGGATTATTGGCGAAACTATGTAACGGTATGACGAAAGGAGTATTCTGATGACTAAAGTCGTTTTAAATAAGGAGATTGTCTTTGGTGACACTTATCCGTTTGTTTTAATCGCCGGTCCATGTGTCATCGAAAGTAGAGAGCATGCACAGGAGATTGCTGGTAAGATCAAGGAGATTACCGCTCGCCTACAGATCCCGTTTGTCTTTAAAGCCTCGTTTGATAAAGCAAACCGCTCGTCAATCAAGTCTTATCGGGGGCCAGGCCTAGATGAAGGTTTGAAAATCCTCGCCGAGATTAAACAGACCTTTGATCTACCGGTACTCTCTGACATTCACACCGAGGAGCAAGCAGAGGCAGCAGCCCAGGTCTTGGATATCATCCAAATACCTGCCTTTTTATGCCGCCAGACCGATCTGCTATTAGCCGCGGGCCAGACAGGAGCAGTCGTCAACATTAAAAAAGGTCAATTTATGGCTCCAGAAGATATGCGTAATGTCGTGGCCAAAATAGAAAGCACCGGCAATAAGCGGATTCTCTTGACTGAACGCGGGGTTTCTTTTGGTTACAATAACCTAGTCGTAGATATGACATCTCTTCCCCGCATGCGGGAGACCGGCTACCCGGTTGTCTTTGATGCAACTCACAGCGTGCAACAGCCCGGCGGCGGTGGAGATCACACCACCGGCAATCGGAAATACGTCTCCTATCTGGCGCGAGCTGCTGCGGCGGTCGGTATCGAAGCTCTGTTTTTGGAAGTCCATGACTGTCCGGATCAGGCGTTAAGTGATGGACCAAACATGGTAAGACTGACAGATCTAGAGGATCTGCTCCAGCAAGTAAAAACCATTGATCAACTTGTGAAAGGTGCGAACCAGTAATGACTTCGTTTTCTGCACTTGACCGCGACTCAATTATCCAGGAAGCTCGCCGGGTCTTGGAGATCGAGGCCAAGGCGGTCCAACAAATGACCGCTGCCTTAAACGATGAGTTCTACCGAGTCATTGAATTAATCTATAACTCCTCCGGTCGCTTAATAATTACCGGCATCGGCAAGTCAGGCCATATTGCTAATAAGTTAGCTGCCACTTTTGCGAGCACGGGTACCCCCTCTTTCTTTCTCCACCCTGCCGAAGGAATTCACGGAGATTTAGGAATGGTCACCGAGCACGATATAGTTTTGGCCTTATCCAATAGCGGGGAAACCAAAGAAGTCCTTGCTCTGCTCCCGAGCATTAAGCGGATTGGAGCAAAGGTCGTAGCGATGACCGGCAATCCAAAATCCTCGTTGGCAAACTTCGCCGACTACGTTTTAAGCTGCGAGGTCGAGCAAGAGGCTTGTCCTCTTGGGTTGGCGCCCACTGCTAGTTCGACGGCCTCACTGGCCTTAGGCGATGCTTTGGCTATGGCGCTATTGAGGGCTCGGGATTTTCGACCGGAAGACTTTGCAATTTACCATCCGGGCGGCAGTTTGGGACGTAGTTTGTTACTGCGTATTGCCGATGTTATGGCCGTTAGGAGACAAAACCCGGTCATCCGTGAGGATCAAACAATCCAAGAAGCCCTGTTTACTATGACCGCTTCCAAAATGGGGGCGGTAAGCGTAGTCAACCACAACAATAAACTAGTTGGTATCATCACCGATGGAGACATTCGGCGCAGTTTAGAATCGGCTGATACTAGTAACATCCTGTATAATCAGGCTGCCTCGGTCATGACCAAAAATCCGAAAACAATTACAGCTGACCAGCTCGCAGCTAAGGCAGTTAAACTAATGGAATCCTTAGAGATCAAGGATTTACCTGTCGTTGACGAAAATCAACAGCCGATTGGCATGGTTAATATTCAGGATATCTTGAAGGCAGGGGTGGTTTAAATCAATACAAAACTTGCACAAGAGATCAAATTGCTGGCGCTCGATGTCGATGGAGTACTAACAAACGGCCAAGTGATTCTGGGCAATAACGGGCAAGAGTTTAAGGCCTTTAATATCCGCGATGGCCTGGGGATTAAACTAGCTCAAGAAGCCGGTATTGTTGTGGCCATAATCACCGGCAGGACTTCTGAAGTTGTCGAACGTCGCGCGGCAGAGTTAGGTATCACCGAAATATACCAGGGGATAGGCGAAAAATTACCCGTATTACATAATCTGATTGAAAAATATGGACTATCCATGACGCAGGTAGCCTATATCGGGGATGACTTAAACGATCTACCAATAATCAAATCGGTTGGTTTCGGGGCTACCGTTGCCGATGGCGCTGAGGAGGTCAAGAAACACGCGGTCTATGTCAGCCCACTTAAAGGCGGTAAAGGTGCTGTCCGCGAGGTTCTTGAGTTTATTCTAAAATCCCAAGCTAAATGGGACAAGCTAATTGCTAAATACTTGTAGGAGCGAGTATTGTGAGTGATCGATTCGTTCGGATAATGCTAGCCCTTCGTAATAAGCTAGCACCCATCGTTCCCCGAAGAGTGGTTCATGGGATCGGGGTGTTGCTTGGAACCCTCTGCTATCATCTAGTCTCATCCCGCCGTCGGGTTGCTGTAGAAAACCTGAAAGATGCTCTCAATTTAACTGATGCAGAAGCACATCAACTCACCAAAAAGGTTTTTGTACACCTCGGACTGATGATCGTGGAAGTTCTCTTTACCCCTACCATCAGCGAAGAATACCTAAAGAGACACATCGACGTCGAAGGTAGAGAATATCTCGAACAAGCAAAAGAGATGACCCCAAATGGTTTGATACTGTATTCAGCCCATTTCGGTAATTTCGAACTGCTAGGCGGTATTGTAAGCGCGATAGGATTACCTTTGCACGTGATTTCTCGTGAACAAGATATGGCTACCGCCCAAAAACTGCTCGAAGGCTTTCGTCATCAGTACGGACTTGCCCTCTACCCCCGCGGTCAGGGGTGGCGAGCTGCCTATCGCGGTCTTAAGCGGGGCGAAAACCTGGTACTGTTAGGCGATCAAGAAGCCGGCTCAAACGGCTGGTTCGTCGATTTTTTCGGGAGAAAGGCCTCGACCTTTCCCGGGGTCGTCCAGATTGCCCAGCGAACAGGAGCTGCGATCCTGCCGGTCTATATGGCTCGAACAGGAGTTGGACGACACAAAGTCATCTTTCAGCCGCCAGTTATTATTGAAGCAACCGCCGATCAACAAGAATTACTAAGCCACCTTCAACAACTGACCCACTCGCTGGAGGAAGTCATTCGTAAATACCCAGATCAATGGTTCTGGATTCACCGCCGCTGGAAAACGAAGCCCAACTCGAAATAAGGAGTCCATGTACATGTTTGTTGCGTTAGCATATAACATTTTGATTACTATGGCTTTTATCGTCTATTTGCCATTTATTTTATGGCGGATGGCATTTAAGGGCAGATACCGCTCTAACTTTCGTCAACGTTTTGGCTTATTGACCCCTGCTGAGCTCCTGAAACTCAAAGGCTCTCCGGTCATTTGGATTCATGCTGTTTCCGTAGGAGAAACTGTCGCCATCAGCACTGTTGCCGCTGAGATAAAAAGGAGATTCCCAGAGTGCAGCTTGGTGTTCACCAATGTAACTGATACAGGCCACCAGGTAGCTCAGAAAGTCATTCCACAAGCTGATCTATTCTCTTTTCTACCTGTTGACCTCCCGGGACCAGTTAGGCGGTTTGTCCGATCGGTCAAGCCAGAGATCTTAGTGCTAACCGAAAGCGAGTTTTGGCCTAATCTTATTCGGATCAGTAAAGAGGAAGGTGCCCGAGTTATTTTAGCCAACGGGCGGATCAGCGATTCTAGCCTAAAGAAATATCCGTACCTCGGACCAATTTGGCGGCAGGTTCTGACCAATATCGATCACTTTGCCATGCAATCACAGCAAGATGTGGAACGGATGATTGCTCTGGGAGCAGACGCCACTAAGGTTACCAATAGCGGGAATACCAAGTTTGATCAGCTACCCAGCTCAGTATCTTTGGAAAAGAAGCAGCAGCTTTTCGAAGAGTTTGGCCTGTCATCCGATGATCTGGTCTGGGTCGTAGGGAGTACTCACCCGGGTGAGGAAGAACAAATATTGGATAGCTACAATAACCTACAAGAAGAGTTCCCAAACTTGGTTCTTATTCTCGCTCCCCGGCATATTGAGCGCAGTGAAGAGGTTATTAAGCTTTTTGCAGTAAAAGGTATAGAGACGATCCGTAGAACTCAAATCCACAACCGGAACCCCAAGGATGATAGAGTCATCATCCTGGATACTATCGGTGAGTTGGCAACAGTCTACCAAATTGCCGACCTGGTCTTCGTCGGTGGTAGTCTTGTTCCATGGGGAGGGCACAACATCCTAGAACCTGCCGCGGTAGGTAAACCTACATTGTTTGGTCCACACATGTTTAATTTTGTCGATATTACGCGCCTAATGGTAGACGCTGAAGCAGTCATTCAAGTACAAAGTAAGGAAGAGCTATCAATTCGGCTAAAAGAACTGTTGGCAGACCCTGCTAAACGGTTAGTCCTAGGCGAACGTGCGCGAGAGACGGTACAGCAGCATAAAGGGGCATCAACAAGGATAGCTGAAGAAGTAAGTCGTCAATGCTTATGATTTGGCTGATGACAATGCAGCCGTAGTCACTCTATCCTTTCGTATAGATAAAGAACTGTAGAGCAAACCACCAAACGTACACATAATTAATCCTACCTGAGGGTCGATTAAAGTTGCGTCAACAATCCCGTGAATTGACAACAAAACTAGACTAAGCAAGGCAGTTAAAGCGACTGCCCATTGAATCGTACCTAGCTTAGATCTAATTATTTCTAAACTTTTTTGGGCTACAGCCAAAATGGTCCACAAGTACATCAATAAGCCAGTAATTCCTAATTCAACTAATATCAATAAATATATATTGTGAGGATGTTTAAATGGCTGGCCATCCTTAGGCATATAATCTGGGTATAGGGTCTCAAAGCTTCCAGGCCCTTTCCCTAATACCGGGCTTTCTTTAAACATTTCCCAACCAGTTTGGAGCATATACACCCTTTGCTTATTTTCAGCGGCATAATAGTCAAAACCCGTTGCAAAACGGTTTTTCAAAGAACTTGGGAAAAACAAAATGCTTATGAGCCCAACAATAACCAAAACAAATAAAATTCTCTTTGTCTTCAAATATCGGAGTGAAATAAAACAATAAACTAAAAACGCACCTCCTAGACCTAATACTGCTCCTCGAGAGCCAGTAAAGAGAGTGGCCAAGCATGCCAGCACTGTAAGTAGACCCGCCATCAGTTTTGCTGATAACCGCTTAGTCACCAATGATAACGATAAAGTAAGGAGAGTAATCATAGCTAAATAACTCCCAGCTGGATTCGGGTTATTTAGCGTAGAATGAATTCTGCCGATTGACATAAATGAATACTGGTACAAACCATAAACAGAGACGATCATTCCACCGACAAGCAATACGCCAACTATTTGGGAAAGCTGTCTATCACTTTTGACTTCATAAGCTACAGCAAGAAAGACCACAGCATACT
>CAZAAT010000023.1:15773-32306 GCA_964483175.1 uncultured Bacilli bacterium
TTCCCTGCGGAACATCCTCCGCAAAAATAGTTGCAACGACTCCAACAGCTAAAAAGGCAACAATACTAATAAATTCATGTGATACCAGCCAAGCTAATTCTCTAGCGGATATCAATCGGATCAAAAAAACTATAAAAATAAGTCCACAAATGATATTTGCCCCTCCGTGGGAAAATGGCAAAACGGTTACTAGAAAAATTATTAGGGCAAATAAAAGCTGATCAAGTCGGTGCTCAATATTCTGGCGCATTTATAGGGAATCCTCCAAAATTATAAACTCATTAGAGTATCTTTCTTGCAACTTTCCATAGCAAAGTATTTCGGGAGACTGTAACCTCATATTTCAACCGATCTATCAGTTTAAGATCCTTAACAGCCAAATGTTCCAGATAACCCAAATACTTAGGTTCTTTCATGAGTTCAAGTGCCTCGACATGATACCCATACTTGACCATCCGCCACAAAAATCGGTAGGTTTTATACGTAATACTATCGATTAACAATGGTTTAACCTGAGCCAATTCATTACCAGATAATTGGTCTTGTATATAGGCATTGACTCGTTCTTGAGCCCAGACTCCGTGAATGTGTTTTTTCCAATCCCATTTAGAGCGTATTGCAGAACCTGGACGCACGCTATAGAGCATTAACGATTGAGGTACTGATTCTGCTCGAACATGAGTCAAAAGTTTGGCAATAACTTCCCAATCTTCCCCAATCGGGCACCCCACTGTAAACCTCACATCGTATTTAGCAAAAACTTGCCTATCAACTAGAATCGCGCAGATATGAAGCCTTACTGTACCCTTAATTGCATCAGGCAGGATCCAGCCACTTGGAAAACCATATCTATACCCTCTACGATATCTACCAGCATAAAAATGATCATAACCACAGTACGCCATCTCAACCTGCGCTTCTTTTTTGGCTTTCAAAAGCTCCTCCAGGAAGGTTGGTTCCCAAAAGTCATCCCCATCCAGAAAAGCAATGTGCTCTCCTTTAGCCTCACCTAAACCGCGGTTTCTGGCGCTTGAGACACCACCATTTTCCTGAGTGTACAAACGAATACGGGTATCTTTCTCCGCAAGATTTCGGACGACTTCGGGAGTATGATCCGTAGAGCCATCATTGACTACAATCAGCTCCCAGTTTGGATAGGTTTGCTTTTGAATAGAGAGGATACTTTCCGCAACATAATCGCCTACATTGTAAGCCGGCATTATTATTGAGACTAAGGCATTCATAGTTACCTCCGGTTTAGCTACAACTGGTAATTTTCAATACTGCTTGATAAACTTCCTGTGGGGAAATCTTCCTCATACAGTGCACATCAGGACAACTCTTTTTAAAGCAGGGTGCACACTCCACGCCAGCTCGAAGCAGGATATTTTCATTTCCATAGGGCCCATTACGAACATGATCAGTAGGTCCAAACAACGCAATTACCGGGCAGCCCATAGCCACAGCCAGATGCATAGGGCCGGTGTCGCCGCCGACAAACAACATCGCCTTCTGGAGGGTAAAGGCTAACTGCTTTAGCGTCGTTTGTCCGGTTAAATCATGAACTTGCACACCGCTCTCTGCTCTGATCTTATTTACCAATTCCTTATCCTTTGCGGCACCGACAACAACAATGGGAAGTCGTAGATTTTTCTGGACCAAAAGAACCAGTTCGGCGTATGATCTGGTTGGCCAGCACTTTGACTGCCAGTTCGTGCCCGGGGCAATAACGATATATTTATCTTGAAGACTAAGTCCTTCTGCCTGAAATATGCGATTAACAGTTGCCTTGTCCTCCACTGACGGGTTAATCACCCACTCAGGATGTTTGATCTGACAGCCTAACGCTCTAGCTACATCCAAATACCTCTCCACCACATGACCGTATTGGTGTAGGCCACAAACAGGTGGACTGATCAAACCGGATAACTCCCGCATATTGCAGTAACCAAGGCGTTTGCGTGCCCCGCTTATCCAAGCCACGATAGCACTTTTCGCTAAACCCTGCAGATCAAGTACTATATCAAAATCTTTGCTCCGAAGTTCGGAGTGTAAAACTGGTAGATTATGCAGGAAACCCCTGACCGTCTTGAATTTCGCCTTTTCGAAGATGATCAGTTCATCAATGTCCGGATTTTCGGTTAACAGATCACTTGCTGGGCGTTCAACTATCCAAGTGATTCGGCTCTCTGGGAACGTCTGCTTAATCGCGCGTGAAACCGGCAAAGCGTGAATAACGTCGCCGATCGCACTTAACTTGACAATCAATACATTCACTATTCGACCACTGCTTCCGCTGGAATAACCTCACCCTCTTGGAGGTGGGCTTTAGGGCCTATAACTGCTCGGTCTCCGATTACACAAGCCTTGGGAATAACCGCTCCAGCTAACAACTTGACTTCATTGCCAATGGTTGCACCTTCGATGCATACCCGATTGCCGACTGTAACCCGATCCCATAATACTGAATCATTAATGTAAGCTTGCTCATTAATCTGGCAACCGACACCAATAACATTAGCCCCACCCAAACAAGCATTTTCAGCTATCATTGTTCCCTCTCCGATGATAAGGCCATTAGTCACTTGGGCAAAATCAGGAGTGAAAAGATTAACCTTGCCTTGGGCAATATCGAGATTCGCTTGATGATAGACCGCATGCGTACCCACATCACACCAATAATCTTCAGTACTCCAGGCGAAAAAAGGCGCATTCTCTTTCACCAGCCGTGGGAAAAGCTCGCGACCAAAGTCATAAACAGTTCCCTCCGGGATAAACTCCATAATCTCGGGTTCAAAGACATAAATCCCGGTATTAGCGGTAAAACTCAGGGCCTCCTCAGGTTTTGGTTTTTCTTGAAACCCTCTGATCTTCCCATCTTCTTCCGTTACCACTACACCGTAATGAGTTGGGTCCTCAACAGGTTTAACCGCAATGGTAGCCAAAGCCTTCTTGCGCTTGTGAAAAGAGATCAACTCTGTCAGGTTGACATCTGTAAGCGCATCTCCCGCGATAACCACAAAAGTTTCTGTAAAAAAACCACTAAGTTTCTTAACACCACCAGCGGTGCCCATGAGCTCCCGTTCCTCCGAGTATCGCAATTGGACACCCAGTTTTGAGCCGTCTCCAAAATAAGATTTAATCTGATCCGGCAGATACCACAGGTTTGCCGCAACATCGGAAATACCATGATTAGCTAGTAAGGCCAGGATATGCTCCATGGCAGGACGATTAGCCAATGGAACCATTGGCTTAGGAGTGTGAGTTGTCAACGGTTCTAAGCGTGAACCCACGCCGGCAGCTAAAACCATCCCTTGCAAATCTATCTCCCCCAGAACTTAAGCTATCCTTGTTTACGAAGGCGATTACTCTCGGCTACCGCCAAAACAAGCTCGGCGGTCCGGCCCACTGCGCCAGGATTACCCAACCGCTTTACGACCTCAGCCAGGTCTGCGCGTAGTGCAGTTGCATACGCCGAATCGGTAAGCATCCGGATCACTTCCGAAGCTATTTTATCGGGCTTCACATCATTCTGCAGATATTCGGGCATCGCCATCCTACCAAGGACGATATTCGGCAGGCCGACATGGGGTATGCGCACCAACATCTTGGCCAGCAGATAAGTTGAGGCCGCGCTCTTATAGATAATGACCATCGGCACACCCAATACAGCCGCCTCCAAGGTCACCGTACCGGACGCGGCGATCACAGCCTGGCAGATGCTCATCACATCATAGACCTGTCCATCAACTACCTGAACTTCAATTTGCGCATTGTTCAGGTGTTTTTGGAGCAAGCCGGAGTCTACCGAGCTGGCCCGCGGTAGAATAAATCGTACATCTGGCAGTTCATCTTTGACTAACCGAGCCGCCTGTAGCATCTCGGGTAATAACATTTCAATCTCTTGCCGCCGACTGCCCGGCAACAGCCCAACCACCGGCTGATCAGCCGTAATCCCAAGGCTTATACGCACTTGATCAACAGGCATACTTGGCTTAACTATATCTAATAGCGGATGCCCCACAAAGGTAACATCTGCTCCCGCTTCGCGATAAACCTCAGCCTCAAATGGAAAAACCGAGGCCACCTTGGTAACCGTGTGGGCGACCTTTTCGGCGCGTGATTTCCCCCACGCCCAGGCTGAAGGGCTGAAGTAATAAACCATTGGAATGTCTTGCGCCTTAACCATCCGAGCTAGCCGCATATTAAACCCCGGATAATCGATGAGCACTACTACATCTGGTTTCTGCTGACGAATGGTCTCAGCTAATTTCAACATCACCCTGCGGAGGACTTGAATGTTTTTGATTGCCTCGATAAACCCAATTGTGCTCATTTTTGTCGGGTCAAAGAGTAACTTGACCCCTACATCTTGCATCTGTTGGCCACCCATTCCGCTTAAACGAGTATCGGGTTGCCTCTCCAAGATAGCTTTGGCTAATCTAGCTCCATGGAGATCGCCGGAGGGCTCCCCGGCGATGAGCATGATATTCACACCTAATCCTCCTCAAGCGAAAATATCAGGCGAACCGGCCAGAACTGCTTGTGGGTTAAATGCACAAATGGTAAGATCATGCGCATCCGCAAACTCAATGGACTTCTGCATATCCAAAAAGAAGACCTCATCCGCTTCGAGAGCTAACACTCCGCCCCCGGCCTGATGCAAGCTCTCAATGGTGTCAAAACCAATGACCGGTATATCAAAGCGCTTGTCCTGATTGGGCTTGGATACCTTGAGCACCGTAATCGAGCCGTTGGCCAATTGCCCGCCACGCAGGATGGTTGCATTGGTACCATCAATGGCCTCGACGGCCAAAACCGCCCCCTTGGAAATGGCAACGGTCTGCCCAATATCCAAGCCAGCCAAACCTTTAGCCAGCGGATACCCATAGATAATGTTTGCCACTTCCTCTGGAGAAACCTGTCTTTTCGTATGCACACCAAGTCTTAAAACGTAATCGGAAAGAAAAAGCGCTTGTTCGCGAACCGTAATCCCGATCCCGGCTAACTTATCGACAATGGCTAGCATGATGGCATCGTCATTCTTCTTATTAAGGTTTTGCAGAATGGATAACCAATGGATGTCGGGCTTGAAGTCGCTACCATATAAGAGTTGCTTGGAAACCTTGCCGAGCATCACCAGGTCTGTGACCTGCTCGGCCTGTAAAGTCTCGATGATTTTGCCAAACTGACTAGGATTAATCAAGTAGTACTCGTCCGCAATTTCGGCGAGTTGGCGTTGATTCTCCGCAAACAATCCAACTACAACACACCGGTATCCCTGCCGTTTAGCTTCTCGAGCTGCGACAATCGGGAGAGCTCCTACCCCAGCTAAGATCCCAATAGTATGCTGACCCATATCTCCATCCCCTTAATCGAGACCGTAATATTATACCCTTCACAAAGCAAACAGGCTGACTACAAACAGTAATCAGCCTAACCAAAATTCGACATCTTAACCGGATATCCTCTGTTTACCGAAGGATTCCCCGCTCACTATTCCGGATAAAGCGAATGAAATGATCGATCTCCGGATAGCCATGCAATTCTTGTTCCATCTGTTCTACCGCCTGCTGAACGTTGAGATTGGTACGGTAGAGCATCTTATAAGCACGCTTGATTTCAGTTCTCACCTCAGGCGATAGTTCATTGCGGCGCAATCCGACAAGGTTAATACCTACAACCTTGGCTGGATGACCGTCCACCAACAAAAATGGTGGAACATCCTTGGTAACTTTGGTACAGGCCCCAACCATCGTCATCCGACCAATCCGGGAAAACTGATGAACCCCGCTTAGCCCACCGATGGTTACCCGATCTTCTACAATTACGTGCCCAGCCAATGCCGAACCACTGACCAATACACAGTTGTTTCCCACAAGACAATCATGGGCAATATGTACGTAGGACATAATCAGATTGCCATTGCCAATCCTGGTCTCGCCGCCACCACCCATAGTACCCCTGGAGATGGTCACATACTCGCGAATCGTATTATCATCACCGATTACCAGATAACTGACCTCACCCTGGTACTTGAGATCCTGCGGATCACCACCCAAGTTGGCACCGGAAAAGATCCGGTTGTTCTTACCGATCTTTGTCGGACCCTGAATTACCACATGTGGCCCGATAATTGTGCCGTCGCCAATCTCTACATCAGCGCCAATAATTGAATATGGTCCGATTTCAACATTTTTCCCGATAACCGCAGACGGATCAATTATCGCTGTTTCATGAATTTTTCCTATGGTGAACGGAACTACTTTTGCCCGAGACTCCACCAAAATTCCCCCACTTCGTATAAAATGTCATATATCCCTAAAATAACTTTCACTACTATAATCCCGGTTTATCGGAAATATTGGCTCAGCGGTAACGGCTAAACTTGTCCATTTAGGACCAAAAAGACAAACTGGTACTAATTCTCTGGCTCGTTTAGCTATTTTTCTGCCTTATCCGTTTATTCTTTAACGACTACAAATGAGAGAATCCCCTCTGCAGCGAGTTCCCCATCGACTGAGGCCTTGCCAACCACTTTGAGATAATTGCGCCTTCTGGCCGCCACGTTCACTTCTAGTTTGAGGACATCCCCCGGGATAACCAGCCTCTTGAACCGGGCTTTTTCGATCCCGGCAAATAAAGGTACCAATCCATCGGCTTCCTCTTCCTGCAGCATAAGTATCCCTGCTAACTGGGCCATAGCTTCGACAATCAGCACCCCGGGCATAATCGGGTTACCTGGATAATGCCCATTGAAAAAGGCTTCGTTGATCGTCAGGTTCTTGATGCCGACCGCACTGACACCTTTTTCAAACTCCAAAACCCGATCCAACAACAAGAATGGGTAGCCATGTGGCAAGATGGCTTGGATTTCACGGATATTCACTGTTACTCCCCCCGGAACTCCATTGTACTGGCGATCTGCCATTAGAGTCAATCTGATCTCAAGATTTACCTCCGATTACCTAAAGTCGCTAAGATTTTCTGCCCCAAAAGAACATTGAGGTGATGGCCAGAGCGGATACCGATCACCTGTGCCTTCAGCCGACCCAATAATCCCAGGTCGCCAATAAGGTCAAGTGCTTTATGCCGCACGACCTCATCCGTAAAGCGCACCTCGTTAAGGTACCCGTCTGATCCGATAATCACGGCGATTTCCAGGCTGCCTCCCAAGGCTAAGCCCTGTTTGCGCAGGGCCTCGACTTCGGCGGCAAAACCGAGGGTGCGCGCAGGAGCGATTTTCTCGGCAAAAATCTCTGGCTCAACCGAATACTCGCCAAATTGATTGCCGACTACCGGATGGTCTGAAGTAAACAGATAGCTTACCGACAGTTTTTCAGCCGGTAACGCAATTAACTTGGCCCGCTTATCTTCTACCCAAACCGGCTCGAGCAATTCAATGTACTCGCGCGCTTGATTCTGCTCGATCAAGCCAACCTCATTGATCAAACGGACCCAGACTGCAGCACTACCATCAGCAACCGGTATTTCACAGTTATCAAGTTCGACAATGGCATTGTCAACGCCGAGCCCATTAAAAGCAGCCATCAAGTGCTCCACAGTCATCACCTTTACTGCTTCACTAATACCCAGCGCTGTACAGCGCAGCGTACTAATGACATTGCTCACCGTAGCCTTAAACTCCGGTTTGCCTGGCAGGTCGACGCGACGGAAAAGAATGCCTGTTCCAGCATCGGCAGGATGAATAATCAAATTCACCTCAGCCCCACTATGCAGGCCAATCCCTTGATAGGTAATACTTTGGGCTAAGGTCTTTTCACGCACTCTCAACACACGCTCCCGATTTTGGCAATGATTTAGCTTCAGTTCGTCTAGGTGGGAGTATTCTCCTGCTAATCTCAGCTACATCCTTGGCTTCGGAGTTGATGATCTCCAGATATCTGCGGCCTACTTCCGAAGTTGGTGCCTTAAAAATCTCCTCCGGAGGACCTGCTTCGGTAACTTTGCCATCAGCCATGAGTACGACCCGATGCGCCACCCTTAAGGCAAAAGGCACCTCATGGGTGACAATGAGCATGGTTGTCCCGGTGGATTTGACCAATTCCTCCATCACATCTAAGACTTCGCGGACCAAGATAGGGTCCAAGGAAGCCGTTGGTTCATCCCACAACATCAGTTCCGGTTGAAACGCCAGCGCTCTGGCGATTCCGATCCTCTGCTGCTGCCCACCGGACATCTCCCGGGGTAACTTGGCGGCAGCACTTAGTAGCCCCACTTTGGCCAGCGCCTCCTCGGAAAGGCTGCGAGCGAATTCCTCGTCAATTCCGGCATAGACGAGGCCTAACATCACATTTTCCAGCGCGGTTAAGCGCTGAATCAAGTTGAAGTTCTGGAAAACAAAGCCGATCCGGCGGCGGAGCGGAACTAACTGTTCTTGCTTAAGGCTGTGAACCGGTATCCCGTCAAAGTAGATCTCGCCCGCCGTGGGCTCGACCAATCTATTGATCGAACGGATTACCGTAGATTTACCACAGCCTGAGGGGCCCATAATCACGACAACCTCCCCTCTGGCCACTTCAAGGTCTACCCCCTGCACAGCCGGGAAAGATCCATAGTATTTCTGTAACCCCTTTATCTCTAGATGCTTATTCTTCATCAGTCACAGCTCCTTACTTAAAGCGAAGGTTTCTCCGGTTCAAGAGGTTGGCCACTCCAGGCCGCCCTTCGGGAATCACTAGTTCGCGCATGATATCGGTTTTCCGTAAACCCAAGGACAATCCGGCTAGCAATTCGGTCTCCGAAACCGGGCTAATCCGCTCGGCGAGAGTTGCTGTGCCCAACCCGGCCAAGCAACCCAGAACAAGGAGATGGGCCAGCGAGATGTAGGGGATGGCCCCTCCGGCCAGCCAGTAGGTGCCAGACAGAATCACTCCACCGACCACGGCGGCGTAAACTCCGGCCAAATCGGGCTCTAACCGCTGGATAAGCTGGGCAAATCGACCGCCGAACCGCTTTTTCCCTGGAACGAGCTTGCGTAAAGCGCTGATTATCGTAGCATGGTCCAACCACAGCACGATCAAGGTAAAGACAATGGCAGCGAGTCCCGCAATGGTTGAACGAACCTCGCGCAGAATGCTAAAGACAACCCCCATCGTATCCGGCTCTAAAGTGCCAATCGGCATGTTGTAGATGGAGAAATCAGTTGTGCTCGAAATATCTTCCACTATCGGTAACAGCTGTTTCTCGCTAACTTTGCCATCGATGAGCAGTTGAATTCGCTCACCTGGAATCACCTCTCCACCGATATAGCTATCGATCAACCGAACAGACCGGCCAATCTGCTCATCGGTTAACTCCGGCAGGGTCTGGCGAACATCACTCATCTGGTCACGCACCAAATTGGTATCCAACTCGCCGATGGCCGCAAGGCGCGAGGTGATCTCCTTTAAATCACGGCGCAAAGCGTTGACATCCACGGTCTCCATTGCTGACAGCACACTCGAGGTAGCACCGCCGATATCACTCATCCCGTCATAAACAACATTAGAGTTCTCTGCCAGCGAACCAAAGTTATCAACCTGCTCGGTAAACTGGTCGATCTTCTGTTTAAAACCATTTAAGATCTGAGCCACCGGGTTGATATTCTTCAGCACGTCATCGAGGCCCTGAGCTCCGGCGGCAACCTCATCTTTGACTTCGGATAAGCCCGAGCCAACCTGGTCTAACCCTGGTTGATCTGCGACCTCCGCCAGCCGCTGATCCACATCGGCCAAATGCCCGGTTGAGGGGGTGGAAACCACTCCCATCGAAGCCAGCAAAAGCTCGATAGAGGTGCTGGTATTTTGGAGAGCCCGGACTATCTCTGCAATATTAATCTCGCCTAACTGACCAAGCGGCCCATCAAGGCTGGCATTTACTAAACGCAGGGTTTCTTCTACCTGAGCAATCTGATCCAAAGTAGCCTCAAAAGCATCTAGTGTCTCTAAGAGATGCCGACCAGTCTGATCAGCCTCTTGAGCCATGACCTCCAGCTCTGAGAGGAGCTTCACGCTCTCATCAATCGCTAACATCAAAGCATACCGATCATTACGGATCGTGGTCTCGCCAACGAGGGCACCCACTTTGGTCCCCCGCTCTAACCGGTAGGCCTTCGTTACCACCGGGCCGGAAGAATCAGCTGAAAACTCCAACACTTCCGGAGCTACCGCGCTGATATCACCTTGCGTAATCATTCCTTTGGCTGTGTTGCCATGAATCGACATAATATCGATCACGATGTTGTCAGGGCGCAGCGTCTCACCGACAACCAAAGGCTGTGGTGAAGCCCCTTGTAAAACAACCCGTTCACCTACCCTCAGCGGAGCAGCCGAATCAAGGGCTATCTTGACTTCGGAAGCATACCCTAGCAAAAATCGCTTCATTTCGACCAATGTACCCATGAACGCACTCAGGTCATCGGTTTCACCCGACAAGGTCACATCTCTAACCAATTCAGGTTTCAACTCATCCTGAATAGCCAAGACCAGACGGCTACCCAACTCCGAGAGGTTCTCGATTTGGTATCCCATCGGATATCTGACTTCGACGGTCTGATACTCAGCGAGAATATCCTCAACCTTCTGAGTGAGTTTGGGCATGTCCACTTCCTCATGGAGTGCGGCAACCACATTTCCACCTGAAACGAAGGCATACTTAATCTCTGGTAGTTCCGTTAAACGACCGATCAAAATTCCTTTAGCCCCGAATTGTACCCCCCTGATGGTCAAGGTGGGAGACATAATCAAAGTAGTCCCACTATAGCCGGGGATGGTTTCAAAATAGGAGTCGATCTGCTCCATGACTTCTCGGTTTTTATGATCATCCGGAAAAGCTAGCAAAAAATTGGCCTTACCGACAACTGTCGGGGCCTGTTTAAAAGTGGTTCCCGGCAAACTTTCACTTAAGATGCGCTTTAATTCTGGTAGAGCCGCTTCTTTCGCATCCTCACGGACATGCAGAATCAGGTCATACTCGCCAACTTCCCCCACCAGTCCGCTGACCGTATCCCCAAAGTATAAATCTGCTGCCCAAGCCAGGCCAAAAGAAAAGAGTCCGCCAATTATGATCGTGACGGCAATTAGGATAAATATGTCTTTCTTAAACGTATCAGCGCGTAGAAAAGAGGTAAGTCGATTTATCACGGTTTTTCTCCCCCCAAACCTCTAACACATTATAACATAGGCTAGAAGGCCCTCTTTCAGGTAATTCCAGCCTAATCAGGGGAAGATTCCGCTGCATTTACTATTATTTCTGGATACCAAAATAGAAAAGATCAGAGCCGGCGGGTGGCCGCCGGCTCGGGGTGTTTAATACTCTACTGGAAGACTTTCTACTTGCACATAAATGTCACCGGCGCTTACCTCGGCGGTGGGTGCGGGCTCCTCCGGTAGCACCGGTTCACTCTTTTGGTCGTCAAGCACAAAACTAACCTCAACCGGACCCCTAACCTCGATTATATCAGGATTGGAGCTAATAAAAACCTCTCCTGCCCGCAGCTCCTTCTGATCTTTGGTTTCAATAACTACTACATTGCCGGTTAAGAGGTAAGTTTCTTTCCGGTTATCAACAATTACCTGGTCGGCCTGGGAAAACCGATCCGACTGAGTAATTTTCACCCCACCGGCGAAGCTGAACTGCTCGGCATCAAAATCGGCCCTAATCTCTTCTCCACTTACCTCGGCATCATTGGTGCGTAAATAGGGGGCCCCCGTTAGCGTGGCCTTCTTAAGCTCCGAATTGTAGACAATTTCCCCAGCAGTCAGAAATAGATCCCCTTTGGTGATTTCTAGCAGCCCAATAATATGGACATTCTCGCCCTCCATCTTAAAAAGCTTGTTCTCCAATACCTTGATCTGCAGCTCCTCAGCTGCCAGCGCGATAACAGAGGCGCATAACGCCAAAGCCAATATCACTGCAACGATAATACCTCTGGACAAGACTTTCATCTCCTTTGGCCTCTAATCAAAGCGGTTTAATAATTCGACAGCACCGACAATTTCCCAAGTGTCGCTATCCCCATAATAATAGAGCTCATTACACCGAATTTCCTCGTTAATGCCCGAAAAAATTACAATATTTCCTCTAGCGATCAAGAGCTCCGGGTCAATTTCAATGACCATTTCGTCGGCCACCAGGGTATATCTGCCGAAATGAGCCTGAATCGGAGGGATCAAAACAACCCGATTGGTCTGATATTCATAGGATAGCCCCGCGGCAGTTATCTGTTGGTCGTCGTCAGCAGTAATCTCAATCCTACTTGTGATCTGCAGGTCTTGGGTCCGCCGGTCATAAACCCCGCTGGCGGCGGTAAACCGGTAACGCTGGGCCCCATCGCGGTAGATCGTACCGCTGATCCGCCCGGATAGGTTAACAAACCGTTCCTTATCATCCATGGAAAATCGTTCAACCTGCAATTCCCAGATTTTTTCCCCTTTGCTCCGGCCGATGAGCGTATTCTCGGCCAACTGATAGGTGACTTCCGTCTCGGCCTTCTTTAGGGTTAAGGTGCCGTCCCCCGGCTTCATCACCAGCAAGATCGTGATGAAGACCGCCATAATTAATACAAGCAGAATGCTTTTGAGTGTTGGTTTCATCGAGCTAACACCCCCTCCGGCAGATCTACATCCACCAGAAACGCGCTATCCGTCGCTCCGAGCCGCAATCTCTCGTTGGGAAACAGATCAAAAAGCAATTCAAACCAGAGCTCTTGGCGGACCAGATCAACCGAGATTTGATATTGGCGACAGTGCCAATCCCGCGTCAAACCGACTCTGCCCTTGACCAGGCGCCCACCATATAATCCATCCCATTGGATTTGGGCTTCCAGGTTCCAGAGTGGGGTTAGTCTTTGAGTCAGCTCTATGCTAACCTCCCGCCAGATTTCCTGAACGAAATCGTAATAGACCCCTGCCTTGAGTTGATGCTGCTCGTCATGAAGGTAAGCTGTAGACAATTTGGCATGTTTCCAACCGGTTCCGGATAAACCGTAACCTAGCTGAAGACTCGAATATATTTGCTGGCTATGGCGATAAGCGGCCTCGGCCGTGAGATCCTCCGGTTGGTTTGTGATCAAGTTATAGCCGGTAGCCAGGTAAGCTCGCCAGTTTCCTCTGGTATGGTCGACTCTGGCCTGCAGATTATTTGTCGGCCTAGCCAAATCATAGGTCAATGGGGATATCCCAAGCCGACCGGTCCAGTTATGTGTCAGGGCGAATCTGCTCGCGCCCGTTGGCGCATAGCTCAAGCTTGTCCTGGTATTGGCCTGGACCTGTGCATGATTCGTATCATAATAATTTCCGGCCAGACTTCCGGTAGTCATAATCGAGGCCTGCGATCCTAAGCGGCGACCAATCCCGGTCAAATTCAGTTGCCCACTGGCCCGCATCAAACTATGATCACCAGGCTGCTCGTGAATGCGACTGGCACTAATCGTAGCTGTTAACGGGAGCGTAGTCTGGCCAAGCTGGAGCCTGCGGGTAGTTAATCGTACTTCGGGCAAGAGAGTATAGCTTTTCCAGGGAGGTAATTGCTCGTCACTTGAAACGATGGGATTATACTTGTACTCAGCCTTGAGGTAAAGCGTGTAGGCCGGAAAGGTCTGGCTGACCCAACCTTGTACGAACTTGCTCGGTTTCTCCGGCTCCAGCCCAACTCGTTGCCTGGCTGAAAAGTTGGTCGATAGCGCATACCGCAGATCAGGGCGCGGCCGATTTTCATAAGCAATCGTCAGTTGCTCATTCTGATAAATACTCCCCGTATATAATTCGGCAGGGTTTTTATTGAGCGAATTATAGCTGAGACTAACCCTTTCTACCGCCTTCTGCCACGCCAATCGGGCAGTTAGTCCCCAATCTTCATTAATACGGTCCCGGTAATAGTTCTGACGATACTCCCCCCGCAACTCGCCTGTGTAGCCGGGCGGTAGCTCTGGTGTGACCTGAACGGCTGTGTGATAAGAAGGTGGGTGGTCTCCATGACCGTTTTGTTTTACGTACCCATACAGCCAGCCCGATGCTGATAGAGGTCTGGCGAGCTCGTACTGATGTCTAAATCCTAACCCCCACCCCTGAAGCTGATAATAATCGACAAAAAGCGAGCCTAGCCAAGCCGGATTGCGGTAGTAGTTATAAGTCGTCTTGACAAACCAGCCGTCCTCTGGATTATGGCCGATCTTCGGGGTTTCCCAATTGTTTTCTTTCAGGGAAATCACCAGAATAGGAAGGGCAAATAACTTGAGCCGTCCTTCGTAATAAGAAACATGACGAATAACGATCCGGTCGCCCGGGTAGTATTCGATCTCTTTGGCCCGGAGATGATAGTGCGGCGCAGGTAGATCACACCCTGTTAAGCTGGCCTGGTAGATGAAGGTATTCCCGTTTATTCTGGTCAGCTCTGTCCCGGACAAGAAGGCATCGCTGGAAAGATCTTGGTGCTGCAAGACCACAGAAGCTTGCTGAAACCGGCCTGTCTCAGAATCAAGATCATACCACAGTGAATCAGCATTGATCTCCTCATCATCCTGGCGAAAAATCACCCCACCAGTGGCCTCAATAATCTGTTTATCGGTGTTGACAACCAGATGTTGACAGGTTAGGCTAAAATCCCGGGATTCGACTACTACCTCCCCTTGAACCACCAGCTCAGCCTCTGATAAATGCCAGAAGAGCCCCTGGTCAGCCACGATCCGAATCTGGTCGGTTGCCCGCACAGGGGTTGACAAGGCCATGGCTAATAGCACAATTTTCCAAATTGTCCCCCCCCGGAGCCGCACCTTCTCACCCCTACAACAGATCTAGTTTGGCCAAGGCCAAGAGGCCAACGGCCCCATACACCAAATTCGGAAACCACGCACCTAAAACAGGTGAGATGAGCCCGTTTACCCCCAGAGAGCGGCAGAACGGGGTAATGACATAATAAGTAAGTGTCAAGGCGACACAGAGACCCACCACCACTGAACGCGGATACCGCGGCAGACGCAAAAAGCGGATGGCTAGTGGCAGGCAAAACAAAACCAAAACCAGACTAGCCAGCGGACTAGCCAATTTTAGGTGATAATCGACAACAAACGGACGGATATTCACACCGCTAGGTCTAAATAAGCGGATATTCTCCGCTAATTCTGCCCGCGTCATTTCTCGCGTGGTTTTTTGATTGGCAAAGAAACGCTCCAACCCATCCCCCAATTCTAGCCGCAAGGTAGAATACTTGATCTCATCAGAGACAAATCCATCCGGTTCGATATTGCGGGCGACACCGTTGGCCAGCAGCCAAACCCCATCTTTAATGACCCCGGATTCAGCCGTAATTAAGCGGGGGTAGGACTTATCACGCAGCTGGTAGACCATGATCTGTTTCATTTCGAGGGTATTAGGGTCGACTTGGCCAATATAGAAAAAATACTCCTTGCCGGCCCGGAAAAAGACATCCTGTTCAATGTCGACCCCTGGGTTTTTCAGCACAATCTGGCGGATTATATTTTCGAAAGCATGATTTGCTTGGGGAACTACATTTTCACTAAGATACAGGCTAAAAAAACTGACCGTAAGCACTAAAGCCAACAAAGGGCTCAGGTGTCTGCGCAGGCTAACTCCAACAGACCGGATTATTGTTAGCTCATTGTCGGCAGCCATCCGGGTATAGACTACTAGCGCGGAAAGCAAGGCTGCAATCGGTAAGGCTTCGACGGTGGCTTGGGGAAAACGATAAAAAAATAGCCGTACAACTACGAAGAAAGGGATTTTCTTCGCAATCAACAGCTCACTCAGTTCAAACAAAACTCCGCTGACCATCAGAATAATTAGTGCTAGCAAGGCCAATACAAATGGGCCTGCCACTTGATGGAGCAGATGACGATCGATAATTTTCATTCTCCTACCAACTATCGGGCTTCAGCACTGAGTCTGGCAACCATCTCTTCTAGTTTCGCTATCCGCCGTTCTAATTCTTTCTCGTTTTTGATTACCTCTGGAATTTTGCGGGCAGCAGCTTTGGCTCGCATCTCTTCACGGTGCGGCCGTGCCGGGACACCAGATAAGAAGCCAGGTTCGGTTATATTTCCAGCAATTACTGAGGCACCCGCCAGTACCGTGCCGGAGGCTACGGTGATATGGCCGACAACGCCGGATTGGCCGCCGATGGTTACATAGTCACCGGTCTCAGCACTCCCGGCAACCCCTGACAGACCGGCCATCAAGTTACCCTGCCCGAGCTGAACATTGTGTCCGATCTGGATCAGATTGTCCAGTTTTGTACCGCGACCAATCACGGTTTTGCCGATCGTAGCCCGGTCAATACAGGTATTGGCACCAATCTCAACATCATCCTGAATCTCTACAGTTCCAATCTGTGGCACCTTGTGGTGCACACCGTCCGCTGTTGTAAAGCCGAAACCATCTGCACCAATAACCGCGCCGGGGTGGATGATCACCCGAGAACCCAAGGTTACGCGCTCTCTCAACACCACATTGGGGTACAGTACGCAATCAGCACCAATAGTAACATCCGGCCCGATGTACACACCAGGGTAAATCC
>CAZAAT010000024.1:0-30006 GCA_964483175.1 uncultured Bacilli bacterium
CGATCATCACATTGTTGAGACCTTTGCCCAGGATCGTGGTGAAAACAACCGCGGCAATGAGGAAAGGAAAGCTCATGAAGACATCCACAATCCTCATAATGATTTCATCAAGCTTGCCGCCGAAATACCCTGAGATCGAACCGATCGTCACCCCGATCAGTGAACTCAGCCCGACGACAATCAGACCGACCCTAAACGCGGTCCGCGTTCCCCAGACGACACCATACCAGATATCGTATTTGCCCTGAGTCAGCCCCATGGGGTGCTCATCTGAGGGTGGAACCGGATCCGGGCCCCAACCATAGCGAGGAATCCGGTATGGTTCGTTTTCCCACTTCGGCGGTGCCAAGTAGGGGGCAAAAATCGCAACCAGAATAAACATGATTAGCAGAACAAGCCCAAATAAAGACGCCTTATTTTTAACTATCTTTTTCCACATACCGGCATCACTCCAATCTTACCCGTGGGTCGATAAAGGCATACGCCAAGTCGACGAGGAGATTAACGACGACTAGCAGGAAAGCATAGAACATGGTCGTCCCTAAAACCATCGGGTAATCAAGTTGTTGCGCAGCAGTGGCCGCCAATAAGCCCAACCCCTTGTAGTTGAAGACCGTCTCAACAATCACTACTCCGCCTAAGAGGCCGATAACCATAATCCCGGCAACCGTAGTGACAGGGATCATCGCATTGCGCAGAACATGTTTACGCGTAACCGTAGTCTCCGGTACTCCTTTGGCCAAAGCTGTCCGCACATAGTCTTTATTCATCACATCAAGCATACTAGACCTGGTAATGCGCAGAATGTAGGCCCACCAGAGGTAGGTCAAGGTCATCACCGGACCGATTAAATGCCGGATGGCGTCCCAAAAGACGGTCCAATTACGGTTTAATAGGGCATCAATTGTATGCATGCCGGTGAAGGCCCGCCACCCATCCGAGAGAACAATCATCTCGGCCGCAGTGCCAAGTCGCCCAGGCGGAAACCAGCCCAGCACCCCATAAAAAATCATCAAAATGAACAAGCCGAAAACAAAGTCCGGCAGTGACCAACCGACCACCGCAAAGATCCGGATAATCGAGTCCAGAGGTCGGTTGTGGAAGACCGCCGAGACCGACCCCAAAAAGATCCCCCCAAGCACAACCGGAACAACCGCAAATAACGCGAGTTCTAGCGTGGCTGGGAATCGTGCCAACAAGGCATTAAGCACCGGCATATTCGCGGACTCCGAATAGCCAAGATCACCCTTGGCCAAATTGGTAACCCAATTCAGATATTTGGTGCCAATCGGATCGTTGAGCCGATATTTTTCCACCAACGCATCAAGGTTCTGATTTCTCAGTTCTTCAGGCGATTTTACATAGAGCCCCAGCAACTGATATGGTGATAACATCTGCATCATCCCGAAGATGAGCAGCGTAACTCCGATAATTACTAGAGGCAGGAGCATTAATCTGCGTAGAATATACTGTAACACAAGCATCCCCTCAGTTATCTATTTCTGAACCGGAGAAGGCGATGGGGGCCAGGAGAGGGCCCCCATCGACCACAGTCTTAGTTTCGCTTACTCTTTCCAGAGCTTATAGAAATCGTAGTTAGCAGGGCAGATCGGATTGTATTCAAATCCTTTAACCCAGTCGCGGTGAGCGAATGGCTTTAAGGCCTCATACAACCAGATTGCCTGGACATCCTCGTAAGCTAACCGCTGGAGTTCGTAGTAAGCTTCCTTACGAACTTCAGGGTCGACGTTGTTGATGCCCTCGTCAACGAGTGCATCATACCTCGCTTTGGCCCGATCGACGGAGCCCTGTCCCATATACCCTGCAAAAGCACCTGTGCTATGCATGTACGGCTGGACGAAGTTATGAGCATCTGCATAGTCGGCAACCCAACCCATGAAGAACATGGTGGTCTTGCCGGCGGTCATATTATCTAGATAGGTAGCCCATTCAACTGGACGCACATCAATCTGGAATTTCGGATTGAGTGACTCGATATTGGCCTCAATGATCTCAGCACTGGTCTTACGGACGTCGTTACCAGAGTTGTAGCTGATGGTCATCTTGAAGCCTTTCTCCCAAAGTTCACCGTTAAAGGCCTTCTTGAACTCTTCCTCCGCCTTCTTGAGGTCGAAGTTGTAAACCGGGTTGTCCGGGTTGACAAACTGAACCGCACTCGGAATCGGACCGACGATCCGGCTGCCTAAGCCGGCCAGAACCTCATCGATCAGAGCTTCATAATCCATTGAGTAGGCAAAAGCCCGCCGGACATGGATATCCGAGAAGAAGTTGGACGGAATGCCATTGCCATCCAATTTACCGCTGCCGACATCCGGGTTGCCTTCTACCGGAATGTTTTCATTAAACAAAGCTACCCTGTTGGCAACCTCGTTTTTGGTCTCGGTGACAACACCTGGAATCTGGGCCACCTGAGACAGGTACTGCGGGTCAACGTAGATTGCGTCAGCCTCGCCCTTCTCGAGCATCAGTTTACGGGTATTATATTCGTCGATGTACTTGACATAGGCGGTCTTAATTTTGGCCGGCCCCTGCCAATAATCTTCAAAACTCTCCAATACTACCTGGATGTTGTTCTGGTCCCAAGTCTTCAGTTTGTAGGGACCGGTACCGTTGGCTTTATCATAGGCAACCATTTTTTCTTTGGCGATATCATGCCATTTTACCCAGGTATCCGGGCTGCCATCCCAAGCACCGTTGGCAATCATCCACTCTTTGTTCATGATCGCGCCCCAGGAGCTGCCCTTGGCCAGCACGCCGAGGAACGGAGGATAGGGTTTGGCCAGATGGAAAATTACGTAATCCCCTTCAACCGTAATCGAATCCATAACATCTTGGGCAACAGCCTTCAAAGTGGCAGCATCGACCTTGTCAAAGCTATCCACGCCGGCTTTCTGCATCGCATACTCTTCGATGGTCATTGTGCCTAGCAGCGGCTCGATGAACATCCAACAAGGGCCGCCGGCACGATCAGAGAGCATTAGCCGCTCAAAAGTATATTCAACATCTTCGGGCGTTAAGGTGGCGCCGTTGTGGAATTTGACTCCCTTGCGAATCGGGAATTTGTAGGTCATGCCATCCTCAGACAGCAAACCATTTTCCAAAGTCGGAACCTCGCTAGCCAGCATTGGTAAGAACTTGTCCAAACTCTCACCATCATACTGAATCAGATTGTCATAGAGCTGATAAATAATTTCACCACTGGAAGTGTCATACGAATACGCCCCATCCAGTGAGTCCGGACCGCCGCCAATGGAGACGTAGACAAATGTTTCCTTGTCTGTGGCTCCTTTGGCTGGGCTTTGTTGCACAGGTGTTACTTCCTTCGCAGGTGCAGGCTGTTCGACCGGTGTAACAGCTGTTTTAGTCGGTTCTGTATCCTTCTTTAAGGACGGAACCACAACAACCAGCGCTAACACCACGACGATTGCAGCCAACGCCCACCATTTCATGTTAGGTTTCATTGACAATTTCTTCCTCCTCTACTTCTTAATCTATGCTGCAGCCAGTGTTGGCGTAGCACCACTTTAGGACCCTGTAGCCTCAGACAGTTGAGCCAAACCCAATAAGTTAAGTTCCTTCGCCCGTAGGCAGGCCACTTGGTGACCCGGCTCAACTTCAACTAGTTCAGGAACCTCACTTTTACAGGCTTCAGTTGCATAGCGGCATCGGGGATGAAAGTGGCACCCAGACGGTGGATTAGACGGACTAGGCACGTCCCCTTCCAGTAAAATCTGGTTGAACTGGGCATCTGGGTCTGGCACTGGGATAGCCGAAAAAAGCGCCTCCGTATAGGGATGCTTCGGCCGCTCAAACAGTGCATCCACTTCTGCTAGCTCAACAATTTTGCCTAGGTACATCACCGCTACCCGGTCGCTAATGTGTTGGACTACGCTTAAATCATGGGCAATAAAAAGGTAAGTCAAATTAAACTTTTCCTGCAAATCCTCTAACAGGTTTAACACCTGAGCTTGCACAGAAACATCCAACGCCGAAACCGGCTCATCACAGACGATCAACTTCGGATTAAGCGCTAAAGCCCGGGCAATCCCGATGCGCTGCCGCTGACCGCCGCTAAACTCATGGGGAAACCGCTTCATATGGGTAGAGCTGAGCCCGACCGCTTTGAGCAATTCCTCAACCCGTTCATAGCGTTCATTTTTGTTTTTGCCGACATTTTGGGCTTCCATCGGCTCGGCAATAATATCGCGAATCCGCATCCGAGGATTTAGCGAAGAATACGGATCCTGGAAAATAATCTGCATATCCTTGCGTAGATGTTTAATGGTCTTACGATTAACATCCTGCCAAGTGTCATCCTGGTTAAACTGGATGCGCCCCCCGGTAGGTTCGATCAGATGCAAGATCGAACGGCCGGTCGTGGTCTTGCCGCAACCACTCTCGCCGACCAATCCGAGGGTCTCACCCTTTTTGACCTCAAAACTGACCCCATCGACAGCCTTAACCCAACCCACCGGTTTGCGAATGACACCACCTAAGATCGGAAAATGCTTCTGCAAGTCTTCGACTTTTAATAGTAATTCGCTCATCCTGCTAACACCTCGCCAGACTGCTCATATAACCAGCACTTCACCTCATGCCCCTCGGCAATTTTGACCTCGGGCGGTTCCTGGCCACAGATTTCCATGGCCCGCGGACACCGGGGACGGAACCTACAGCCGGCTGGGAGGTTGAATGGCTCTGGGACCGTTCCTTCAATAGGGTCAAGCCGTTTCTTCCTAGCCCCCATGGTCGGGATCGAGGCCATTAGGCCCTGGGTGTACGGATGAGAAGGATTGCTAAATAAGGCGCGCACCTCAGCCCGCTCGACAATCTTACCCATGTACATAACCACGACATCATCGCACATCTTTGCGACTACACCAAGATCATGCGTGATCATCATAATTGACATCTCATGCTCATCCTGGAGGCGGCTCATGAGATCTAAGATCTGCGCTTGAATGGTAACATCCAATGCCGTAGTCGGCTCGTCCGCAATTAAGAAACGCGGATTACAGCTTAAAGCCATAGCGATCATCGCCCGCTGCCGCATACCGCCGCTCATTTGGTGCGGGTACTCTTTGACCCGCTGCGCAGGGCTTGGGATACCGACATGCTCTAACATCTCGACCGCCCGCTCCCACGCCTCTTTTTTGCTCACCTTCTGGTGCAAGAGGACCGCTTCGACGATCTGCTCGCCGATGGTATATACAGGATTTAGCGAGGTCATCGGCTCCTGAAAGATCATCGCGATATCATTTCCCCGGATCGCTTGCATCAAGCGGCTTTTCGGATTTACCGCGGCCAGGTCAATCACTCCATCGGTTCCACCGCGGTCAAACCAGATGTGCCCTGATTCAATCCGGCCATGTGGTTTCGGCAATAACTGCATAATGGAAAGGGCGGTAATGCTCTTGCCGCAGCCACTTTCACCAACCACACCCAAAACCTTGCGATACTTAGCGGAAAAACTAACCCCGTCAACCGCCTTGACTATGCCTTGATCAGTATGAAAATAGGTTTTGAGGTTTTCTACTCTGATTACATCTGTATTCTCCAACCTACACCCTCCATAATGCGCTCGTATGACTAACAGAAGTTACCTGTCACAAAAACAGTCAAAAACCATTACCTTTGTAATTTCAATTTTCAGAGAGATATTCCTTCCCGAAAAGGTTTAGTTTTGGCTGGAAACTAATTCAGACGCGAATACGATCTCCACATATTGACTGGCTTCGGACTGGAAAAACCGTTCCAGAGCCTGTGCCGTGCTGGGGCGAAGGTGCCCTATTCCCAAGGCTTGCCCTTGCCGCAATGCTACCTCTACCAGTAGCTCCAGACGCTGGAGAATATAATCGATGTTATTTTCATTATCTAGAAAGACTTGGTTTTCCGCGATCAGAATATCATCAACCGTTGCGGCTACTTGCGGAACCACGCTGGCTCCGGTGGTATGGCTATCAACGAAAAACAGCCCTCTCTCTGCTAATTCCTCTAAGACAATCTGCATCACTCGCTGATCCGCGGTGGCTTTGGAACCCATATGGTTATTTACCCCTGCGATCGCCGGAACCACCGCCAGAGCTTTGCGCACGGTTTCCCGGATCTGATCCTCGGTCATCTCGGTCAGCACACCGTACTCACCAAGCCGCCACCCCGGATTCTGGGGTTCCATCGGTAGATGTAACATGACCTCCCAACCATTGGTAAAACCTAAAAGTGCTTGTTCAGCAGCTTTCGTCAGACCTGGGATTACAGCCATGTTCAGTTTAACCGGTAGGTTAAACATGGTTTGCACAACCTCCGGGTAATCATATCCCCAGTCATCTAAGACTATAGCCACTTTCGGTTTAACCCTGTCAGCATAACGGTGGGCATACACTTCAGACCATGGCTGTACCAAGGTAACATCATGAGTGACTACTGTTATCTCTTCTCCATTCACCCGGGCCTGGTAACCCAGAGTGAGCTTGAGTCCGACAATTCGCTTAATTTCAGGTTCTGCTGCTAAAAGCTCAGAAAGCTTGTCCCACTTCAACTTGGCGGGTTGAATATCTAACAATTCCTCGGTCAGCACCTCAGCACCGAACCTAGCCAGACTAGCTTCAAGCATCCGCTGGTAATCAAAGATCAGCAGTTCATCATCGGTAGACGGCGTAATAATCGTCAATTCTTTGTACGGCCAAGTGACTACCGTAGATATTTCGGGACGAAACCAGTTGGCCGAGGCTGCCTTCGCACTCAGAGGTTGCGAATAGGTTGCTTCGCGGCTGATCCGGGCGTATTCGCTTGGTGAAAAACCCTGTGCAGCCAAGAGTGATGTCAATGCCTGCTCAATATGGTCAAAACCAAAGGAAAAATCATATTTGAGGCGTTGTTCCTGGTACGAACCGACAAACCCCGGGCCGGTTTCTACAACCTCACCCGGACGAGGAGTTGAGAGGTTCTCGCGGATGATTAGAAACGTAAGCACAGCAATAAACGGGAGCAGAAACCAGATAAGCTGAGTTTGTTTTTTGCTTAGGCTCATGTAGACCGTCCCTTTCCCTGATCAGCTGGTAAATCTAGGCTGCTTTGCGACCTGAATCAATTTGAGCGCGTAAAACTTCGATGGCCTTGTGCAATTGCAGATCTTCGAAAGGCTCGTCGTGCTCCGCCGAAGCCGTCTCCTCCGCCTCGCTCGGCTCCTGTTCAGCCTGCTCTTCTCCGGAGCTGATGCCGTTTTGCTCTGCTTGCATCTGCTTGAGTTGAGCCTCCATCTTCTCATCCCCTGGATTATACAGGACAATATTGGGCTCTATCCCCTGTAAATGGATGGATTGGCCACCAGACGAATACCACTTCTGAGTGGTCAATACCAGGCCGGAACCATCATGGAGCGGAAAGATCGTTTGTACCGATCCCTTGCCGAAGGTCTGCGTTCCAATCAAGGTGGCCCGCCCCAGATCCTTTAACGCACCGGCGACAATCTCGGAAGCGCTGGCACTGCCCTTGTTGACCAAGACCACCAACGGCAAATCGGGGAACCCGGCCTCTTTGGTGGCCGAAATAGTGTGTCTGCCTGCCCCGTTGCGTCCTGCAACATGTAAGATCGGTCCTGCGGTGACGAACTCGTCGACCATGTCGATCGCAGCGGTCAGCAGTCCACCCGGATTAAAGCGTAAATCCAAAATCAATCCTTGCATTCCTTGCTGTTGTAAGTCGGCCAACTTATCATGGAGCCCCTGGATGGTTGTGCCGGTAAAGGAGGCCACATGAAGATAGCCGATGCCATCCTCGAGCATCTTTCCTTCGACACTAGGGACTTGAATGATCTCTCGGATAATCTCAAACTCAAGGTATTCTAAATCCCGGCCCCGTTCGACCCCGATGATAACTTTTGTCCCCTTCGGGCCGCGCATCAGGTTTTGGGCCTGCTCCGAACTCATCCCCTCGGTGCTCTTGCCGTCAATGGTGCTGATGAAATCCCCCGCTTTGATCCCAGCTCTAGCCGCCGGGGTACCCTCGATCGGGGCGATAACAGTGATCCGATCTTCGCGCATCCCCATGTAGATACCGATACCCCCGAACTCCCCGCTGGTATCGACCTGCATCTCGCTATAGTTTTTTGCGGTCAGATAGCGTGAATAAGGATCATTCACCGCCTGCATCAGCGCCTGAATCGAGCCACCGGCAACATATTCGCGCGTTAAGTCGAGGATGCTAACCGGCTCAACATAGTGTAACTTAATTAAAGTTATCACCTCGAGGGCTTTGCGAAAAGAAGCATCTTCGGAGGTGGAGGGTTGTTGGGCGGTGATAAAAACACTGGTAGCAACGATTAATACCGCTACCAGCAATATTGGAAGCAACACCTTGCGGTGACGAACAGACATGCCAAAACCACCTTTGAAATTAAATCACATTCTTATCGTTATGCCCCACACCTAGCGGCTATTCACCCAAATACTCTAGCGGATTAACCGGTTGTCCGGCCCTCCTAACCTCAAAATGCAGGTGTGGTGCTGTACTAATCCCGCTATTGCCAACCTCAGCGATTATCTGGCCTGCGTTCACCCGCTGACCAACCTCGGCCAAGAGCCGCGAAGCATGGGCATAGAGGGTACTGTAACCATTAGCATGTTCAACAATAATTGTATAACCGTAGCCGCCAACCCAACCAGCCAAGACTACCAGGCCCTCACCCGCCGCTTTGATCGGGGTGCCCTCAGTTGCACCAAAATCAATCCCTTCATGGAAGCGATTGACGTTGTCAATCGGATCGAGGCGCCAGCCAAAGTTGACGGTGATCGGCGCCGCTACCGGCCGTAAGAACTTGACCCGCTGCTGAGCAGACCCTTGAACTGGTGGTGGAGTTTTGTTCGCCTCCAGCCAAGCCTGGATTCGTTGGGAGTTCGCCGCGAACTCTTTAACCGCCTGCTCTTGGCTGGTCTTTTCTTTCAGGATCTCTTTCAACTTCTGATCGCGCTCGGCTCGGCCTTTGGCTACCTGGTCAACTTGTTGTTGTGCTTTCTGTTCTAGCTGGGCTAGGCGAGTCCGTTCCTGTTGCAACTTGGTTCGCTCACGATTTAAGCGCGCCCGTTCGGCTTCGGTAGCAGCCTTTTGCGCACTAACTCTCTGGTATAACTCCACATCTTGCTCGAGCAAAGCCGAGAACAACTTCAGACGCATTACCCAGTCGTCGGCAGCTTCCGGCACGAACAGTAGTTCCAGCAAATCGGTGCCCGAGGCCATATACAGCTGACGCAGGCGCTGGTTATATCCGACCATGATTTCAGCTAGTTTAGCTTGGCTTTCCTCGTAGCGCCGGGTCGCTGTTTGGACTTCTTTTTCTACTTCGGCAAGTGAAGCGGTAGTCCTTTGGCGACCTTGTTCCACAGTTGCCAATTCTTGTTTGGCTCGCGCTAAATCTTGGTCGAGCTGACGAAGTTCGGCCATGATTGACGTTTCCGCTTTGGACAAATCAGCCAACAAAGCCTGGGCTCGGCCTTGCGCTTCTTTAATCTGAGCCAGTTCCCGCTCTTTGGCGGCATATTCGTCGGCGCGTCCGCCGACAGCTAAGCCAAGCAATAACAGCATGAGCAGAGCAGATATCCACTTGCGTTTTTGCCAGGTCGTCAAGAACATTCTCTCACATCCAGGCCTAATTAAGGTACTTGCGAACGGAAAGACTACTGCCAAAGATCCCCATCACCAAACCTAAGCCGATCAAGACCACGACCATTTGTGGAACAACCACCTCATGCGGTAGGATCGGTAAAAAGGGAATCGCTAAGGGGGCACGGGACAGGAGGAACCGATACAGAAAATCCCCAGCTAAACTGGCTACGCAAGCACTAAACAAACCCATATAGATACCCTCAAAAATAAATGGAGCTCTGATGTAGCCGGCCGTAGCCCCGACCAATTTGCGAATCTCGATCTCCGTTCTGCGCGCAATTACGGTCAGGCGGATGGTGTTGACGGCGATAAATAAAGTGGCCAGAAAAATCACTGCCATCCCGAGCAGGCTGAGGCGAGAAATTAGTGTGACCAAGTCGAGTAATTTCCCGAGAGACTCTTGGCCGTAGACCACCTCTTCGACCTCAGAAAGGCGCTGGATCTGCTCGGCCAAGCGAGGCAGCTCATATGGGTCATTGACCCTGACGATAAAGGTGTCCGGCAACGGGTTTTCAGTCATCAGCTCCAATAAATCCGATCTTTCACCCAGCTGCATCCGCAGACTTTCCAAGGCCTCATCTTTGCTGACAAAGGTGATGCCGTCAACCCCGGAAAACTGGCGTAACGACTCGCCAACAGCGATGGGGTTGGCCCGATCGCGGAGAAAGACCCGCATTTGCAGGCGCTGTGACAAGCTTTCATCAATACTGGTGAGATTTAAAAAGGCCATGATAAATAGGCCCTGAATCACAAAGGCCAGGGTAATTATGGTTACAGCGGTAAAACCCATGCCGCTCCTAGTTCTGAGGTTGGCCATGCCTTCACCGGCTAACCTACATACTGTTCTGATCTTCACTGTAACTACCCCTTAACTCATCCCGCACCAAACGGCCCTGGGCCATCGCGATAACCCGACGTTGGAGCGCATTGACAATCGCATCATTATGGGTCGCCATTAATACCATGGTTCCACGCAGGTTGATAGTTTCCAGGAGCCGCATGATCTCCCACGAATGTTCGGGATCGAGATTTCCCGTTGGTTCGTCGGCCAGCAGCACGATGGGATTGTTGACGACCGCCCTGGCAATAGAAACCCGCTGTTGCTCACCACCAGAGAGTTCGTGCGGGTAAACTTCTGCTTTATCGGCTAGCCCAACCAGTTCAAGGGTTGCGCCGACCCTCCGCTTAATCTCCCGGCGCGATAGCTCACAGACTTCGAGCGCAAAGGCAACATTTTGCGAGACGGTCAGCTTGGGCAAGAGGCGAAAATCCTGGAAGACCACCCCGATCTTACGTCTTAAAAAGGGGATCTCCCGGCGCGACAAGCGGGCGGTATTTCTCCCGTTGATCAAGACTTTGCCTTCGGTAGGCTTCTCCTCCCGGGTAATCAGGCGGAGCAAGGTAGACTTGCCCGATCCGGAGGGGCCGACCAAAAAGACGAACTCACCCTTGGCAACTTGAAAGGTTACCCGGTTGAGACCGACCGTGCCATTAGAATATATTTTGGAAACATCAAAAAACTGGATCATAATGAATAAATTAGAGATTATCCCTGCTTGTCCTGCAACGACAAAGGTGCTAGTCTCCGATTTTCCGGTACTAGCACCTCGATCAGCAACTTACTCTCAGCAACTTATTTGGCTTTGACTACATCCTTAACCGCCTCAATGATATCGCCGGCGGTCAGACCATAAGCCTTCAGCAGGTCAGCCGGATCTCCGGACTCACCAAAAACATCCTTAACCCCGATAAAACGCATCGGAACCGGTTGGTGTTGGACCACACACTCGGCTACGGCCGAGCCCAGCCCGCCAATAATATTGTGCTCTTCACAAGTTACAATCGCCCCGGTTTCTCGGGCCGCTGCAAGTACCGCATCTTGGTCTAGCGGTTTGATCGTCGCCATATTCAAAACTCGGGCGGAGATCCCCTCCACCGCCAGCTGCTCCGCTGCCGCCAGTGCGGCCTCGACCATAATCCCACAGGCGATGATGGTTACCTGGTCACCGTCGCGCAGGGTAGCTGCTTTGCCAATGGCAAACTGGTAGTCATCAGCAAATACCACCGGAACTTTGCTACGGCCAAGCCTCAGATAGGCCGGGCCCTCAAAATCCAACAAGGCCTTAACAGCTTGCTCGGTTTCAATGGCATCTGCCGGAACTATCACGGTCATCCCGGGAATTGCCCGCATGAGAGCGATGTCCTCGTTGGCTTGATGGGAAGCGCCATCCTCACCAACAGTCAGTCCAGCGTGGCTGGCAGCGACTTTTACGTTAAACCGGGCATAGGCGATTGAGTTGCGGATCTGCTCCCAAGCTCGCCCGGTGGCAAAGATAGCAAAGGTGCTGGCAAAAGGGATTTTGCCGGCAGCTGCCAGCCCGGCGGCGGTACCCATCAGATCCTGCTCGGCAATGCCCATCTGGAAAAAGCGTTCAGGAAATGCTTTCGCAAAAACACTTGTTTTCGTAGAACCGGAGAGGTCGGCATCAAGCACGACCAAATCGGGATATTCTGCCCCGTACTTGGCAAGTGCCTGGCCGTATGCATCCCTAGTCGCAATCAAATCACCTTTAGCCATTACTTACCCCTCCTTTGCAACTGGGTTAAGGCGTTAGCCAATTCTTCAGGATTCGGTGCTTTGCCATGCCAGCCGGCCTGATCTTCCATAAAGTCGACACCCTTGCCTTTAACGGTCCGGCAGACGATTACCGAAGGCTTGCCCTGCACCGCTAATGCTTTCTCGGTGGCAGCGAGGATAGCCCCCAGATCATGTCCGTCAATTTCTTGTACATGCCAGCCAAAGGCAGCCCACCGATCGGCGATATTAGTCAAGCTTTTGACATCGCGCACATCGCCATCGATCTGCAAATTGTTGTTATCGACATAGGCCACCAGGTTATCCAGGCCCCGGTGCACGGCGGTCATCGCCGCTTCCCAAACCTGACCCTCCTGGATCTCACCATCGCCAAGCAGAGCGAAGATCCGGTGTTTTTCCCCGTTTAGCTTGGCCGCAATGGCCAGCCCGTTGGCGATCGACAAACCCTGGCCCAATGACCCGGTGGAAACCTCGACACCCGGGGTTCGCTTACGATCAGGATGTCCCTGGAGAATTGAACCGAATTTCCGCAGGCTGTTCAGTTCTGCGGGATCAAAATATCCCGCCTCCGCCAGTGCGGCATACAATACCGGAGCCGCATGGCCTTTACACAAGATAAAGCGATCGCGCTCAGGCCACTCGGGGTTTTGGGGATCGTGTTTCATAATCTGAAAGTACAAGGCGGTGACGATTTCGGCAGCGGAAAGAGATCCTCCGGGGTGTCCGGACCCGGCTGCGCCGATCATCTGGATAATCTTTTCGCGAATTCGCCACGCCCGCTCTGCTAATTGCAACTAATCCAACCTCCTATTTCTTGTTACTATATTTTGCTATATTAAAGAAGTGTCGGCTGTCTTCCTCTTGGCTCACTGAGGATTTTGCAAACCTTTGAAACCTTCGCCTAAGACCTCATGGGCATCGTGAATCACCATGAATGCCCGCGGGTCGATCTGGGAAACGATCTGTTTTAGCGTCGCAATCTCCGACCGGGCCACGATAATAAAGAGCACATCACGCTCTGACTTGGTCCACATCCCGGTCGCTTTGAAAGACGTTACCCCCCTAGCCATCTTTTCCAAAACAGCTTGGGAAATTTCGCTGGAGTACTCGGAGATGATATAGGCTGCCTTGGCATAAACCATCCCCTCTTGAACCAAGTCAATCACCCGGGTAGTGATGAACAAAGTTATGAGGGCATATAGTGCTAGTTCTGCCCCAAAGACTACCCCGGCGATAGCAATAATTGCAAAATCGATGATCAGCAGGGTCTGGCCAACGCTGATACGGAAAAACCGCTGCAACAGCAAGGCTGCCAGGTCAGTGCCCCCCGTTGAGCCTCCCCACTTCAGAGTCATACCAATACCGATGCCCGATAAAATTCCGCCCCAGAGGGCCGCCAGTAAAGAATCGGCCGTTAACGCCGGCAAGAAGGCAAAGATATCTGTAAACAGTGATAGCAAGACCGATCCGTACAAGGTTCTGACTACAAAGGTACGGCCTACCAAACGCCAACCGGCGATCAATAAGGGTATGTTGATGACCAGCATGGTCATTCCCACATGGAGGCCAAAGAGGTGGTAGAGGACGGTTGCTAGTCCGCTAACTCCGCCGGCGGCAATCTTTCCAGGGACGAGAAACAGGTCCAAAGCCAGGGCGGTCAATAGCGCTCCTATCGTGATCAGTAGATAATCGCGTACAATTGATCTCCAACTTGGCCCGTTGCTAATCATCTTCCTCACCCTTCATCTGTATTCTCCGGCGGTAGACGAGAATGACAAACCTAGGTAACGCCATCATCCGCGGCAGCCGGGAGGGCTGTTTAACCAACCGGTATAACCACTCCAGACCCAGTCGACGGAGAAATAACGGGGCCCGCTCAACCCGGCCCGCCCAGACATCAAAGACCCCGCCGATCCCGATAGCGGCCCGGCAATTTAGCTGTTTGGCATGCTCAGCTATCCAATACTCTTGCCGTGGAGAACCCAATCCAACCAATAACAGATCCGGCTCGGCCGCATTGACCTGTGCAACTATCGTCTCGGAGTCTTCGGCTGTAAAATAACCATGGTGGGCGCCACAGAAGACTACGCCCGGGTAGCGCAGTTCGGCCCTGCGGCGAGCATCTTCAACCACATCCAGCTTGGCCCCCAAGAGGTAAACCCGGAGTTTGCGTTCCCCAGCGCACGTTGCCAAAGCTAAGATCTGCTCGACCAGCTCGATACCTGGCACTTTTTGAATTGATGGATAGCCGAGTTTCTGCGCACCCCAGACTACTCCGACCCCATCGGGCACCACCAGCCCGGCCCGGTTAACGATGGTGGCGAAGTCCTGATCGCGCTGGGCGGTAACCACCATTTCGGGATTGAGGGTGATTACATGCAAGAGCGGCGCCTCCACCGTTTGACAGTGGCGGAGCACCGTTTCGGCGGCCTCAACCAGGCTCAGATTATCAAGTTTTAAGCCAAGGATATTTCTACCAAACAAGGCTATTCTCCTTTAGCGCCTGATAAAACAAGATCGGCGAAGATCTCCTGGGTACTGCGTGCCTGCTCAGCGAGGGCCTGAAGCAACTCCGGCTCGACCCGATCACCGGCTCCTAGGGCCCTTCGGGTCCGCTCCTGATCTTGGAGATCCTCCCAGCTTAGAACGGGCAGGTTTAACTGATCGCCCAGCGCAGAGACTTTCGGATCATAACCGATTCCGACCGCTGGAACGCCCAACACTGCCGCCAGAGCTAGGGCATGATACCGTCCTGCTACAATCAGGCTGCTGCGGGCAAAAATCTCCGCTGTATCCTCTAACCGCTCCCAATCCGGTCCAATAGAAGCTGCAATATCTAAAGACGCAAGTTTTGCTTGCAGCAGAGCCGCGATCGCCCGATCCCGGTCCGGTTGGAGCATGTAGAGCATAACCTCCCAGTGACGACTCTGACAATAACCAGCGATCGCCTGGGCAATCGAATCAAGCCATTGGCCGCCTTTACCCGGCCAATCTCGCAAGACCAGGGTTAATAATGGTTCGGTCGTAACCTGACTGCGCGGGGCAAAAAGGTAACCGTTGAAAGAAGGGTCAGCTGTCAACCGGATAATTGGCTTATCAACGCCTACTTTCTGCAACAGTTCGTAGGAGTTCCGATCCCGCAGAGTAATCAAGTCGGTTTTATTGAGGATGTGTTTAATTAACGGGTAATACTGCCTCCGGTTTAACGGACCAAGCCCTTGGCCCCAGAGGATAATCTGCTTCTTGTTTAAGGCGGCAAACCCGATGAGCGAAAGGTAGTACAGCAGACTGCGGCTAGAAGTGCTATCTTGTAACAGACTGCCACCACCGCAAACCAAAAGATCACACTCGGTAATCGCTCGGCGCATCGCATTCGGCGTCCGCCTGACCGCGGCCAGACCGTGCAGCCTCGTTGTGGCGCCTGGCTGACCGGAAATCACGGTTAGCTCCGCAGCAGGCAGCACCTCGTGGATGGCAGCGGCAACCTCAGCCAACGTCCATTCATCGCCGAAGTTTCCAAAGCCGTAATAACCCAATAACAGGATCTTCATCTCCGCTCCTCCTTAATTATCAAGCGGATAATGATGATACCGACAAGACCAATCAGAGTTCCGAGCCAGAGACCGTTGACGGTTCGCACCACCGAGACCGCCAATGGGGTATGAACATGCGTAAAGGTGTTTAAGACTGAGAGTACCCCGATGGTACCGATGGTTAATAGGGCTCCACCAACCGCCTGATTGCGGAAATGGTTCAAGGACCACAACCCGGCCACCAAGGCTGGGTGGCCCAGGAGGAATTCTTTGGTGCGCGGCCGGACAACCAAGAGGTGCTCCAGCAGATCACGCACCTGACGCTCCCAGTTGCTAACCGCAGAAATATTGCCGGTGCGTAAAATCAGGTAGATTACAGCCAGGAGACCAAACGGCAAGACCAGCCAGGTCACGCGGTTGGAAATCCAGTTCTTAAAGTACCCTTGCCGCCAGAAAACCCAGCCCACGATGATCGGCGGAAGTAAGTGCATCAACTTTACCCCTAAAAACTGGCGGGTCTTTAAGATGAACTCCGGTTGGGCAAGGGCAGCAATGATCAGCATCACCCCTGCGAGCATCAGAGCCAGCACTTGAACAAACGAAGTTGCCGCCTGCCGTTGACGGATGCTCGGGAGCAGAATGGCCAGGGTCGGGAAGGTGATGGCGATTCCGAGGGCCACCACTTGTCTGGCCAGCACGGTCGATCCCAGGAGATATAACCCGATTAGAGCGAGGGCCGCCCCCGCCGCCAGGGTACCAACGACCAGCTGTATCCGCTGTGTCCACCATTGACCGACAATTAGCCGCGCCAAGAGATAGCCCACAGCCGCCAGACCAAGCACGGCCCCGATAAAGCTCCAGTCGAAGAGCGGAAAGACCGGTAAGACCGGTACTGATCCAGTCTGATAACCAGCCAGGGCGAGCTCGGAGGCGATTGTTTCCAGCGTTTGGAGGCTGGCCTGGAGTGCGGATACCCCTTCGGTTACGGCTGCTGAATGGGGCAAATATGGGTGAAAATACAACAAGCGCATATTGCGCTCACCAACGGCCCGGGTCCAGCGTGCTATCGCCGTCTTAGAGTTAATTAGGTCAGTTTCTTCCGGAGTAATTGTATGCACCCTAACCAATCGGTCACGATGTTTGGCTGCGAGCTGAGCTAGCCCCTTCTGATTTGAAAACTCGGCCTCTCCCACCAAGAGTTCGAAACGGTTGAGTAGCTCCGAAACCAAGCCTAACCGATCCGGGTAACCGAGTATAGTTTCGCCCTCAAATATCACCGGACGGCCACCCAAATGGCTCAGGTATCCGAAGATCTGAACAATCTGTTCTGGCGTGGCCCGCGAAACAAATGGGACTCGCGGGACTAGCCTCAGACCGGTAGCTTCTGCTGCTCTTACCGCTTGGGGATCAAGACCGACAAAGGTTCGGTTAAAGGCCAACGACGAGATCCCAGTGGGCACGGTGTATCCCTGAGGTAGCAGGAGTACCCCGTCGCTGAGTGAAAACTCGCTCCACGTTTTGGGGTAATGAAAGTTCTCGCGCTCGGTAGCAGGCACAAAGATTGCGTTACCAGTAGCTAATTGGTCGGCGACGGTCTGAACCGGGACGCTCAAACTTGTCGCCCCGGCAGTTTTGAACTTTTTAACAGCGTCGGTAAGGGCGAGCCCTTCTGCTTCGGCGAGAAAGCGCAGGCTGGCCAGGTCTACCGTGATTTCATAGGTACGGTAAGCCTGTTCCACCTGGTACCTACCGATAATAGCCGGTATAGCTAGAACTACGCCGATCACCAGTATGGTTATGGCCATCCGCAGCTCAGCGCGTGTGGGCAATTACACTCACTCCTCCCTCCGCAAGCAATACCTCCGACAACTGTAAAGGCACCGGCAAAGAAGTAAGATCCAGCGGAATAATCAGATAATCTTGAAGCAGCTCCTCCAGCAAGACCGGTGGCATCTCGGCGTTCTGTACCACCAGCCTGATCGGAATCACTCGCAACCTGTTTTCCGGCAATACGGCCAACGTCCCCTGGAGGCTCACCTCTAAACGGCGCCCCACAATCGGAATAACTCCGCCTAACTGAAAAGAGTCTGTTTTACACGTCACCTTCAAAAATTGGCTAGCGATAGAAAACCGTTCGAAATACGCGTTAAGGTTTTCCTCGCTCAGGTCAAGCCGGGCATCGACCGTGTCGAGCCGGTCAAAGGTCAATGGCCCGCCGCGGATCAGTCGCATAAGTGCCAGATCAACCTGCTGGCCAGCCAGAATAACTTTATCGGCGGTAATCGGCCCTAAAATGGCCTGGTCCAACTCAATCTGCGCCTCAGTGAAATTGCCGCTGAGCAAACCGAAGGGAAGTTTTGGTCTCAACGCGACGACCACCTCAGCGGCTTGCGTTGATTTAAGTAGCCCCTCGGTTAAACGCTCCTGAAGATAAATGGTCCCGCTGTAAAGTAGAATACTGTACAGTAGGACCGCTACAACACCAATCACGAGATATCGGTTTAAAGAATATCGCCGCATAATCCACCTTGTGTCAAGGGCTTCTTATTGCTGCCGACTTTGTAACCGGAGATAAGCCTCGATAAACTGATCCAGTTCTCCATCCATCACCGCATCAACATTGCCGGTCTCGACCTCGGTTCGATGATCTTTGACCATGGTGTATGGGCAAAAAACATAGGACCGGATTTGGTTGCCCCAGGCAATCTCGGACTTCTCCCCTTGAATCTCCTGCATTTTGCGCTCTTTTTCTTCTAACTTCAAGGCAGCCAACTTTGCCCGCAGCATCTTCATCGCTGTCTCACGGTTGCTGATCTGCGAGCGTTCAGACTGGCACTGGACGACAATGTTGGTCGGAATATGAGTGATCCGGATCGCTGATTCAGTCTTGTTAACATGCTGCCCGCCGGCGCCGCTAGCACGGTAAGTATCAATCCGCAGATCATCCGGGTTGATCTGTAACTCCTCATCATCCTCAATCTCCGGCATCACCTGGACACTAACAAAGGAGGTATGCCGACGCCCAGAAGCATCAAACGGGGAAATACGGACCAAGCGATGGACGCCGTTCTCCGACCGTAGATACCCATAGGCATACAATCCTTCGATGCCGAGGGTAGCACTTTTGATACCAGCTTCGTCGCCGGGCAATAAATCCAGGGTTTTAACGGTATACCCTCTGTTTTCCGCCCAGCGAGTGAACATCCGCATCAACATCTGCGCCCAATCTTGGGCTTCGGTACCGCCTGCACCGGGATGAATTGACAGAATCGCGCTATTGGCATCATACTCGCCACCCATCATCATCTGCAGGTCCCAGCTATCCACCTTTTTCTTGGTCTCCCGGTATGCTTTGGTTAGCTCAGCATCTAACCCGCTATCGGGTTCCTCTAGTGCCAGCTCAAGTAAGACCTCCAGGTCGCTACAGGCATTTTCGATCTTCTGCCACCCGGCAATCTTCTCTTGCACGGCTTTGAGCTGTTGTGAAACCTTTCCGGCCTGCGCAGGATCATTCCAAAACTCCGGCTTGGCCATCACTTCTTCTAATTCAGCCGCTTGCTTGTTCAGGCTATCGAGGTCAAAGATAGTTCCTCATTTCCCTGACTTTCTCTACCAACTCGCTTATTGAAACTTTTATCTCGTCTAACATTTGAATCCCCCACCACTTATTCTTTACCCAAACAACATTTCTTGTACTTTTTGCCACTCCCACACGGGCAAGGGTCATTACGCCCTATTTTGGCTGTAGTCCGCTGGGTTGGAGTCGTTCCGTCGACCGTCCCGGTAGAATCACGGTTGGTTCGGACATTACGGACGTGCTCACGGGGAGCTTCTCTGGTGGCCAGCTCTACCCGGTAAACATACCTGATCGTATCCTCTTTAATCGCGTAGATCATTGCGTCAAAGAGGTTATGAGCTTCAAACTGATACTCCATCAGCGGATCACGTTGTCCGTAGGCCCTGAGGCCAATACCTTCGCGAAGTTCATCCATGTTTTTGAGGTGATCCATCCACTTGGAGTCAATCACTCGCAAAAGTACCAGCTTCTCGATGAGGCGGAGCTGCTCAGCACCAAGGTATTCTTCGCGCTGACGATATGTCTCCAGGGCCAGCGAGAGCAACTTATCACGCAACTCATCCCGGTCATCGATCCCCTCAATGAGCTGTAGCGCATTGGGTGGCAGCACCACAACGGTGCCGACCTGCTTAATCAGGCTAGCCCGATCCCATTCTTCCGGATAAGTTTCCGGACTGATCTGCGCGTCCACGAACTCTTGGATCACATCGCTGAACATAGCCAGCACAACCTCGTGGAGATCGTCTTGCTCAAGCACCTCTCGGCGCTGCTGGTAGATCACCTTACGCTGCTGATTCATCACATCGTCAAACTGCAAAACCTGTTTGCGAAGATCGAAGTTACGTGCTTCGACCTTCTTTTGGGCATTTTCGATGGATTTGGCAATCTGGGGATGTTCGATAGGTTCATCCTCTGACCAGCCCAACTTATCCATGATCGTCGCAATGCGTTCAGAGCCAAACAAACGCATCAAGTCATCTTCTAGTGAAACATAAAACCGCGATGCGCCTGGATCCCCTTGACGGCCGCTGCGGCCGCGGAGCTGATTATCGATCCGCCTGCTCTCGTGCCGCTCAGTTCCGATAATAAATAGTCCGCCACTCTCGCGCACTTTTACCGCATCAGCAGCGGTATCAGCTGTAGCCTCAGCTAACAACTTCTGATATGCCTCATAAGCCTCGGCCAACTCCGGCGGAAGCTCACCAACGCGATGATCGGAGACTGCCCGCACAATTTCCACCGAATAGCCGGCTTGCCTGAGGGCTTGCTGGGCCATTAGCTCCGGGTTGCCGCCCAACAAGATATCGGTACCGCGACCGGCCATATTGGTCGCAATCGTCACCATGCCGGAGCGACCGGCTTGGGCCACGATCTCAGCCTCTTTCTCATGGTACTTGGCGTTGAGTACATTATGTGGAACCCCGCGGCGTTTGAGCATTTGACTCAGCCGCTCGGACATCTCGATTGAAATGGTGCCGACCAGTACCGGACGGCGACTTTCGTACAGGCCGACCACATCGTTGATAATCGCATTGAGTTTGGCCTTTTCCGTCTTATAAACTACGTCCGGGTAGTCCTCACGAATCATCGCCTTGTTGGTCGGTATCACGATAACATCAAGACCGTAAATCTTGCGAAACTCTTCTTCTTCGGTCTTGGCCGTACCGGTCATCCCAGCTAACTTCTTGTACATGCGGAAATAGTTTTGGAAGGTGATTGTAGCTAAAGTCTGGCTCTCCCGACGGATGGTCACACCCTCTTTGGCCTCGATAGCCTGATGCAAACCATCGCTATACCGGCGTCCAGGCATCAATCGGCCGGTAAACTCATCGACGATGAGGACCTCTCCGTCTTTGACGACGTAATCACGGTCGCGGTGCATCAAAGTGTGAGCGCGTAAACCTTGGTTAACACTATGGTTAATCGAGATCTGTTCAGGATCGAAAAGATTTTCAACCCCTAACCACTTTTCCATCTTGGCTACGCCCTCTTCGGTTAGGGCGCAGGCCTTGGCTTTTTCGTCAACAGTATAATCTACTTCTTCTTTGAGCAGCGGAATATACCTGGCTACCTTTTGGTAGAGATCGGTCGGCTGGTCGGACTCACCGGAAATAATTAGCGGTGTACGGGCCTCATCGATCAGGATGCTATCCACCTCGTCAACGATAGCATAATTCAACTCCCGCTGAACCATCATCTCCGGGTGTACTACCATGTTATCGCGAAGGTAGTCGAAGCCAAACTCGTTGTTGGTACCATAGGTTATATCACAAGCATAAGCATTTCGCCGTTGCTCATAGTCCAATCCGTGGAGAATAACGCCGACCGATAAACCGAGAAAACGATAGACTTGCCCCATCCACTCGGCGTCACGCCTGGCCAGATAGTCATTGACCGTCACCACGTGGACACCTTTACCGGTCAAGGCATTGAGATACACCGGGGCTGTGGCCGCTAGGGTCTTGCCCTCACCGGTTCTCATTTCGGCGATATTTCCGTTATGCAAAGCGATGCCGCCCATTAACTGGACATCATAGTGGCGCTGGCCTAGCACACGCTTAGCGGCCTCCCGCACCACCGCAAAAGCTTCGGGAAGCAGCTCATCAAGGCTTTCACCATTGGTGAGCCGGGAGCGAAACTCATCAGTCTTTGCTTGTAACTGGTCATCAGATAGTTTGGAAACCTCCGGCTCCCAACTATTAATAACCTCAACTATCTGCTCCAAACGCTGGAGCTCCTTTTTATTCGGATCGAATAGATTTCTTAACCTACCTAACATACCGCTGCATCATCCCCAAAAATTGGCTTTTTCAGTTCACATCTAATCTAGTATATCATTTTTGCTGAGTGCTAACAATTTGGGTTCACTGGAAGCAGAATTATACTTCTACGACAATCTGGCTGCCACCTGAGGAGAGGCGGTAAATGCTCATCCGGGCATTCCATCTTTTTATCAAGAGCAAGACAATGCTTAGCCCCAACCCGTAGCCTTCGCTCTTGGTAGTTACGAAGGAGTCGCCGAGGTGAGCGATTACCTCAGTCGCAAAGCCGGGCCCTTGATCTTCGACCGCAAACCAGCCTTGTGTCGTTCGATCAGCGCGAAAATCTTTCTCCCATATGGGCTCGGAGTTCGCTGCAAAGCTACCGCGGCCGAGGCCAAATTTGATTGTACCTGAGACCGGAGTAACATCGATGGCATTAGAGATTAGGTTTAATAATACTTGACGAACCTCATGCTCGTCAATGTCTACTAGCAGCTCAAAATTGTTGTCAATCTCAATGGTTATCCGTTTCTGTTTGGCGAGGATAGCAGCTATTTCTACCGTTTCGGTGAGGATCCGCGTAATATTGCTAATAGTTCTGCCTCGCCCGGGACCAGGGCTACTAAAGTTTAAAAGCTGGCGTGAAAGGTCAGCTAATCCATCGATGCTCCGCCCTAAGATCCCTAGGTTTTTGCTAGATAATCCGGTGGCAGAGATCTCTTCGTAGGCCAATGACAGCATCGTTAGTGGCTTACCGATCTCGTGCATGATTCCGGCGGAAAACTCCCCTAGTAAGGTTAGGCGGTCCTTATGCATGGCATAGTCTTCGATGACTTTTGTTTCGGTGATATCTTCGAAAAGTAAGACAACACCGGTGTTACCGCTGCTGGTAGCGGAGACAGGAATTTTGCGAACGCGAAGCAGGCGGCCGTTAAGGTTGTATTCGCTTGTAACATGCTCTTTGGCTGCCAATAAGGGCTGAAAAGGGGTTTCATCAATTAAGTCGCCACGCTCAATGGGCTCATTCACCAGTTCTTTGGCCGCGGCATTAATGTGAACGATCCTCCCCTCTGAATCATAGGCGATCAAACCATCGTCCATGTTTGCGATAAGGTCATGTAAGAATTCTTGGTTGCTGCGGAGTTGCTCGTCAAGGGAGGATTTTTGGACCCAAGTTCGAACAGCCATCATAACCAAAAAGCCTAGCAATAAAAAGAAAATAAGGCCTATCACAAATATTGAACTACCTAATTCGACTAATACTCCAGCCAACAGAACAGCAAAAAGGTACTGAATGATCGACGTATAAATCCCGACATTAAAAAAATGCCGTAGGTTTGCTGCATAACCTACGCTCGGTCTAGGGTGAACATAACAAACTAATAAATTAATTACTAAGATGTTCACTGTTAGATAAACGACTAACGCAATTACAGAAGCAATCAGACCATATAAACTCAATAAACTACCGGTACCTTTAAACAGCATCCATGCTATATATGAAGAAGCAATAGTAACCATACCTTCGGAAACATTCGCAATAAATTTGAGCACCCTGAGTTTTTCTTTACAAAACAAACGGGGGATCTGATGTAGTAACGTAATAATTAATAAGTCACCCAAAGAAAAATAACCTGAAACTAAACACCCTATAATTAATGGCCCACTTATATCAATATAGGCATTTTGAACTGGAAAACGAAAAGCACTCACAGCAGCACCAAACAAGCCAATTACTAGCAATCCTGATGACCATGTAACTGACATTAGACCATATACAGTACCAACTGCACCCAATAAAAACAATGATATTAAAACAATCTTGCCAGCTGTTGGTGATCCGCTATAATCCAAACCTATGTTCAACCTTTCATAAAACAACTGAGTAATCATGAGTGAAACCAGCCGGAGGTCACAACGGTGAAACCCTTTTATTAATAGATCCTGTCTCTTTCGTTTTCTCTGACATTTTAGTGCTTATCGCATAAATAATTCCAAGATACAAAATTAAATCCCCCAGGCTATAGATTCCACTACCAAAAAAACCGGGGGGAATAATAATAACATCAGACAGCAGCTTCAAGCGCGTACCCGGTTCCATAATGCTATGGGTTAATGCCTGGCTAGAAGCTAAAAACTCAGCCTCGGTAGTCCACAACAAAAGTTTTTCAGTAACCGGCATCTTGAAATCATTTAAAGCAATAACAAGTAGATTTATGCTTACCCCTATAAGCATAAGCTTTTGACCCGGAAGATCCTGGTTCAGATGGATTCCCGCTAAAATCAAGAGAAAACTCGACAAGTATAGTATTGGAATCAAGTGACTTGTTGGACTAATCGCATTATATAAGAGAACCGTTAGTAGCAATGAGGTGAAAAAGAGTGGGACGCCCTTTATGTCAGCTTTAAATAGATTGGCTACTTTACCCCCTCTGATCCAGCCGAGAATTGTAGCAATTAACAACACTTCCATCGCCCGAATTGTCTCCCTGCCTAATACATTCGATAAAAGCCTCAACAACGCGAGGATCAAACTGCGCTCCGCTTCCTTTAATTAATTCATCGATAGCCTGTTCTACACTTAGAGCCTTCCGATAAGGACGGTCGGTAGTCATCGCATCAAAACAGTCTGCCACCATCAATATCCTTGCTCCCAAAGGTATTTCGTCCATTTTTAGCTCGTTCGGGTATCCCTGGGAACCATCGAACCACTCATGATGATACTTGATGACATCTGCTACCGAAGCTAAAAAATCAACCTCAGTTAGAATCCGATACCCGATGGTTGGATGGGCCTTAATTAGTTCGTACTCCTGGTTGGAAAGTCTATTTGGTTTGTTTAAAATTTCTTCAGGTATACCAATTTTACCAATGTCATGCATCGCAGCCGCCTGGATAAGTTCTTCAATAAACTTCTCGGAAAGCCTGAGCTGTCGACAAATCAACTCTACATATCTGGCAACTCGATCTGAATGCCCTTTTGTATATGAATCTTTTGCTTCTAGCGCTGTTGCTAAAGCTTGAACCACGCTAACATGGGCTGCTTTAGTCTCTACATATTGATTAAATGAATACCTTGCCAGCAGTAATGGTACAAAATAAAAAAACGCACCTATCACTCCTAAATAGGCATAAATAACTGCTAATAGATATCCCTGGGGAACTAATGCGATAAGACTCGGTATAGCCCATTTGATGTTTGATTCCCAAGTTGATTTCAATTGAAGATTATTCGCATAAGAAATGATTAAAGTTGAAAGCGTTACATTTATCAATAAGTAAGATATTGCGGCAAGAAATAAGGGCAATATGTCTGTGGTTAAGTCAAAAACGCCATAGACCCCACCTAGAGCTTGATAAATGAACCCAGCAACAGCTAATTCTAGCCAAGTTACTGAAAGATTGAATAAAGACTTTATGAATGAAAACCCATTAGAAATAGATTGCCCAATAACGCCTCCCATCCCAATTATACCAGCCGCAAAAGGACCAAAACTTATTAGCGCTGCTATATCAACCGCGATTCCAAAAGATACAGATCCTCCTTTAGGAAGCTTAACCATTAGTAATTCTGAGGCCAAATGCAAGGCAAAGAACAATAGCATCCCAAATAAATCAAACTCTGAGACAAGACGGCTGGAGAACAATAGAGCAAATAAACCCATTCCACTAGTTAATAAAACTGTAAAATATACTTTTGGCGAATACTTCATTGTTCAACCTCACACATTATAGAAAAACCGACAACTAAATTGACTACCAATAAAATTTTGCCCCACCAGCAAGAACGATGGTGGCAAGGGCGGTGAGAACCCGGATAATTTTAGCCATCACTTATGACCCCCTTTAAATAGTCGTTTGCCTGGTTGTCCGCTACATATCAGGCAACATTGGGGTCTCCGCTAGACGTTTCCGCTATTATCCGTATCTCGATATACTCGTTAATCTAATTAGCTGCCGGTTTTTCTAAAGTATGTAATTGTCCCAAATCACTTTATGCCGGTGATCGTGGGTTCATGAAGCTACTAGCAGTACAATCCGTCTATTGATGGCATTGAGCACGGCCTTGATGACAGCTTCAGACAGATCGGATTGCACGATAGCAGAACCTACTAGGTTTTCATCTCCTTTTACCGTTACAAGAGTTAAACCGACCAAAACACCTTCATGATTACCAACGGTAAGATGGCGCACATCATCAAGAATAAGTTCACATAAACCACGAAGATACTCTTTCACAGCTTCTAAAGTAGCCTGAGCCACCAGTCTCATCCGGTTAGATATCGCGGCTGGACCTCTGGCGCAACCTAAATACTCGCTCCCATCATCGGAAAACAATTGCACTTGCGTCTCTAAGACAGAGCCGCTCGTTGCAAACTCGATTTTCTTTGGATATAGGCGAGAAACAAAAAAGTCGCCCTCATCCTCATCTTCAATTTGGGCAACACTAACCAACCGATGATCAATTTCCATATCAAACATCGTCTTGCAAACAGACTCAATATCACGGACAATCTGTTTTGGATTTCGCTCCGCTCTGGCGATGATGTGCAACTGAACAAGGTTACCGGATTCATCCAACTGAGGCTTAGCCATCACTACTCCAGCAACCTCTTCAATAGCAGCAATTAATTGGTCAGGGGTAATATTGACGGACTCCAATTAACACTCACCCATCAACCGGCTGGTCTTTCCGTCAATACTTCTCTCAGCTTAGAAAAAATCCTGCTATAATGACAATTAGTGGCAATTTGTCCTATTAAACGGTCAATAAACTTTTGGGGCACAGTTTTCACTGTGCCCCACTTGGTAATATACTTTAACTTAAAACTCAGGCTCGATTAGCCCGTAGGCTCCGTCTTTTCTCTTGTAGATCACATTGACTTCGTCGGTTTCAGCGTTAGCGAAGACAAAGAACGAGTGGCCAAGCAGATCCATTTGCATCGCGGCTTCTTCTGCGGACATCGGCTTCATGGCGAAGCGCTTAGTCTTAACTATCTTAGTAAGCTCTCCCACATCGGCCTTAGCGGTCGCAGCAGCCCCACCGGCGTTAGATTGATCCTTACGTAGTTTCCGGTTAATCCGAGTCTTATACTTTTTGATCTGCCTTTCGATCTTATCAACTACACCGTCAATCGAAGCATACATGTCACTGGTAGCTTCTTCGCCGCGCAAAATTAAGCCGTTTACAGTCACCGTAACCTCAACAATGTGCAACTCCCTCTCGGTACGTAGCATTACATCGGTCCTACCGGCTACTTCGTCAAAAAAACTGATTATCTTGGTAACCTTTTTTTCGGCATAATCGCGTAGTGCAGGTGTTACATCGATGTTCTTGCCTTTGATTACAATCTGCATAAACTCACACTCCTCCCAACCGTCTTCAATTAATAGTATTTTCCTATTTAGCCGTAAAATCCTGTCCGCAGAAAAAGTAATAAAAAAACCCCGATGCCTCCTGGCCCGGGGTTTGTGGCCTATTATCTAGAGGTTGACTATATGCGAGTTACATTAGCAGCCTGTGGGCCCTTTTGTCCTTCGACAATATCAAACTCGACAGTCTGCCCCTCCTCCAAGGACCTAAAGCCGTCGCCCTGGATAGCAGAGAAGTGAACGAATACGTCACCGCCGTCTTCCCGTTCAATGAAACCATAACCCTTCTCTGCGCTAAACCATTTTACTTTTCCTTGCATCTTAAAACATTCCTCCTACGGGTACCCTTTTCTAGGGCCCTTACTAGTTACACCCGCAAAATAGGTCCAACCGTTAAAAGCATGCTACCATAATCAGGAATACATGTCAAGCTGGAGCTATCATTCCAGGTCTAATACCATTATTGGACAATTTTTCCCCATTTTATACGAAGATCTGAAATAATTACGAATCCCCTGCTTGACCAATTAAAGCAGGAACAACTCGCCCTAAGTCGAAGTAGTCGAGATATCTTTGTCGGGAAGTGGTGTCATCTGCGATGGTCTGGTTAAGTGATTTAGCACTAGTAATGGTCACTCTCATCTGGGGGGCGACCTTTTCAATTACCAAGGCTGGAGTGGAGTATCTCGACCCTTTTCTTTATCTGGCAATTCGGTTTGGACTTGCCTGGATTATCCTCCGTTTCACACACTTAGTCTTTACTCGACGTAGTTTCACCTGGACAGAGATTAAGATCGGCGCAGGTGCAGCGTTTTTTTTATGCACCGGATTCTTGACCCAGACCGCTGCGCTCAAATATACCACTGCCTCAAAGGTAGCTTTCATCACCGGTCTTTCGGTGGTCTTGGTCCCGATCCTGGCAATTGCACTTACAAAGGAGAAGCCACATCGGACTGCACTAATCGGAGCCCTGGTCTCCTTTAGCGGTCTGGCCACCCTCTCGCTAGAGCCGGATATAGTTGGCTGGATAGGGCTTGGTGACCTACTGGCATTAGCCTGCGCCCTCTCCTTTGCCGGGCACATCCTCTTCGTGGGTCGGTATGCGACCAGGATCTCGCCGGTGCCGTTTTCAACCATCCAGATCGGGATTACCGCCGTTTTTTGCGCTATTCTAGGTCTCTTGAGAGGCCCGGTGCCGGAGTTTAATACCTTTCCGCTCTCGGTCTGGTGGGGCCTAGCCTATCTGGCGATTTTGGCCACGATGGCAACAACTCTATTGCAGACCTGGGCCCAACAACGCACCACTTCAACACGGGCAGCAATTATTCTTACACTCGAACCGGTCTTTGCGGCAATCTTTGCCTACCTTATGTTGGGTGAGCTCTTTACAGTCAAAACTATTGTTGGCGGGAGCTTAATAGTTGCCGGGATCGTTTTAGCCGAAATCGGGCCTGTTCATTCGCCCAGTTCAAATCGTTAATCCCTGTATTTGCGTGGTTTATTTCTACTTCGAAGATAGAACACAATCAGGTCTATTGCTCTTAGTCTTATCAATATTTGCATAATTCTCCGGTGCAGTCGCTGATTCATATACGGTAAGCTTTCTCGAACGGCTGTTGAGTTAATAATTTTCGCCACTTCGCCACGCAGTTGACCTTTACTGTAAGGTGCATCAGGATGAAATAAGTGGTTTAGGCACAGAACAGCAGCATTAGCCACCTTAGTCTCAACTATCCGTTTATTTTCACCCGAATAGGCATTGTTGGTTATTAGAAATCGCTTAACAGACTTATACATTGAATTTTGATGAATAAACAGGTCTTTGTTAAACCTTGATGTGATAGAATTGGAGTTGTATGTGATGTGATGATAGGGTGATTTATTCAAAACAGATATGATATCACAATAGCTTAAGTATTCGATATTGAACAACAGGTCTTCTCCCCAATTGATAGACGGGTCAAACCTTATCCCATATTCTTTAATGATGCTCGTTTTGTATAGTTTGTTCCAGACATAATTAATGTAGTATTTTCTAAAGAAGTCTCCAAATTGGTTCAAAAAAGTATCCCTTGTAATACAAGCCCGATCGTAACGGTTGTTATCCCGAATAGTTTTTTCTCCATTTAAATCTTTGCTAACGGTTTTATAGCCAGTAAAGACAATATCTACATCACTATTCATCTCATTGACGAGTAGCTCAGTCATGTCACTTTCCATATAATCATCCGCATCAACAAACTGAATATAGTCTCCCAAAGCTGCTTTAATTCCTTCGTTCCTTGCTATTGACGGTCCGGAGTTCTTAATGTTGATTAACTTCACCCGTTCATCCCTGCTTGTATAATCAATACAGATGTTTTTGCTATTATCGGTAGACCCGTCGTTGATTGGTATCAATTCGATGTCCTTATAAGTCTGATTAAGTATGCTCTCAACACAACTGCGTAAATACTGGTCAGCATTATAAATCGGAACGATTAT
>CAZAAT010000025.1:0-29171 GCA_964483175.1 uncultured Bacilli bacterium
GGACTCGAACCCGCAACCTGCTGATTACAAGTCAGCTGCTCTACCAATTGAGCTACGCCAGCGCGCCAGCAACAACTAGATTAGCACAGAACCTCTTTTTTTGTCAAGAATAATTAGCTGAGCTTTTCATTGCGCTTCTGAATATACCGTTCTAGCTTACGTTTAACGCGTTGAAGCGCATTATCGATTGACTTGACATGTCTGCCTAAATCATCAGCAATTTCCTGGTAAGACTTGCCTTCTAGGTAATACATGAGCACTTTCCACTCCAACTCCGAGAGGAATTCACCCATTTTATTTTCAATGTCAATATAATTTTCCTGATTGATTATTAGCTCTTCTGGATCGGTAACTTTTACCCCTGACAGAACATCCAATAAGGTTCGGTCTGACTCCTCATCATAGATCGGCTTATTTAACGAAACATAAGAGTTTAAGGGCATATGTTTTTGCCTGGTTGCCGTCTTGATCGCCGTAATAATCTGGCGAGTGATACACAACTCAGCAAAAGCCCTAAATGAAGCCAATTTATCATGGCGGAAGTCACGGATCGCTTTATAGAGGCCAATCATACCCTCTTGGATGATATCCTCGCGATCAGCACCAATCAAAAAATACGAACGGGCTTTAGCCCGTACAAAATTTTTGTATTTGTTAATCAAGTATTCGATCGCCGCGTCATCGGAGCCATCTCTGACTAGAGCAACAATTTCTTCATCAGGAAGGTCCTCAAACCGAGCATAAATCTGTTTGTGAGCCTGGCTTGCTCCCACCAATTACCGCCCCCAACTGCCCCAAAACTAGCTTATAATGCGCTTTTTGGACATACCTATTATACACTACCGGTGTTGGACAAGTCAAGCCGTCCAGATTTACAGACGGGAGCGCAAAACCTCGTACATAAACAGCGCTCCGGCAACGCCGGCATTCAAAGACTGGATTTTACCTCGCATGGGTATCGATACCAACAAGTCGCAATGTTCTTTCACCAGTCTCCGCAGTCCCTTACCCTCAGCTCCAATCACCAAAGCCACCCGACCGCTAAAATCGAGGCCCGAATAGAGATGACTAGATGCCTGCGCATCTGCTCCATAAACCCAAAATTGGGCCTGCTTTAGTTGATCAATAGCGGCAACGATATTTGGAACCTCAATAACCGGAACGTATTGCGCGGCCCCAGCCGAAGCCTTCTCAACCACCGGCGTGATCCCGACACCTCTGCGCTCTGGGATAATACATCCAGCAATCCCAGCTGCGTCGGCGGTACGCAAGAGTGACCCAAAATTACGCGGATCGGTTATCTCGTCCAAAACCAAAACGACCGCATCGGTCCGCCCGTTAAGCTTCGCCAGCCATTCTTTTAAACCAAAAGTTCTGATCGGCTCTGCTTCGGCGATAATTCCCTGATGCCCTTCGGTGCCGGCTCGAGCAGCAAGTTCGTGTTTGGTCAACCGAATTATTGGCAGGTTCTGCCGGGTTGCCTCGTCCAGGATATCTTTGATCCCAGACTCTTTAGCCTCCCTGGCCACAAAAATGCGTTTCACCCTTCGGGCCGCCAAGGCCTCGCGCACCGGATTGCGCCCTTCGATCTGAATCACACCAGCTCACCCTCTGCCATGCTGTCAAGTATTTCTCTCAACCAGGGTTCCCTCTCTGCCACCAGTTCAACCATGGTAGCGATGAGTTCCTTGATCTCCGATTGCGCCCCGGGCACTATGACCCGCTTTGAGTATAAATCCAGTAATGACCGGAAATTCACAGTGGTGACAAAATTAGTATCTGCCCCGCCCGGCAGTACGAAACGGGCATCCTCTTTTGGTACGCCCAAGGATAGTAAGGAATCATAAGCCCCCTGTGCTTGCTGCAAATGGCTCAGATACAACTCTTTCGCCTCCGGACTAGCCTCGATAGTCTGAGGGACTACATAGCCAAACTGTCCGTTGTTTTTGGCTGAACCCTCTGAGACATAGCGCTGCGACTGAACGGAAATGCTTACCCCGATTCGGTGTCTGGTATATTGAGCCAATAAGGTGCGTGAGACCCCGGAAACAGCGAAGGTCACACTAGCATGTTCAGCCACGCTCAAGTGCTTAGATAGAAAAATCCGCTTAACCAAACGAAACATTTCCTCTGGCGCTGGCTCTCCTGCCCAGAGCTCGCTAGGAGTGGACGCACTGTAGCAAGTCCGCGCCGCAGTCCAAATCACTTTCAGTGGATTCTCAGTCATCGTCAATATCTGTACATCCATCACTTTCATTCCCCCTCAGCCCTAAATCAAGCAGCTCTGCCGCTCGGACCAGATCACCTTTGAGAAAGAGCAGCCCAAATAATGCTTCCAATCCGGTGCTATAACGGTATTCATGCACTGAACTGCTACGCGGGCCATGCCTAACCGAAATATTACGCCCTTTTTTGACAATTTCCCACTCGCTGTCGGTCAGATAAGGCTGCAGCCGCCTGACCATTCGCGCTTGGGCTTCCGCGTTTACAACTGCTGTGGTTCGCTTATGCAATTCCCCTGCTTTACAAGCACAATTAAGCACAAAATGCTTCCGGACAAGCAGTTCGAATACCGCATCTCCCAGGTACGCCCAGACCTCCGGTGATAGTTGATAATAATCGGTCATCGTTTCAACTCCCAGGTTGCTCCGGTCGGGGTATCTTTAACTTCAACACCCAACTGGACTAGGCGATCACGGATTCGGTCAGACAGTTCCCAGTTTTTCGCGACCCGAGCTTCCGCTCTAAGTTCAAGCAAGAACTCGACCAAATCTGCGATCAAGCTTGAATCAGCCGCCTCTGCGGCCCCACCCTCGGGGAAAATCCCTAAGATGTCTCCGTAAGTCGTTAACAGTTCTTGGCAGTCAGCAAAAGCGCCCAACCACAAATCAGTCCGGTAATTATTATTGCCTTGTAAGACTTGATTAAGGTGTGGATTAACCGCCCGCACCAGTTCATATAATGCCGAAATTGCCAAAGCCGTATTAAAATCATCATCCATCGCAGTAAGGAATTTTTCCCGACACTGCGCATATGCCTCACGTACTTCGTTCAGTTCCGGCGTATCGGCCCCTTCGCCACTTGACGCAAACGCGACAACCTTGTCCAGGCGTCGTTTGGCGTTAACCAAGCGTTCCCAGCCTTTGTGAGCTACCGCCAGTTCTTCGGGCCCAAAGTTGATCGGACTCCGATAGTGCGTCGAAATCAAGAAAAAGCGGATCACTAACGGCTCCCATTTTTTAATCACCTCGCGCACCGCCGAAGTGTTGCCGATGGACTTGGACATCTTCTCTTTATCAACCTGAACCATTCCGTTATGCACCCAGTAACGGGCAAATTGCGAATCGAGGAGTGCCTCAGACTGAGCCACCTCATTTTCATGATGTGGAAAAACCAGGTCCAATCCGCCGCCATGAATATCAAAGCCCTCACCCAGATATTTTAGGCTCATCACCGAACATTCAATATGCCAACCAGGGCGTCCGGGGCCCCAAGGACTCTCCCAGGCCGGTTCTCCTGGTTTAGCCGCTTTCCATAAGGCAAAATCCAGCGGATTTCGCTTGAGCTGATTTATTTCAACCCGACTGCCAGCCTCCATCTCCTCGGGGCTGCGTCCGGAAAGCTTGCCATAGGCCGGAAAACTGGCCACATCAAAATAGACATCCCCTTGAGCTTCATAAGCATGCCCTTTTTCGATGAGTCCGCTAACCACCTTGATAATCTCGGCTATTTCCTCCGTAACACGTGGATGCCGATCCGCCGGTTGTACCCCCAGGGCGTCCATGGCCTCGAAGTAATCATTAATATACCGTTCAGCGATCTCCCCGGCCGGAACACCCTCCTCGTTTGCTTTGGCAATGATTTTATCGTCGACATCGGTAAAGTTGGAAATGAGGGTGACTTCAAAGCCTCTAAACTCCAGGTAGCGTTTGAACACATCCCATAATACGGCCACCCGGGCATGCCCGATATGCGTATAAGCATACGGAGTGACCCCACAAACATAAATCCCTACCTTGCCCGGCTCCCGCGGTGAAAAATCCTCTTTTCGTCTAGTCAAGGTGTTATATATCTTCACTGGAAACGACCTCCTTGGCAAACTCAGACTCTTCTGTTCCATTTTCTTTGAGCCTCTGTAGTTCTTCCTCCAACTTATCAACCTTATTTTCCAAATTAGCAATTGTCGTCAGCAAGCACTTCATCATCTTCTCTGTCGGGTCCGGTAGTTTATCGTGGTCCAGGTCTATTCCGACCCGTTTACCATTGCTCACCACTACCCGCCCCGGCACTCCGACTACCGTCGAAAAAGGAGGCACTTCCTTGAGGACTACCGCACCGGCGCCGATCTTAGCGTTTTCCCCCACCGTAAAGCCGCCCAGCACTTTGGCCCCGGCCGAAACGACAACCCCATCAGAGATGGTCGGGTGCCGCTTGCCCTTTTCTTTGCCGGTACCACCTAAAGTGGCACCTTGATAAATGGTGACATTATCGCCAACTTCAGCGGTTTCCCCGATCACTACCCCCATGCCATGATCGATAAACACTCCTTTGCCAATTTTCGCCGCCGGGTGAATCTCAACCCCGGTCAGGAAGCGATTACAGTGGGAGATCAACCTGGCAATCAGTCTGAGGTTACGCTGGTGTAGCCAGTGCGCTATCCGGTGCAAGATCAAAGCGTGTAAGCCCGGATAACACAGTAAGACCTCAAGGTAACTCCGGGCCGCCGGATCCCGCTGGAAGACAGCTTGAATATCGGCTCGTAAAGTCTTAAACATGGCGACCGACCCCCCTTTCTTACAAAAAAACTTCGTCTCGTAGTTACCTACAGAGACGAAGTATTCGCGTTTCCACTCTGTTTGGATTGGCAACTGGCCAAATCCCACTCATTCGGTTGATAACGCTAACCAAGCGGACCGCCCTACGTTAGGCTTCAGGCTGTCAACTCCAGGGTGCACTTCGGTTCAAGCATCTGGCCCATTGGCTCTCACCCGCTGGCCGATGGTCTCTGCCGCCAGTTATAGCCGACCTACTCTCCCTATCATCGCCAAAGGTAATCCGACTATTTCAGTCAGAATTAATTTGATATCATTATACCATGCCCGATCACTCTGTCAACAGGTTCTCGGTAACAAAATCCAGTCTGGCCAATACTTTTTCACGCCCGAATAAGCTGATGATATGGTACAACTCCGGCCCCGAAGCCTTGCCGGTCAAAGCCACTCGCAAGGGCTTGAAAGCTTTGCCTAAGCCAAGCCCCATCTCCCGAGGTACTTGCTTCATCGCCTCACGGATCGCCTCCGGATTAAAATCATTCCATTCGGCTATACTTTGCCGAAAACGCAGCAGAATCTCCCGGACGCCATCGTTAGAAAGTATCGCCACCGCCTGCTGGTCATATTCGGGTTGGGAAGTAAAAAAGAGCTCGATCGCGGCAGGCAACTCGCTCAGACAAGAGATCCCTTCGCGGGCAAGGTCCACTACCCGCTGTAGCCAGTCACGATCAACCGCCTCGGCATCTGAAATCAATCCAGCCTCTCGCAGATACGGCAGTGCGAGCTTAGACAGGTCTGCTAGATTAGCCTGACGCAGGTAAACCCCGTTCATCCACGCCGCCTTCTCAGGATCATATATTGCCGGGGATCGGCTGACCCGTGAAAGGTCAAAGAGGCGGATAAACTCCTCCCGGTCGGCAATTTCGCGATTATCGGGAAGGCTCCAACCCAAAGTAGCCAGATAGTTGAAGATCGCTTCTGGAAGATACCCTTTTTCTTTATACTCGCGTAAGGAAGTGGCTCCGTGTCGTTTAGAAAGTTTCGAGCGGTCCGGCCCCAGCAACATGGATACATGAGCGAACTCTGGTGGCTCAGCCCCCAAAGCCTGATAAATTAAGAGCTGGCGGGGCGTATTAGAAATATGCTCATCTGCCCGCACGATATGGGTGATTTTCATCGTCAGATCGTCGATGGCCACCGCAAAATTGTACAGCGGAATCCCATTCGATCTAACCAGAACAAAATCGTCGAGATCATCGGTATTAAAGCTGATCTCCCCGCGCAGGAGATCTTTAACGACCACAACCTCGCCCTTAGGGGTTTTGAACCGCAGCACCGGCTGTCTACCGCTGGCGATAAAGGCCTCCCGCTCAGCTTCGGTCAAGTTCCGGCAACGCCCGGAATATCTCGGTGGACCTCCCTGAGCAGTACTTTCAGCCCGGTCGGCCGCCAGTTCTTCGGGGGTACAAAAACATTGATAGGCCCAGCCTTGATCAAGTAGGAGCTTAGCATACTCGCGATATATATCCATCCGCTCCGTCTGACGGTAAGGCGCATAGGGACCACCGATATCAACGCCTTCGTCCCAATCAAGGCCTAACCAGCTAAGATCCTCCAATATCAACTGCTCATACTCATCGGTTGAGCGCTCGCGATCGGTATCCTCGATCCTTAAGACAAAATCGCCATTGTGATGCCGGACAAACAGCCATGTGAAAAGTGCTGTATGTACATTACCGATATGCAATAGCCCTGTTGGGCTAGGGGCAAATCGCGCCCTGACTCTCTCCACCATGGTTCCAACTCCTTAGATAACGCTATATCCTACTGCGATCTGTTCCGGCCCATCCGCTAAGGCATGACCGAAACGTCCGAAGATCACTACTGTAATTCTGCCGTCACCCCGAACCACCGAAACCTTAAAACCTCCGCCTAGGCCTGGGTTAATTAAGGATAACTGAAAGAAGGAATCCCTAACTGCTTGGGAAACAGCGATTTTTTCACGGGCATCCTCACTAATGACTTTTCGGGCAATGGCCGCCGCAATGGTGCTTTCCCGCAATTTGGTTGCTAGTTTCTCCGGGCTGGCACCTACCTGGGTAATGGCCGCACGGTAACCAAAATACTTCGAACGCTCCAACCAATACCGTTCATCCTCTCGGTGCCTGGTCATAGCTAGGTTAATAGCGAGCGTTTCCATACTTAACCTGACTTCGTCCTCCTCGGCCAGATAGCCTCTGAGGATATCCCGTGCCGTCAATAGTCCGACCACCCTGCCATCGGAGTCAACTACCGGGACCCCGGCAATCTTATTTTCAACTAACAACCTACCGGCATCTCGGATGGTCTGGTTCTCATAAACCGAAACGACGACCGGGGTCATGATGGTCTCGACCGTGATCGAGAGATCGGTAGTTGCCAGAACATCACTATCAGTAAGAATCCCCATTAGCTTTTCTTCGCGGTCAACCACCATGATCCGACCGAATTTGCTTTCGAGCATTAAATCCCTGGCCTCGGCAACAGTGGCATCAAAATGGACTTTAGCGGGAAAAGTCTGCATCCATTCTTTTACTTCTCTGATTAACATCTAGGCTCACTCCTCTACTTCGCGCTCTAGTAAGCAAACCGCTTGGGCCGCAATGCCTTGACCGGCACCAACAAAACCCAGTCCTTCGGTAGTAGTAGCTTTGACACTAACTACTTCTAGTGGAATTTGCAATCCAGATGCGATTTTTTTGCGCATTTCCTGAATATAGGGTGCTATTTTTGGAGCTTCGGCAATCACTACCGCATCAATATTGGCGACCAAATATCCTGCCGAACGCAACAGGTCGCCGACCTTTTCCAACAATGCGAGGCTGGAAATATCCTTAAACTGAGGGTCGGTATCTGGAAAGTGCTTGCCGATGTCGCCCATCGCTGCAGCTCCAAGCAGCGCATCCATTATCGCATGTACAAGTACATCTGCATCGGAATGACCGAGCAATCCTTTGGCAAAGGGGATCTCGACCCCGCCAAGTACCAAGGGCCGCCCCTCGACCATCCGATGAACATCATATCCTATTCCTACCCGCATCCTAGTTATCCTCCTTGAGAAAGGCCTCTGCCAGAAGCAAATCTTCCGGTGTGGTAATCTTAATGTTTTTATATGAGCCGGGGACAACCCGCACTTCATACCCCAGATTTTCAACCAGACCGGCATCATCTGTAGCGCCAAGTCCAACACCAAGTCGGTGCGCTTCACAGATGATTTCCCGTTTAAAGGCCTGGGGGGTCTGGATTGACCAGAGTTTCTCACGGGGCAAGGTCTCGCTGACTATGCCATCCTCCACCATTTTAACCGTATCTTTAACCGGAACAGCAGCTATCGCCGCCCCGTATTGTTGCGCCGCGGCGATAACTTCGCGAACCAGCTCCGCCTCGATTAGCGGTCTCGCCCCATCATGAATGAGTACCAGCTCGGACTCTGTAGAAATCGCATCCAAGCCTTTCTGAACCGACTCCTGCCGGGTTCGACCACCGGCCACAGCTCTGGTTATGCCTCCGCCATAAGCTTGTACCACAGTTTCTGAGGCCAAAGCCAGCTCATCTGATCTCACAACCAGCACAATCTCGACTATCTCAGGCATCCCGGCAAAAACCCGGACGGTTCGGCTTACAACCGGAACGCCACCTAACAGCATAAACTGTTTATTAATCGTACTACCCATCCGTTTGCCAAACCCGGCAGCCGGGATGATTACCGAAACAGCTATTGCTCATCCCCCCAGATACATAGGAAAGGCCCCCTAAGGGGCCTGTTTAGTTAATAAGCTTTTACGTCAACAGTTCGCTCGAGGACATTTTTGGGCTTGGCGAAGATCATTCGCCCTGCAGCTGTCTGCAAAACACTGGTCACTAGGACTTCGATGGTATCCCCGATATAGCGACGACCACCATCAACAACAATCATGGTCCCGTCATCCAGATAAGCCACTCCTTGCCCAGCTTCCTTGCCATCTTTAATCACTTGAACAGCCATCTCTTCGCCAGGTAAGACTACGGGCTTGACCGCATTAGCTAACTCATTAATATTTAGAACCCTTACCCCTTGCAACTCGCAGACCTTATTCAGATTATAATCATTGGTTAAAACCTTTCCTCGCATATCCTTGGCCAGCTGAACAATGCGACTGTCAACCTCGGAGATCTCAGGATAATCTTTTTGCACAATACGCACATTAACCGGAAGCTCCTTCTGCATCTGGTTCAGAATATCCAAACCACGACGCCCCCGATTTCTTTTGAGTAAGTCCGCCGAGTCCGCAATATGCTGGAGCTCCTCCAATACAAAACCTGGTACAATTAAATCTCCTTCAATAAAACCAGACTGGCAAATATCGAAGATCCGACCATCAATAATCACACTGGTATCAAGAATTTTGGGCGCTAACCTGTCCTCTTGGCTCTTATCCCCGTTATCTTTGGCATGCTGGTCGGTAAAGGAAAGCAGATGAAACAAATCCTCTTTTTTCCTGACCAACAGAGCCATTCCTACATAGCCACACAAGAGACTGATGACAACCGGAAGGAAATCACCGATGAAGGGGACATCCTCGGGGAAAGTCATAGTCAACAAGAATGCAACTAGTAGCCCACTAACGGCCCCGATGGTCCCTGCTACCACATCTAAAAACGGTAGTTTGTGCAGATGGGAAAGAATAAAATTTATAATGCCAGCTATCCATCGCACCAGAAACGGTGAACCAAGAAATCCTACTATCCCACCGATAATGATAGCGTATAACAGGGTTTGCCGAGTTACCGCTACTGCAACGAATGTACCTTCATAAAACAAGGGCAATCCGTGCCGGGCCATGTGGTATCCGATAAAGGCTCCTAGAGACAAGAAGAAAAGGCGAAAGAATTTATTCAGCGTCTTCACCTCCTCTCTCATGGCTACTATAACTGCAAAAAGGTTTTAATTAGTTCCCTTGCCCATTAATTTATTCAGCCATGGCCGTTGCGTTCTGCAAAGTTTGTTCTAAAAGTTCCCTCACCTCTTCTTCAGTTGTATTGCCAGCCAAAACGAGTTCACTCACCAAAATCTGTCTGGCGTTTTCAAGCATTTTCCGCTCCCCAGTCGACAACCCTTTTTCCTGCTCGCGAACGGAGAGGTATTTGACCACCTCAGTCAACTCAAAGATATCTCCAGACTTAATTTTCTCCAGGTTTGCTCGGTAACGCCGATTCCAGTTGGATGACATCATTTCCGTCTCGCCATCTAAGATTTCCAGAACCTTTGGAATCTCTTTTTCACTGATTACCTCCCGCAAACCGATGTCTGCTACCGAGTTTACGGGTACCATAACCTTCATATCGCCGACCGGGAGGTGCATAATATAATAACTTTGTTTTTCTCCCAGCACTTCACGCTCTTCGATCGCCTCGATAATCCCGGCCCCGTGCATCGGATAAACCACACGGTCCCCGATATTGAACATCGTTTTGCCTCCATTTCTAGATTTCCATAATGATTTATTGTAACAATAATTGTATCGTATTCTAGTCAAGAAAGTCAATAAAATTTGTATTATATCATTGAGCCTTGGTGGTTGTCAACGTTTTTGGCAGCAGAAAAATAGCAACGTCACCTCGCTCAAGCTTACGTTGCCTTGACAACCTAATTTTAGGATAGTTATAATGAAATGGATGATGGAAAGAAGGTGTGTTTAGTGGATGGCTCTAATTACGACAAGTTTCAACAGACCGTATCCCAATGCCTGATCAGACACAAAAGCATCCTTGATGTCACTACCAAACTTCAAGAGTCCTGCGCCCGAATCAACAGAGCTGTAGCTAAGTCCGTAACGATCTGTGGATGCGTCCGAGTTAGGGCAGAGCGACAAGCTTTTCCACATGATCTAGAGTCCTATAGCGATTTAAAGGCTTACATGCACACCCACCTCGAAGGCGACCTGTGCCCGCATTGTAAAGAGGTAATCGAAGCTGAAATCGGACGAACTCAATTTTATATCGCCGCTTTGTGTGATTTACTCGAACTGAATATGAAAGACGTTTTAGCCAAAGAACATTCGCGGGTAGCCACTCTGGGCTGTTACACTTTAACTTAAAAATTACAGATGTTGATCGATCAAGGCCTGTTCTCGGAAACGACGCAGGCCTTCTTTGATCGCCCTGGCCCGCACTTCCCCAATTCCTTCGACCGCATCGAGTTCTTCAATGGAAGCATCAAGAATCCGCGGTAGCGTACCGAAGGTCTGGACTAGATTTTCGATAACCGGCATTGGTAAACGCGGAATCTTGGACAAAGTCCGAAAACCACGTGGAGTTATTAGGGTTTCTAAGGCATTCATGCTGCCGCCATGTCCTAAGGCACGGGTAATTAAGTTGAGATCTAACAAGTCCTCCGAACTCCACTTCGACAACATCGTCCAGATCTCTTCGGGCGAGCGTTTCTCTTCAGCACTCTTATAGTCTCTGATGACCAGCAGCCCTTCATCTTCGATGTCGACCATTAACTCCTCGAGCTGCATGCTGACTAACCTACCCTCACTGCCCAGCTCACAAATATATTTCTCGATCTCTTTGGAGATCCGGAAAACCATCTGCGCCCTCTGAATCGCTGTAGCTACATCCATCGCGGTCACCAAATCTTCGAACTCTACCGCAGTTAAATTGGTTAATACCTCGCCGAATACGCTTTTATATTTCTCCAGAGTCTGTAGGGCCTGATTGGCCTTGGCTAAGATCACACTGACATCATGCAGCATATACTTGCTGCTACCTCGGTAGAGTGTTATCACGTTGCGCCGTTGACTAATTGAAATGACTAACTCGCCGGTTTGCACAGCCACGCGCTGCGCCGTCCGGTGCCTGGTGCCGGTCTCCATCGAGGGGATTAGCGGATTGGGGATCAACTGAGTGTTGGCCAGCAAGATCTTTTTCGCATCACGGGAAAGAACTATCGCCCCGTCCATCTTCGCGAGTTCATACAGGGAGGTGGGGCGCATCTCCGTGTCAATTTTAAAACCGCCGTCACACATGGCCAAAACTTCTTCGGAATCACCGACGACGATCAAGGCTCCGGTGCGCGCGCGAAGGATGTTTTCAAGGCCTTCGTATAAGTCGGTACCGGGGGCCACCATCCGCAGCGTCTCATACAGCTTGTCGTTCATCTCTGCCATCGGTCAGTACTCCTCCTGATCACCTGGAAACCGCATAATCTAAAGCTTCGCCAATATTTTCTACACCAATTAGGCGTAACCTTTCAAAATTCCTACATTCTTTGCAGTTTGCTTTCGGAACAACTGCCTCCTTAAATCCAAGTTTGGCTGCTTCGGTCAAACGCGCCTCCACTCGGCTAACCCGCCGAACCTCACCGGAAAGCCCAACTTCTCCAATTATACATAGTCCGGGATCAACCGGAAGATTCCTAAAGCTAGAAGCAATGGCCAGCGCCACTCCCAAGTCAACTGCCGGCTCGGCAATCCGTACCCCGCCTGCGACATTCACATAGACATCATGATCTTCTAAATGCAATCCCGCCCGCTTTTCTAACACCGCCAATAAGATCGCGACCCGTCCATGATCAAAGCCAATGCTTTGCCGGCGTGCAGTACCAGCAAAACCAGCCCGAGCAGTCAAAGCCTGGATTTCCACCAAGATCGGCCTCGTCCCTTCAATGGTTGAGACTACTGTTGAGCCGGTGCTACCAGCAGCCCGTTGGCTGATAAAGAGTTGTGAAGGGTTGTTCACTTCGACCAGACCAGAATCGCGCATCTCAAAGACCCCGATCTCATTTGTAGAGCCAAACCGATTCTTGGTGGCACGAATAATCCGGTAAAACTGGGCATTGTCTCCTTCAAAACTCAAAACCGTATCCACCATATGCTCCAACACTTTCGGTCCAGCCAGTGATCCGGCTTTGGTAACATGCCCGATTAACCAGACAGAGACTTGTGCTGTTTTGCCCCAACGGAGCAACTCCGCGGTAGCTTGGCGCACTTGCGCCACACTACCAGGAGCCGAGGTTAAGTCCGGACAATATGCGGTTTGAATTGAATCGAGAATCAGCAGGGTTGGCTGTAACTCTTCAGCCATAGCAATAATACCGGGGATGTTATTTTCGGTAACGACAAAGAGCTGATCGGTTCCGATGCCAAGGCGATCGGCCCGCAATTTGATCTGTTCAACCGATTCCTCACCGGAGACGTACAATACCCGGCCTTGATCCTCGGACCATAATCCGGCTACCTGTAATAGTAGGGTTGATTTGCCGATGCCTGGCTCCCCACCGACAAGAACCAATGAGCCTGGAACCACCCCACCACCCAAGACGCGGTCTAGTTCGGCAAGGCCGGTGCCTACACGAGATTCTGTGCCTCCGCGAGCCTCAGTTATCGGTATTGGTTGACCGCCGGATGCAAGCGAGAAACCGGACCGAGAAAACTCGGCCCGGTCTTTGACCGGTCGCTCTTCAACAAGGCTGTTCCAAGCTTGACAGCCTGGACACCGCCCGAACCATTTATGCGACTCGGTACCACATTCTGTACAGACAAAGATTGGATGTGACTTTCTCACCCCAGTACCACCTAACTACCTTTAATACTCGTCTTGGTCCGGTCGGGCATCGACCAATTCCTTGGCTACAGCGGCAAATTTAACTGGCACTTGAACAGATCCGCTGCCCGCAATTTTGGTCGGCACCCCGTGCTCTGATAGCAAGTTCTTAACCTCCATCGCATCGTACACCTCTTGTGTCTCGTACACGGTTACCCAAGTGAGCTTATCAGTCACTGGCTACACCCCCTGACTGGATGTTTCGGCAAGGTCCTGGACATTGAACTTAATCTGCCCATCCTCAGCAGTAACCACAATCCGGCTGGAGCGGTCAAAGTCTTTTTCCAGCATTCTTTCGGCTAACGGATTTTCAACCATCTGTTCTAACGCCCGACGCAATGGGCGAGCACCAAACTCCGGCTCATAACTTTTCTCCAACAAGAGATCTTGTGCTTCCTCGGTCACCTCGATATTTAACCCCATCTCGCCAGCATTGCGTTGAAACTCCTGTACCATTAAGCCAATGATCTGCTTCAACTCTTCTTTATTTAATTCGTGGAAGACGATTATCTCGTCTAAGCGGTTTAGAAACTCCGGCCTAAAGGTCCGACGCAGCTCATCCAAGACTCGGCTCTTCATCTTCTCATATTCACTTCTGGCCTCGTCTTCCCCTACCGCACGGAATCCCAAAGTGGTTTTCTTGATATCACCGGCCCCAACATTGGAGGTCATGATCAAGATGGTATTGCGAAAATCAACAGTACGTCCGCGGCCATCCGTCAAGCGTCCGTCCTCAAGAACCTGCAATAGCACGTTAAAGACCTCGGGATGTGCTTTTTCAATCTCATCAAACAAGACTACCGAATACGGTTTCCGCCGAACTTTCTCGGTTAATTGACCCCCTTCATCATAGCCGACATAACCAGGAGGCGAGCCAATCAGCCTAGCAACGGCATGCCTTTCCATGTATTCGGACATATCAATACGGAGCATCGCATCTTCGTCCCCGAACATCACCTCGGCTAGTGCCTTGGCCAACTCAGTCTTGCCGACCCCGGTCGGCCCCAGGAAGATGAAGGAACCAATCGGACGTTTCGGGTTCTTCAGTCCCGCTCTGGCCCGTCGGATCGCTCTGGCAACAGAGGTAACAGCCTCATCTTGGCCAATAACCCGCTCGTGCAGAATATCCTCGAGTCTCAACAAACGTTCACTCTCATCCTCTGCTAACCGCGTAACTGGAATACCCGTCCAGCTAGAAATAACGTAAGCAATATCGTCAACTGTTACCTCCCCGACCTGCTGACTGCGTTGTTGCTCCCACTCATTATTCTTTTGCTGGTATTCCTCTTGTAATTGCTGTTCCTTATCGCGCAACTGAGCAGCCTTTTCAAATTCTTGATTCTTGACAGCTTCTTCTTTTTCCAACTCGATCGCCTTGATCTGGTCGAGCAGGTCCTTAATCTCATCGGAAGGCTCCAAAGCCCGTAATCTGACCCGCGAGCTCGCTTCATCAATGAGATCGATGGCTTTGTCAGGCAAAAACCGATCTGATACATACCGATCTGCTAAGGTAACTGCCTCTTTAATCGCCTCATCAGATATTTTGACCCGGTGGTGAGCTTCGTACCGATCACGCAGCCCCTCAAGGATAGCGATAGCCTCATCTTGGGTTGGTTCATCGACCATCACCGGCTGAAAACGTCGTTCTAAGGCTGGGTCCTTTTCCACATGCTTACGGTACTCATCCAGGGTAGTTGCCCCAATAGTCTGTAGTTCGCCGCGGGCTAAAGCTGGTTTCAGAATATTTGAGGCGTCAATGGCCCCCTCAGCCGCTCCGGCTCCGATAATTGTGTGCATTTCATCAATGAACAAAATTACATTGCCAGCCGATTTAATCTCGTCCATCACTTTTTTCAGACGCTCTTCAAACTCACCCCGATACTTGGAACCGGCCACGAGCGAACCCATGTCCAGCGTAACCACTCGTTTGCCTTTCAGCACTTCGGGCACATTAGAGTGGACGATCATTTGGGCCAGGCCTTCGACAATGGCTGTCTTGCCGACACCCGGCTCACCGATGAGTACCGGGTTATTCTTGGTCCGCCGGCTAAGAATCTGAATGACTCTTTCTATCTCCTTGGCTCTCCCGATTACCGGGTCAAGTTTATCAGCTTGAGCCAGAACAGTTAAGTCTCGACCGAACTGATCTAAAGTTGGGGTATTGGTCCGCCCAGCCCTGGCTTGATCTGGTCCCAGTCCAGGTTGTTGGGGGTTTGCGCCACCCATACCGGCAAAATGCGAACCAAGCAATTCCAAAGTTTTTTGCCGAGCCTTGCTAATATCAACTCCCTGATTGCGTAGTACTTTAGAAGCTACTCCTTCTTCCTCACGCAATAGTCCCAATAGAATGTGCTCGGTGCCGATGTAGTTATGGCCTAGGGTTCGGGCTTCATCTAGCGCCAATTCCATTACCCGTTTTGAACGTGGAGTAAAGCCGATTTTCCCGGTAGCGAGCTCTTCACCACGGCCGATGACCTTCTCAACCTCTCCTCTGATTTGTTCCAGACCTAGACCGAGAGATTGCAGCACCTTGGCGGCTATTCCCTGCCCTTCTCGTACCAGGCCAAGCAAGAGATGCTCAGTGCCGACTACATTATGACCTAAGCGGCGAGCCTCATCTTGAGAAAGCAGGATGACTTTTTCAGCTCTTTCCGTAAATCTTCCAAACATTGTCTTCTGACCCCCTATGAGTTAATTTGGGACAACCGTTCCCTAATCAATCCGGCCCGTCTGAGATCCCGCTCTTGTGGACTCAATGGTTGACCGACGATCTTTTGTAACAAAGCTGGACGAATGACTACCATTAATTCTTTTAAGATAACGGAGTTCAACTTCGGAATTATCCCCAGATCAATTCCTAACTTGACCCTAGATAGTAACTCCATCGCCTCATTTGTGGTCATACTCCGAGCAAAGGATAAGGTGCCCAACGCCCTAAAGATTTGATCTTCTAGCTCATCTTGCTTACTCTCCCAAAGTAATTGCCGCAACCGTCGCTCTTCAGCAATGATTTGCTCGCAGAAAGACGTTAGATGAGCCATAATTTCCTCTTCGGAGTAACCTAAAGTGACCTGGTTCGAGACTTGGAAAATCTCCCCTGTAGGAGCCGTCCCTTCACCATATAAGCCCCGAATCACCAAGCCTAGCTTGCCACAAATACTGGCGATCTGATTAGTTTGGCCACTGTATACTACACCTGGCAGATGCAGCATTACCGAAGCCCTAAGCCCGGTGCCGACATTTGTCGGGCAGGCCGTTAAATAACCGCGTTTAACTGAATATGCAACCGGCAACGCGGCCGCTAACTCGTCATCTATCACATCTGCGAGTTTATAGGCTTCGTGTAGATCAAGGCCGGCCTTGAGCACCTGGATCCGGAGATGATCTTCTTCGTTGACCATGATGCTGATATCCCCGGCCGGGTTCACCACCACCCCTTTTACCGGCGAAGCCTCAGCATGTTCGGGACTGATCAAGTGTTTTTCAACCAGCTCCTGACGGGAAATCTCGTCAATCCCCTCTAGACGCACTAATCTAAACTTGCGTTTACTCTTGGCCACAAAACGGTCAACCATGCCCAAGACTTTAAGGAGCTGCTCCTCAGGGGCTATGCTGGTGAAAAGAATTCCTTCGAGGTTGCGTGCCAGCCGAATGCGGCTAGATAAAACAACATCGCCCTCAGGCCCCAATTGGGTAATCCAGGAACTCAAATGTTCCCGAAAAACTCGCTCCAGATCCATCTTAGAGCTCACCCTCCTTTTTCAAAGCCTGAATAGCATCGCGAAGCTCGGCTGCTCGTTCATAATCCTCGACTTCAACTGCTTTTTTCAGCTCGGCCTGCAATCGCTCCAACTCTCTGATTCCGATCCCCCGATCGTCCTGCTGAGGGGTTTTCCCTTTATGGATGGTCCCGGCCTGAACTCGGCGCAGCAATCGGCCCAGCTCCTCATCGAAGGTATCGTAACATTGGGCGCACCCAAGCCGGCCACTCTGCCGAAACCGATTATAGGTCAGACCGCAATTGGCACAAGAAGTCTCATCGTGGATCACCGAGTGCCCCCAAAGATTCTGGTTTAGCAAACCGGAAAGAAAGCTTTGGAAAGACATACCCATCCCGCCGCCAAAACCAAACTCACCAACTTCAGCCGCACACTGCTGACACAAATTGGCCTCGCTCTTTTCTCCATTAACTATCTTGGTAAAGGAGATATTAGCGGGGCGGAGTCCACACCGTTGACACATCATGACCTATCCCTCCCGCTCAGAGTGTAGCATTACATAGAGGATACTCCTCAGAATCACCGCCCGAAAAACATCAGCCAATGACGAGCTAACCTCCGCAGTCTCCGCTTGCAAAACCCTCATAGTCAAGACAGCCTCGCGTTTGCTAATCACACCCTCATCGACCAACCGATTCAGGATCAACTCGGCCTTCCGCGGGGATACCGGGGCGGCAAGCTCGGTTCGCAGCCAATCCCGCGGACTCTGAGCGTCATGCGGTCCGACCCGGATGATCCGAATATATCCTCCGCCACCGCGGCGACTCTCTACTACAAACCCATGATCATTCGAAAACCGGGTCTCTAGAACATAGTTAATCTGGGAAGGTGCACACTGAAACTTCTCCGCTAATTCCTTGCGGTTAAACTCGGCAATACCCTGACCACTCTGTGCTAGCATTGCGGCGATATATTTTTGAATAAGATTGCTGAGGCTACTGATGACCTGACCCCCCTCAGGTTTACTGACCTTAGTCTTACCTTTTGACTTTATTATATCAGGTTTAGCCGAAATAACAACCCCTTATTTGGAATTTTTAGCTAATCTAGCTTCGATTCCTTCGGCCACCACAATTCCACTAGCCGAAGCCTGAATTAGGCCTCTGGTGACCCCGGCACCATCGCCAACAGCAAAGAGGTTTGTTATCTCGGTTTCCAAATTTTTGGTTAACCTTAGCCGCGAGGAATAGAACTTGACTTCAACCCCGTAGAGCAAAGTATGCCGCGAATATACTCCGGGAGCCATCTTATCAAGGGCTTTAAGCATCTCCAGAAGACTAACTAGATGACGATAGGGGAAAACCAGACTAAGGTCTCCCGGAGTTGCATCGGTTAAGGTCGGTCGGACCAGGCCTTTCTTTATACGGTCATGTGTACTCCGGTGACCGTTGACTAAATCGCCCAACCGCTGGACGATGACCCCGCCACCGAGCAAATTAGCTAATCCAGCGACATACCGTCCATAGCTGATTGGCTCCTTGAATGGTTCGGTAAAGCTTTTGCTCACCAACAAGGCAAAATTAGTATTTTCCGTGCGGATTTCGGCATGGCTATGGCCGTTAACAGTAATTAATCCATCATTGTTTTCGGTTACAACCGAACCGTAAGGACACATACAAAATGTCCGGACACGGTCATCGAAGGTGGCCGAATGGTAAACCAGCTTAGCCTCCCAAACCACATCAGTTAGTTCTTCAAGTACAGGAGCTGGTAGCTCTACCCGCACTCCGATATCAACCGGATTAACGGCTAGTTTGAGATCGAGTTCTTCGGCCTCTTTGGCGAGCCATTCCGCGCCTGCACGGCCAGGAGCTGCAACTACGAAATGGGCTTCGATAATTTTGCCATCAACGAGTTCTACGCCGAGGACCCGACCATCCTTAACAATTAACCGTTGAACTTCGGTGTTTAAAGCGATCTCTACTTTATCGGCCAAAAATTGATACATTTGTTCTAGAATGTCAATGGTTCTACCGGAGCCCAAGTGGCGTACCTTAGAGGTGATCAATTTAAGTTCGGCTAGCGTTGCCCGACGCTCAATTTCTGCAATTTTTTCGTGATCGGTCCCATGAAGTTCGGCCGGGGCGCCAAAACGACGGTAGATCGCATCTGCTTCGTCAATCAACTCAGTTAGCCGTTCTCTGCCGATATAATCTTCGAGGTTTCCACCCACATCGGCTGAGAGGGTCAACTTCCCATCACTGAGCGCTCCGGCACCACCCCAACCGGCTACCACCCGGCATGGTTCGCAGCGAATACAGGAAATTTTGCGATCAGCAGAAGGGCAACTCCGGCCGCGAATACCAGGTCCCTTCTCAATTATCAGAATACGCCGCCCAGGGGTGTTAGCCAACCGGAACGCGGCAAAAATCCCCGCCGGACCGGCACCGACTATGATAACATCGTATACCATCCGTTGCATTCTAAGGCCTCCCACCTTTTATTATACGCACTTTCCCCAATGGCAACCTTTCCCGTAGCAAGCAGGATGAATAAACTTTGAGGTGGAACAACTAACACATGGAATTACTTGAATATCGCACCGTCGCTACAACGGCCTCATTAGAATTAAAAATCGAAAAATCAGTGTTTATTGGGCATGTTAGTGGAGCTGATACAGTGCAGGATGCCCAAAGTTTTATCAACCAAATCCGCTCCGAACATGCTCAGGCTACCCATAACTGCTATGCATATGTTATCGGCTGGGGCAAAAACCAGCAGGTTCACTTTCATGACCATGGTGAGCCTTCCGGTACGGCCGGCAAGCCTATCCTTGGCTCCATCAATCGACTCGAACTCACCAACACAGTCGTTGTTGTTACAAGATACTTTGGGGGACGGAAATTAGGTGTACGTGGTTTGATCGATGCATACTCCAGAACGAGTGCAGCAGCATTAGAAGAAGCCGGTGTAATAACTAAACCGATAACTCGTGATTTCACATTAGAGATAGATTATGCCCACCTGGACACGGTTAGTTATCTGATTTCACAGGTTGGAGGCATTGTAAATCCGTTGGAGTTCGGAGAAGCAGTGACGATATCGGCTCAGATACCGATTAACGCTGCGGAAGGGATACTAGCCAATCTTAGAGAAAAACACTTGATTCGAAAAGTCAACGAAAATTAGTGAACAACCTTTACACAAGCTTGATGATCTCATCGGCAATGAGATCAAGCGGCAACACATCATCTGCCAGGCCGGCTTCTACTACAGCTCGTGGCATGCCGTAAACAACACAAGTTTCCTCGGACTGAGCCAGAACTACTCCACCTCTCTCTTTAATCATTTTTGCGCCTCTCCGGCCATCCGACCCCATACCGGTAAGTACAGCCGCGACCACTTCTTGCCCATATTGTTCAGCTACGGAGGCAAACAACACATCAACGGCCGGCCGAAGCGTGCCAAGCGGCGGATCTTGATTTAGCACAATCGAGCCACTTTTACTGACAACCATATGGTAGTCACCGGGGGCGATATAGACAGTCCCTGGTCTAATTGGATCGCCGGATTCGGCCTCTTTAACCCGCACCGCGGACGTACTATCCAAACGTTCCGCCAATGTCCGGGTAAATAACGGGGGCATATGTTGGACAACCAAAATCGCAGCCGGAAAAGTGGCAGGAAACCGCATGATTACCTCGCGTAAAGCGCGGGGTCCTCCCGTCGAGCAGCCAATTGCCACGATTTTTCTCTGGTCGGTTCTTTTAGTCAGCCGAGTGCGCTCATGGGTGCTTTTTTTCAATTGACTGGTTGTGCCGCCAATCAATTTGGCCCGGAAGCCAACCAGGATCTTTTGCAATAATTCCTGTTTCCATTCCTGGCCAATGGTCGCCCAACTCTGCGGCTTTAACATAAAATCAACCGCACCCTCTTCGAGCGCCCGAACCGTTACATAAGCCCCTTCTACTGCCAAACTACTCAGAATAATTACTGGGGTTGGCTGCGAAGCCATAATCGCACGCAACGCCTCTAAACCATCCATTACCGGCATATTAATATCCAGCGTAATGAGATCGGGCTGGAGCTGCGCTGCTTTCTCTACTGCTTCTTGCCCATTTCTCGCAGTATCGACGACTTCAAAGCGGTCATCACTATCAATGATTTCGGAGATAATCCGGCGAAAAAATGCCGAATCATCAACTACCAATACTCGAATTGGTTTGATCTCCACAACCGTCATCCAATCATTCGCTAATAGCTACCAGTTCTTTTTCAGACTGGCTTTTTCTGGCCAAACGTCTCTGGATTAAGGCGATCTCCAATACATCAAGAATCAGCGAAACCGTACCATCACCGAGAATTGCCGCCCCGGCAAATCCTTCGACATCCTTGATCAACTTATCCAGCGACTTGATTACTATCTCCTGCTGGCCGATAAGGTCGTCCACCATTAACCCTATCCGCCGCCCTGCGGTCTTGGTTACCACCATCGTCCGCTTGTCGGTCTCTTCGTGACAACAATCGGGAACCTCAAACAGCTTGGAAAGATCTACGGCTGGGATAACTTGTCCGCGATAAAGGATATATTGTTGATCCTGAACCATCTTGAGGTCTGCAGGGCTAATGTTTATGATCTCTTCGATATTCTCAAGTGGCAAGGCATAAACTTCTGAATGCCCTAATTTTACGAGCAGCGCTTGGATTATCGCCAAAGTCAAGGGTAGTTTAATACTAAAAGTTGATCCCTGGCCAGGTTTGCTCTCTAGGTCTACACTACCATTAAGGGCCTGAATTTTGGAGGCAACCACATCAAGGCCTACTCCGCGTCCGGAGACATCCGTAATCTTCTCGGCGGTACTAAACCCAGATTTAAATAGCAACTTGGCAATTTCCTCATCATTTAAGGAAGAAGCGTCTTCTTCATCGATAATCCCTCTTTGGATGGCCTTGCGCTTAATTTTTTCATAATCAATGCCCGCACCGTCATCACTGATCTGCACCACAACTTGGTTTCCTTCATGTCGAGCTGACAGCCGCACCATTCCAGCTTTGGGTTTTCCATGTCGCTCGCGAACCTCCGGGGCTTCGATGCCATGGTCGACTGCATTACGCAACAGGTGAATCAACGGGTCTCCTATCTCATCAACTACCGACCTATCGAGCTCGGTATCCGCACCATCGATAATTAGGTTGATCTCTTTACCAAGTTCACGAGAGAGATCGCGAACCATTCGCGGAAAGCGGCTAAAGACCTGATCTATCGGCACCATGCGGGCTTTCATCACCAAACTTTGGAGATCGGTGGTGATTTGCGCTAATTGCCCAATTGTTTCGTTGAAGACCGAAGATTTGATCTCAATGCCGATTTGGGCCAACCGACTACGGTTGATTACCAACTCTGCTACCAAATTCATCAGACTATCCAGTTTTTCAATGTCCACCCGGACCGTTTGGCGAACTTTGCTCTTATGCAATACCTGGGTAGCATGTTCTTTGGAAGCATTCGCATCCTTCTGTCTGTGTTCAGCTTCCCCGCGTTGCTCTGAACTCCCGGCCTGATCAGAGACCTGCTCCGACTGCGGCGTGGATTCCATTGGAACCGGATATGGGATGATTTCAACTTTTTCAATTTCGGAAATATGCTTAATAATCGAGCCAACTTCATCGAGATTGAGATAAGAAAGAAATACCACCTCAAAGGAGCGATCAAAATTCTCCTCCTCCAGGTCGGCGAGTGACGGCACAACCCGGATAACTTGGCCCCGCTCTTCTAGGTTGCGAATCACCAGATAAGCCCGGGCTGATTTCAATATACAATTACGATCCAAATAGACTTTTATTTGTAGCGGATTCAGCCCTTTGGAAATTTCCTCCCTCATTTCGTCCAATTCTTGTTCCGTCAAAGGGATTAGGCTGAGATCAGGCTCGGGCTCGGCAGGAGCAGCCGCCGATTGGGGCTGATCAGCCGTGGCTGCTACTTCAAAGCGAGCCGGCCGATTGCCTTCAAGGTGAGCCTGGAGCTCGGTAATTAAATGCTCTACATCGGGCAAACCGCCTTCGTCGGCGGTAATAGCGGTCAGAAATTCTTCTAACGAATCCAAACACTTAAACAAAGTATCCATGGTTTCTGGAGTAACTTTGATTTCATGGTGCCGGATTTTATCGAAGACGTTCTCCATCGAATGAGTGAGCTCAGCGATGTTTTCAAAGCCCATCGTTGCTGACATGCCTTTAAGCGTATGGGCTGCCCGGAAGATAGCCTCAATGGTCTGTTCGTTCTCCGGATCCTGCTCCAAAGCTAGTAGTCCATCATTCATTGCCTGAACATGTTCTTTGGCTTCGTCGATAAAGATACCTAGGTATTGCGACATATCCATATGCTATAGCACCGGCGGTGCTATCTCACCTGCCTTTCGCCAGCGGTGGTTTCGTCCATGCTTAACAGAGCCTCCAAATCCAAGAGGCTCATCAATCGTTCTTCGATTTTAACGATACCTTTAATATACTTCTGGCTAGTATCACCGATCATCACCGAAGGCGGCTCAATATCATTAACATCCACCTCCGTGGTTTCTGTCACATCATCAGCCAGGATACCTATGGTGTGGTCTTCAGTAGCCACCTCCACGATAATTTGAGCGGTCTGGCTGGTTGAACCAAGTCCTAATCGACGCAATAGGTCGATCGCCGGAACAATTTTACCGCGTAAATTAAAAACTCCTAATATAAAATCGGGAGCATGGGGGACTCTGGTTATCTCAGCTCGGTCAATTATCTCCTGCACTTGTTCTATGCCAACAGCGTACTCAAGCCCGCCAACTTTAAATACCACGATTTGGACGATCTGCATTGGCTTGTCCCCTTCCGTCATAAATTCCTATCTCCTGACATTTTTCGGCAAGAACCGTAGAAATCCTCCCTTTAGACAGCCAACTGTTTCCACCCGCCATGGCGAAATCTAAACATAAATAATATTGTTCTGATAATCAGATCAGCGGTCATCGCATACCAAGCCCCGGCCAAGCCCAACCCCAAGGTAATTCCTAGAAAATATGCTAACGGCACACGAAAGCCCCAAACGCCAGCAGCCATGATATACATGACAAATTTGGTATCTCCGGCGCCGCGCAAGCCACCGGAGATCACCATAGTCCAGGCCAGGGCTGGTTGGCTAATCGCCACTATTCGCAAGGCCACACTGGCTAAGGGAATAACAGCTGGATCCGAAGTAAATAACTTGATAATCGGTTCTGCCCAGAGAAAAAAGATGATCCCCATGATGCCCATAATAGTCATCGCGGTCTTACCGGCTTCTGTCACAGAAATTTCTGCTCGTTGCGCTTCTTTCGCTCCAAGATTTTGCCCGACTAAAGTCATTGCTGCCAACCCAAAACCCGAGCCAGGCATAAAGGAAAGTGATTCCGCTGTCAAAGCGATGGCGTGGGCAGCAAGAACTGTAGTGCCCATTCCGGCCACAATCATTCCATACAGTAATTGCCCGGCTCTCAGCACGAACTGCTCCACGGCTGCCGGAACACCTATGCTCATCACCCGCTTAATTACCGGCCAATCGGGGTAATAGCGATCCTTTATAGACAAGCGCAACCTTGGATTGTATCCCTTGAACAAAATTATCAGCACAATAATTCCGCCCACCACACGCGAAATGGCAGTAGCCAAAGCTGCACCGGGAACACCTAGCGCCGGAAAGCCAAATTTGCCGAAGATCAACAGGTAGTTGCCAACGATATTGAGGAGGTTCACCAAACCGGTGACCCACATCGGAGTTTTGGTGTCACCAGCACCGCGTAGGATGCCATTGACAACCAACATGATCATTGACAAGGGCATTGAATACGCTACAATTTCGAGGTACTTTCCGCCCAAGATCACAACTTCCTGATCAGATTGCTCGCCAAAGATTAACATCCATTCTGTCAGGGGTTCAGCCCAAAGCACCCCGCACAGACCGACGACTACACCCAAAAACGCCACGACGGCCAGTGATTGTCTGGCAATCAGGTTGGCTTCTTTCGGTTCATCGGCACCGATATGCCGAGCAACCAAGGCTGTAGCACCGGTACTGATCGCGGCGAAGATGGCGATGGACAAGTTAACCAAACGGTTGGTAATCTCCACCGAGGCCAGTGCTGCCGCTCCCAGCCTCCCAACCATGACCATGTCGGCTATGCCGACACTCATTTGCAACAGCATTTCAATTACTGCCGGCCAAGCCAAAAGCAGAACACTCCGGCGTACCTCTGACTTCACTTGCGGTGAAGCACTTACCGGAGCGTTCGGCTCACGACTCATTGTTTCGCCTGCCATAAACTAACCGCTCCTCTTAATGAAAGAAAAGGCCTGCTACTACTGAGATCAAATTAATTAGTGCATGTCCTATCACACCAGGCCAGATTGATTGGAAATGTTTAGCGATATACCCAAGTCCAATTCCAACAGCAAAGATTGGTAGAAACTCGACGACGTATCCGTGCATCAAGGTGAACAATAAGGCAGTGGCAAAGACCGCTCCCCGACCGCCGTACCGTTCCTTAAAGACCTGAAAAGCAAAACCGCGGAAAAAGACCTCTTCGGCTAATGGAACAAGAAATACAAACAATAAGATTAACAGGGTAATCGAAACAGGATCACGCCCAAGTTCAAATAAGCTAGCAACTTGCTGAGTCTCCTCGGCCAAAACCTTAGTAAGCTCTTCCTGCCCTAAAAACACGGAAAAAAATAGAAAAGATATCTGTTCTGCCATTATTTGAGCCCAAAAAAGCCCTGCCCCCCATAATAGACCGGAAGCAATGGTCTTGACTATCGGAACCCGGTTGATGCCTAAGACTGAAAGCGGCCGGCCATACCCGCGCCGAACGGATGCCACCGTCAACCAAAGTAAAGCCAGCTCCTGTAAGAAAAGGGCCGGTAACAGAGTTGTCTCTTGTAGTTGTTCTAAAGTAAACTCGATCCCTCTAACCTGGTAGCTAAACTTTACCGCCCATACAGAAATTAACGGAACAATGAGCATGGCTAGAACCAGGATAGTAAAAACATCCAGTAACCGCCAACTACGTTTTTGTGCTGGTAATAGCGGAAAATCCGGCAATGGCGCATCATCCTTAAAATAGTGGCCGGGTTTCCCCGGCCCACAACTAAGATATTCGCGTATTTAATAACTTATCCCTGCTGACAACGGATTAGCGCACACTGTAGTTAGGTGCTTCCTTGGTAATTTGAATATTATGAGGATGGCTTTCTTGAAGACCGGCTGCAGTAATCCGGATAAACTTGGGTTTCGTCTTCAACTCGGCAATTGTCTTAACTCCACAGTAGCCCATCCCGGAGCGAAGGCCACCAATGAGCTGAAAGATACTATCGGCCACCGAACCTTTGTACGGAACCCGGCCTTCAATACCTTCAGGTACCAATTTGGTCTCGCTATCCTGGAAATAGCGATCGCGGCTACCAGCCTTCATAGCTCCAAGCGAGCCCATGCCGCGATAAACTTTGTAGCTGCGCCCTTGATAAATTTCCAACTCGCCTGGGCTCTCATCTGTCCCGGCCAGGAGGCTGCCCATCATCACTACATCAGCACCGACTCCGATCGCCTTGACAATATCGCCGGAGAACTTAACTCCACCGTCGGCAATAATCGGAATGCCGGTCTTGGCCGCTTCTTCGGCACAGGCCATAATGGCGGTAACCTGTGGCACACCGATGCCTGCCACAACCCTGGTCGTACAGATTGAACCAGGACCAATTCCTACTTTCACACAGTCTGCTCCAGCAGCAACCATATCCTTAACCGCTTCACCGGTAGCAACATTTCCACCGATAAGATCGACGTCAGGGTATTTCTCCTTAATCTGAGAGACAGCTTGCAAGACGCGAACCGAGTGGCCATGCGCAGTATCGACAACAATCGCATCAACGCCGGCCTCAACCAAGGCAGAAACTCGTTCGAGCATATCTTGACCGATCCCGACAGCGGCCGCGACACGCAGGCGTCCCTTAGAATCTTTGGCCGCATTAGGGTATTTAATGGCCTTTTCGATATCCTTAATGGTGATCAGCCCTTTAAGATGGTTGGCTTCATCAACTAAGGGAAGTTTTTCGATCCGATGCTGACCGAGAATGCGCTTGGCCTCATCGAGAGTGGTGTTGACCGGAGCGGTAATCAACCCTTCTTTGGTCATGATATTCTCGATGGGCTGCTCATAATTCTCTTCGAACTTGAGATCCCGGTTTGTCAGGATGCCGACTAGTTTACCTTCTTCATCAGTTATCGGTACCCCGGAGATCCGATATTTTTCCATCAAAGCAAGGGCATCAGCAACCTGGTGCTGCGGCGACAGAAAAATTGGATCAACAATGATCCCACTCTCGGATCTTTTGACCTTATCAACCTCTGCAGCCTGTTCTTCGATGGGCATATTCTTATGAATGACCCCGATGCCACCTTCGCGGGCCATCGCGATCGCCATACGGGATTCCGTAACAGTATCCATGCCTGCGCTCATCAGCGGTATGTTCAGCCTAATCCGCTTGGTTAAATTGGTTGAAGTATCTACCTCTCGCGGTAAGACCTCCGATTTTGCCGGAACGAGTAAAATATCGTCAAAGGTTAAACCCTCTCCATAATAACGGCTAGAAAAATCCATCGTAACCCTCCTTGTCCTCCAAAGTTTCTCGTAATCATAACAGAATTAGCCCTGATCGTCAACGGGATTCGAACAGCCGACTTAGCCAACTCGTCTTGATCTTGATCGCTCCATGTGGACACAATTCCTGACAACAATAACAGCGGATGCAATCCGTATAGTCGAAGTTTGCCTTGTGATTAATAATACTAATCACCTGCGGAGGACAAGAATGCGCACAGACCTCGCACCCGAGACAGAGCTCCGGAACCAGAACCGGTTTGGCAGTCAAGAGACTGGTCAAACGACGCAAGATAAAGTCAGGCAGATTAACCGAGACACCCCTGGTATCAGGGGGGAGCTTAAACCGGCCGGCTAATCCGAACGACTCCGGAGTTTCGCCGACTACCAACACCTCCTCGGGATTCAAAAGCCCAAAGCGAATCGCTGAGCGGACTGTCGGTATCTGTCCGGCGGATAAACCAATGAGCTGACCGGCAACCAGATCACAACTGTGACCGTCAGCAGAGATCAGCAAACTCTCGACCCGGCGGGGCTCACCATTACGTGGACCGGCTCCCTCCATACCTACGATCCCATCAATTACCACTAAATCGGGAGCAACAGCTGAATAAATATCTACCAACAATCCGGCGAAATCTTGAATTTCTGACATGCGTAGGTGAAACTGAGCTTTCCGTTTGCCAGGAATGCACCCAAATAGGTTCTTGACCGCTCCGGTATACCTAGTCAGACCATGTGTTTTCAGCTTGGCTACCGAAACAATAAAATCCGCCTCAACAACCGGCTTGGCCAATGGTAGTTTCTTGACTATGCGGCCAGCGGGGACGTCCACCTCTACAACTTCGGAAAAGTCAACCAACTCCGATCCGGTGGCAGCAACTACATCAAGGATGCCAGCGTGTTTGGCAGCTCTGGGCAGGCTCTCTACCGCCGGCGAATCACCAACAAAGACCTTTGCCCCTTGTTCCTGGAACAGCTTGATCAAAACTTTTACCACCAGCGGGTGAGTGCAGACAGCCGACTCCGGAGGAACAGCCGCCAGTAAATTAGGCTTAATCAAGACATTTTTCCCAGATAGATCCGGCAGTGGGTAATTGATTAGCTCAAGAGCCCGCTCAACCTGGGCTCTAATTAGCTCTTCCTGATACTCAGAACAACGCATTAAGGCGACTTTGGCCACGTTTCTCCTCCATGACGGGATTGCTAAGAAATTCGCCCTACAGCCTCCGTACTCCTTTTTCAGGTTGTTGACAAGTGGCTTTAAACGTGGTATTGTATATTTTGCTTCGAGAAAAAGAAATCTACAATATTATCATGATTATCGTGCGCCTATAGCTCAGAGGATAGAGCACCGGCCTCCGGAGCCGGGAGCACAGGTTCGAGTC
>CAZAAT010000026.1:0-28937 GCA_964483175.1 uncultured Bacilli bacterium
TTCCCACTATCTTCTCGATTTCAGCACGCCCCGCTTGGCCGATTTCTTTAATCATCGCCCCGTTACGCCCGATAATGATCTTTTTCTGCGAGTCTCTTTCCACATAAATTGTCGCTCTAATTGAGGTCAAGTCCTTGCGTTCATTATACCGAAATTCCTCAATTTCTACGGCCACCGAGTGGGGTACTTCATCGCGCGTTAAATGTAGTACTGCTTCCCGAATAAACTCAGCTGCCAAAACCTGTTCAGGTTGATCGGTAACCATCTCCGGCGGAAAGTACTGGGGCCCCTCAGATAGCCGATCCATCACGAGATCTATCAACCGATCCAAGCCTTGGCCGGAGAGAGCGGAAACTGCAATCCAATCAGCGGGGGCTACCCCAGCAGGTAGGGCTAAATCAGACTTCGCGGCATCAACTTTATTGCCCACGACCAGATAGTCGCGGCCGGCTTTACGCAATAACTCTAGCAACTCCAGATCCTTATCTTGCCAGCCCGTTATCACATCATACACCAACAATACCAAATCTGCATCACCCATCGCCCGTCTGGCTCTAGAGACCATATACCTGCCCAAACTATGCCTAGGCGTATGGATTCCGGGGGTATCGACAAAAATTATTTGACCGTCTTCAGCGGTATATACGCCGCGAATGAGGGTCCGGGTAGTCTGTGGTTTCGGCGAGACAATAGCAACTTTTTGGGCTAGAATTGAATTTAGTAGAGTAGATTTGCCGACATTCGGACGGCCAATCAGACTGACAAAACCTGACTTATAACCACCGGCTCTATAGGTCATCTCTAGTAAATACCAGGGGTAACAGATCTTCGATCTTGATCACCCTAGTCTCTCCTTTCAAATTAGCCATTACAACCTCGATCTGGGCCCCCCACTCCATGATTACCTGACGGCAAATACCGCAAGGGGCAACCGGCTCGTTGGTATCAGCGATGCAACAAACCGCCACTATCTCAGTATCCCCTTCTGACACCGCTTTGAAAACTGCGGTTCGTTCTGCACAACAGGTCGCTCCGGAACTGGCCGATTCGATATTACATCCTGTGTAAACCTTACCCTGCGCAGTAAGGACAGCCGCCCCCACTGAAAAGCCACTATACGGTGCATAAGCAAACTCCCTAGCCTTGCGGGCTGATGTTACCAGAAGCTCGATTGTCCTATTGTTCATTTATTCCCTCCGCCTGAACTTTTTTCTCCATTGTTAATCGGAGAGACAATCCCACCGGAAACCACCAACTTTAGCCCATCTTCAACACTCATATCTGAAAAAATAACATCCCGTCTCGGCACATACAGCAAGAATCCCGAGGTCGGATTCGGAGTCGTAGGGATAAAGACCGCCATTACGTCCTCATCAGTTTTTTCATGAATCTCGTTTTTAATATCTGAAGTCATGAAGGCGATCGCCCACAACCCTGGCCGCGGGTATTCAACTAGCACTACTTGCTGGAAGGCAACATTGGTCCCATGCAAAAAAGCATCGACGATCTGTTTAACCGTCAGGTAAACACTGCGGACGAGGGGTATCTTGGTCACCAGGTCTTCTCCAAAGGCAATCAACCGTCTGCCAAGATAATGGGCGGCAAATATTCCGGTTAACAAAATTAGCACTAGAGAGGTTAAAATACCTATCCCCGGTATTCTCATACCCATAAAGCGGGCAATAGCATTGCCCAAGACAGAGTCAAAAAATTTAAATCCCCACCAAAGCACATAAATGGTGACTACCACCGGAAGCCAAACTAACAGCCCGGTTATCAAGTATTTGCGAAACATACGCGGCCAGGTTGTTGACACTATCTCTATCTCCTTTTAACCGACTAAATGTGGACCAAAAATGCAGACCCCAACAACAACTGCGGCTACAGCGGTTAACAACACCGCGGCCGCAGCGACATTTTTGGCATGACCGGCTAGAGGATGGGGCTGATCAGTCACTAGGTCGACGACGAGCTCAAGCGCCGTATTGAAAGCCTCAGCCGCCAATACGGCCCCAATCGTGAGGCCGAGGATCGCCCATTCCAGTGCGGTCAGCTTGTAGACAACTCCGGCGACGATAACGATAACCGCCACCGCCAGATGAATTTGCATATTCCGCTCGGAGAGCACCGTATATTTAATGCCCTGCCAAGCATAGCCGAAACTTTCGCGCAGGCTTGAACTTTTCATACGCGCATTCACTCTCTAGCGAGCCCAGCTTGCACCAGATAATGCTCTTCTGCCGTTCTCATTAACAGACGGTCATCCTCATTCAGGTGATCATAACCTAACAGATGAAGCAAGCCATGCACAAATAAAAAGGCAATCTCGCGAAGAAAAGAATGTCCATATGAATCAGCCTGACGCCAAGCAGTATCCAACGATATTACAATATCACCCAGTACCAGTGAGCCGGCATCCGCATCACCAGGTTCAATGATTATCTTACCGGGGGCTGCATATTCATACAAGGGAAATGAGAGTACATCTGTTGCACAATCTGTCTGTCGATACTCCTGATTTAGCTCACGAATTCGGTCATCATTAGTAAACAATACGCTAACTTCTGCCTCCAGGCCAAGTTCAGCCATAATGATTTCTTCGGCTAAAGCTGCGAGTGTATTGGTTAGACTCTGGTCAACCTCGATTTCGCCATGCTCATTGGCGATGATAACTTCGGTGCTCATGGGCTCACCTCCCTTTTTTAGCTTCCATTTCCTTAAGTAGTTTGTCCGGATATTCAACGCGAGCATGAAAAATGCCGGTCAGAACCCTGACAAAACTGTTCGCAATTGTATCAAGGTCTTTTAGCGTCAAATCGGACTCATCCAACTGCCCATCGCCCAAACGTTCCTTGATGATTTTACGCACTATTGCTTCGATCCGGCCCGGAGTTGGTTTTTGCATCGAGCGAACTGCAGCCTCCGCTGCATCAGCCAGCATCACCAAGGCAGCTTCTTTCGTCTGAGGCTTGGGGCCAGCATAATGAAAATCCTGTTCTTCGATGGTGCCATCTTTCTCATTCTCGAGGGCGCGATGATAGAAGAATTTGACCAAATCAGTCCCATGATGCTGCTGGATAATATCGATGACCACTTTAGGGAGCTTGGCTTCTTTCGCCATTTCTACGCCATCTTTTACGTGTGAGGTAATAATCAGCGTACTCAAGCTCGGCGAGATTTTGTCATGTGGATTTTCCTGAGCAAATTGGTTCTCGACAAAAAAGTACGGTCGCTTCAATTTTCCGATGTCATGATAATATGCTCCGACCCTTGCCAGCAGTGGATCGCCATTCACCGCCTCGGCGGCTGCCTCGGCCATGTTGGCCACCATCAGACTGTGGTGGTAAGTGCCCGGAGCCTCAACCAAGAGTCGCTTCATCAGCGGTTGGTTGGGATTAGACAACTCTAACAGCCTAATTGATGAAGTAATTCCGAACAAGCTTTCCAGGTACGCTAGTGAGCCAATAGCTAAAATGGACGAGACGATACCGTTGACCAGTCCCAAATAGCTTTGTTTGATGACCGAAATCTCATTTTGAAAGAGGCCGATGCCCAAAATGGTAAAGAAAGTGACTCCTGCGACGATTCCTCCAGCGCGCATCAGATCACTCCGCTGGCTCACTTTGGATACGGAAAAGATTGCGGTAAGCCCTCCGACCAGGGCAACAACCATAAACCGAAAATCCCCGTTTCCAGCAACTACCCCGACCATAACCGCCAAGAAGACGGAGGTCATTACCGCGACCTTGGAATCAATTAAAATAGCAATCAACATGGTAGCAAAGGCGACAGGGATAATATATCCAATACCCGGCCAGGGAATCGTGCTCATAATTTTGGCCCCGAAGGTCATCGTAACAGTGACCAAGCCTAACAGAGCTAAGAGTGATTCATCCTTTAAAAAGCGCGACTCATATTGGTAGATGAAAAAACCAAGCAATGAGACCATGATCAGGGTGATGATCGCTATCCCCAAAAAGCTAATTAAACCGCCCTCACCACGCTGCAAGCCCAGCTCACGCAGGATCCTTAGGTCTTCTTGATCAATCACATCTCCGCGTCGAACGATTGCTTGTCCTTTGAGAATCCGCACCGGTTCGACGGATTGGCGGGCAATTTCTTGGCCGCGTTGCACCGCATCCGGGTCTAGAACCAGGTTCGGTCGGAGCAAACTAGAAATAATAGTCGCAGCAGGCTCAACCGGGGTGGATCCGTTTAACCGATCAGCCAAATCTTGCCGCAGTTTATCCTGAACCTCCGCAAGGTTATCCGGAGTGATGCGCTCAGACAGCAAGTATGTATTAAGCAGAGTCGAAGCGATATTTTGCAAGCGGGGTAAAGACTGAGTGCTATCATGAAGGGTCACCAATTGCCACGGACTGATCTCCGCCCCTGATATTTCCTCAATCCTGGCCGCAGCTTCATGGGCGATTACGGTCCTCTGCTCAGTAATTGAGCCCGACCGCCCCGGCTGAGGCTGTTGCATTTCGACTAGCGCTTCACTGATAATTTGAAAGACCAGTTCGACCTGGTCCACCGCGGTCCGGGCAATTTCCCGGTTGATTACATAATTAGCCGGATCTTCTTTGATCAGTTTCAGCGCTTGTTCTTCGGCCGCTTGCCGCAGTTTATCGGTTCCAGCCTCATCGATAATGGTCCTAGGTGCCTGAATATCGCGAGTGGCTACTTGTCCAACTTGCAGATTCACTTGGCGTGGCTCCAGATTAGCGCCAAGAATCGCGATCAGTGAAATGGTAAAGACAGCACCCAGCACCCAGCTTTTTTTCAGCAAAGAGCCTAATTGAGCAGCTTGCTCCCTATTAAAGTGACTCCTAAGCACTCGCCAGAAATCTCGTTTAGTCATTAATCACGAATCCTTCCCAGTTCAGAGGAGGTGGTTCGCCTACCTCAACACGGCTGTTAAGTCCAATGTCCTCACGGGCACTCACCAAAACCTCTGCTCGAACCCTGCCATCCTCATTGATGAACCGAACCTGTTCATCTAAGATCGTGGCATCCGGGGGTAACTCCGTCCTTATTTTGGCCCTAGCCTTCCGGAGGGCCTCTAATTTAGCCTCCCCCGGTTCAACCCAAATCTGAACCGTTTGCATCTCTTGGTATACTAGACGAGTTACCGTAATTTCACCTAGTCCCCAAGGGGGAGTCCAACACCAGGTTTGTTCTTCGGTTTGAAATTCCACGTAGGGTGAGACTTTCCTTCCAAGGGTAACCGTTCTCTCTCCCAGACCTAAACGGTACGTAATCGTCTGCTTCCCAGTCTGTTCTAGTTTTTGCGAATCAAAAATCACAGCTGCAGAAGCATCATACCAAGTGAGCGCATGCACAAGCCCGTCAGCAAAAAGATAACCCCATCGGCCAGCGCGGCCTAATAAAGAATTCGGGTTTTCGGCCACATTCTCGTTATTATAAACCTCCGGACCAAATGAATCAAGTGGAACAACCCCACTAATCAGTATATCTCCAGCTCTGACAGTTTGCCCTTTGCGCACTACCGGCAGCCCCTCAAAGGCAATTATCGAATCAATAACCCCCGACTTGGTCGCAACCAAATGGCTGGGTTGATCTCGCATTTCCCCAAAGGATGTCCGCTTTACCGCCTCAATAAACATAGCTGTGCCACGCACCTCTATTGCTGCCCAGGATAGCGAGTCCAGCTCAGTCAGTAACAGCCGCTCCAACTCCCTAACATCAACGGCACTACTACGAATTCCAGGGGTAATTCCTGCTTGCTCTAAAAAGTCTCTAACCTGAATCTGCAAGTCCGGCGGGACACTTTCCAGATTGATAAACCAGATAAAGCCGCTAGCCAAATACAACAAAACGGCAACGCCAACAATTCCCGACACGAGGGCCCGATGTTTAAAGAGCCGGTGAGCCAGAAAGGGAAGGCCGCGCCGCCGACGAATCTCCACTGCCAGCTGCAAGGACTTGATAATAGGACGTAACCGACGAAATTCTTGGACGGTAACCGAGCAATATAGGCGGTCCGGCACCGGTCGGGAAACATTTCTGAGTACGATCCCTTCTCTGTTCGCCAGATTAACGAATGTTTCTAGACGAGCCCCTTTGACCCTGATTATAACATACCCTTGCAGACCGTACCGTAACGACCCCACCTATTTCCCCTCCTTCTTGGCAGGGAGGGAAGGGAAAGATAAGGAGGCTACCCGGCCATCCACCACTATCTCGGTAGCGCTGATTGAGGCGATTGAAAGCCTTTGGCCATCTAGCCTCAATTCGCCACCCCGCGCCCGAATCCGTAGGCAGGTGGGTTGATATAAGATTATGCCCTGGTGGTTTTCGATGATGACCTGAACCCCGGCAACGACCGTAACCTTAGGCAGGTTTAAAACCACCTCTTCGGGCAAGTCCAGCAACCTTGAGGCTCCGCTGATTAATTCTTTTCGATGAATGGAGCGCATAGTAATCCTCCTTTATGCAGAATTCTATGCGCCCAGGAAAGGAAATTATGCTCGGCCAAACTCTACGCTGCCCCGGTAGCCATTACGCTGCTGGTAAGCGCTTAATTGCTGTTTCCAGCGGCGACTGAGCTCCTCTTCCATTTCTCGACGGAGTAATTCAACATGCATCCGCAGATCATCCTGGTATGAATCTCGCAAGCGCTTTTCAAACTCGAAACATTCCTGTTGGTACCGTAAAGCAAGTTCCGTCTCCAGTTCTTGCCGCAACTTATCAAGATCTACTGATTGGTGTAACGCTTGGTCCGTCTTAGCTACCGCTGGCGCCTCTTTCTCCGGTCGCAGTTGCTCTCTAGGCTCTTGCAATAAGAATTCTTCGGTGGCAAATCCTACCAAGCCTTGATTGTCTTGCACCATTACATCCAAACTCACCAGGGTGGTCTCTCCGATCCGTGATCCGGGTATCGGTTTGGTATTTCTAACCCGCAACTCAACAGCTACAGATTGCCCCGGTAGTGCCCCGAGAATAGTTACTTGCCGGCTGAATGGAACCTTGTTTTCACGCCGATTTACAATGCCTTCTTGATCTACATAAGAAACGGTCTGCTCAAGAACCCCTTCGACCAAAACTAAATCCGGCTTAACGACTTTACCATTAACTGCCTGCGGCTCAGATTCAATATTTTTGATCATCCATTGACGGTTATTCATCGTTCAATCCTCCCAAGTAGTTGCCTGAATTCCGACCGCAACCTTTCCGGAACATAATTAGCTGCTGTCCGTCTGGCCTGGCTGGCTAATCTTCGCCGGAGCGGTTCATTATCCGCCAGCTCCATTGTCAACCGGCTTAACTCTGCCGGTGAAGACCAGTGAAAGCCATCACGCCCATGCCTAACAATCTCCTGGGGACCACCTGCAGCATAGACTAATGGTACCACCCCCAGACTCATGGCTTCGACTATACTGATGCCAAAATGCTCTGCTCGCTCGGGTGCTCCCGGCTCCTCATAGCCCGCACCATGCCAAAATAGCTTAGCGCGAGAAAGATGCCGAAGTAGTTCACCCCGCGGCAGATCCGGGAATAATTTGACCTTGCATGTGACAGCCAGCTGGAGTAGTTCTTTCAGTAAAGCGCGGTCAAGCTGACTTTGTCCCGATCCTCCAATAACATAATATTCCCAGTTTGGTATCTTGTCCCTGATAAGTGCGGAAAAAGTGGTGAACAGGGTTTGATAACCCTTACTGTTGAGCTTCGCCTGAAATCGACCGATGCTGATGATGAGGTTTTGGCGGTCTGGACTTGGTTGTATAGGCGGCAGACCCGGAGAGGCTGGGGCGATAACCACGGAATCTATTCCCCAGCGTTGCCGGATCCAGTGTTGACAATAGCGAGAATAACAGATTACCGCCTGATACGAAGCCAATACCTGCAGTGGCGGCCGAGGGCCCACGGGAAATTGGACGACAAGTATGCCGGTTCGAGCTTGGTTTAACGGCGGCTCACCCAAGGTCAGACAGAGAAATCGGTCAAAACGGCGGGAAAACTTGCTGACCTGAGAAGTGTTGAGGCGTGGTTGACTCATCCAACTCAGCTCGGCCAGGCTAAGTTCAAAGCGCCGACTTAAGTGGTGGCGTAAATCAGGGACCGGAGCAAGTAGGGTTGTCCGGCTATCTACGGCTAGCTCTTTGGCCAACAAACAGGCGTATAGCTCCCCACCCCCGAGAGCCGCAAAATACGGATCGTAAACCAGACTATTTAGCGGCAATTTGCGCCAACCTTTCCTTGATTCTTAATGCGCTATGTTCCCACGAAAAATTGGCCAAGACATCTTGCCGAGCTTTGGCACCAAGCAGCTTGGCCTCCTCCCGATGTTCATACACCCACCGCATTAAGAATCGCAAGTGTTTAACGCTTGGCTTAGCCCAATAAAAACCCTGATAAACCTGATCGGTCCAGTAGCCTGCCGGTTTAGTTTTTTCCAGCCGCTCCATGTTCAAAAGAAGACTGTTTGAATGATCCATATACTCAAGATGGGCAGACCAGGCGGTGCAGATCACCGGCAATCCGCTGGCCATAGCTTCGATGGCCGGTAAATTCCATCCCTCGCCCCGCGTGGGCAAGACAAAGCAATCGCCTGAGGAGTAAAACCGCGGCATATCAGCGTACGGGATTACTTGATCCCATAAGATCGTGCGCCGACGCGCCTGACCATGCTGAATTTTACTCAAATACTGTCGTTTTAGCCTGGAAGGTTCGATTTTAGCAGTATTGGAAACCTTAAGAACCAGGCAAACATCATCTTTATCCGTAAATTCGGTGCCAAAAGCCTCTAGAAGAAATTCGAAACCTTTGCGCGGTCGCCAATCAAAATTCGACAGGAAAGTGTACCCAGCCCGACCGGGGATCTCTAGAGGCATAAGTCCCGGCCGGAAACGTTCACCATCGACACCAAAAGGTATTACTTTGACCTTGTCAGCCTGGACACCACTCTCAACGAAGGTCTTCCGATTAAACTCGGAAGGAACCCAGACCTCATCCATCCGATTACAAGCCTCAACCCACGACTGGTGAAGGCCGGTGGTTTCGATCATCGTCAGACCAATGTTGTATCGTCCAGGGAATCGCTGAAATGCTGGAGCAATCATACTCTGCACGATCGGCCATTCGGGATTCTCCGGAGTCTGAGTGAGCAGGTAAAAAAATTCGCTTTGTTCAGCAGGTAATCCCACATCCGGCAAATCAATGCCAATGGGAAATAATTTTATTTTAACACCTGCAGCCACCAACTTCGGTATTAGGTTCCGGTTCGATTCCGCATACCCGGTGATGTCATTGATATGCCCATAATAGGTGAGGCCTAACACGCGCACAACCCTCCTAATAGCTGGTGTAATATCCATGTCGGGCAATCGTCCGCAGGGTGCCGAGATGACGGTGCATACGGGTACAGGCGGCATCCCAAGTGTAATTGGCCAGAATGCTTTCCCTGCCCAACCTACCGATGTTGGCTGCTCCGCTCTGGTTTTCGAAAGCCGAGCGCAGCAGAACACCAAGATGATGAGCGCTTGGTCTAGCCCACATCGCCCCTTTATAGACGTGATCATTGAATGGATCGACCGGAGGGACCGGCTCAAAGCACTCCACATTGATCATCAAGGCATTTCCTGGGTTGGCATATTCCGTATGGCCTGACCAGTTAGTAACAATCACCGGCAGCCCGGAAGCCATGGCTTCGATCGTCGGCATGCTCCACCCTTCGCCATGGCTAGGCAAAACAAAGCAATTGCCTGCTCGGTAGAAAGAAGGCATTTCCTGATGAGAAACATTCTGCGTCCACACGATGATTGTTGGTGGATCAGTGCGACATTCACGAGCCAAGCGATCTACTTCCCCGGGGACCCCGCTAAAATCAGCACCCATGGTGTTAGTAACCTTAAGAATTAAACAAACATCATCCGCCGCAGAAAAAGTCGTGCAAAAAGCTTTGACTAAAATATCCCAGCCTTTACGCCTATGCCAATCTAAGACCGATAAAAAAGTATAGCCATGGCGTCCAGGCACCGGATACGCTGGGCCATCTGGCCGAAAACGATGGTGGTCAACACCAAAGGGAAAGACCTTGACTTTTTCCGGCCGCACCCCGCTGTTAACAAAGGTTTCATGGTTAAATTGTGAAGGCACCCAGATCTCATCCATGCGATTACAACAATAGACCCAATGCGGAGTCAAGCGATCGGCCTCGAGCATAGTAATGCCGATGTTATAGCGGCCTGGAATGGCCTCAAAACTACCGGCCGGCCTGATCTGCATTATTGCTGCGCGATGCGAAACCCGATTATGAATCAGCCGCATCAGCAAAGTTTCCAATTCGGGTTCCATCTGTACCTTAACCATCGGAACCGGAGCCGGCTCGACTTGCAGGGATACCCCCAGGGCATGTAATCCTTTGATTATCGCCCGACTCACCTCGGCATAGCCGGAGACATCGAAGATATTCCCTTTAAAAACCACTTCCATTATCAAACCTACCCCTTCCCCCTGTACTAAAAATCCAACCGATTCTCTATTTTTTGGCTTGCCTGCTGCCAGCTCCAGTATGTGCGGAGATGCAAACTACCCAGTCTCGCTTTTTCCCGGGCCGCCGCATAATTGTTGTAGACAAAGCGCATCGTCTCCCGGAGTTCACTAATGTTGGGTTCAAACCAGAAAGGCCTACCGACAGTGCGAATACCGCCGATTAAACCTGGGTCAATCTCCCTAACTTTGCCGCGAATAAAGTAAACCATATCACCGTTGGCGTACTCCGGTACCGGCCCGTAAAATGAAGTGATCGTCGGAATTCCACAGGCCAAAGCCTCAGCAACTGGTAGGCAAAAACCCTCGGTTCGATATGGATGCACCAAACAGTGACAGGCTCGGTAGATCCCCGGCATCTGGGTCGCTGAAATTTCATCATATAAATAGAGGACTTCCGGGCGGTGGGGATCCCGGCTAACCGCATCAAGATAGGTCGAACGGCCATAAAAAAAGTCCTTGACAACCAGACAGACATCTTCCCGGGGGCTGAATTCCTCGAGAAATGCTCGCAACAGGAGATCGAAACCCTTGCGCCCACCCGCCCTCGTTCCACCGACATACAGAAAACGAAAGCTACGTTTGGTCTTTAAAGGCGCAGCGGGAACATCCGGATGAAATAAGTCAGGCTCGACTCCACAGGGGATAACATGCAACTTATCAAGTGGTATGCCGCTACGTAGGAAAATGTCCCGGACAAAATTGGAATAAACCCAAATCTCATCCGGCTCATTCTGTAATGGACGCACCCACTCGACTGGTAAGAACCCGTACTCCCAAGGCAGGATAATAGCTAATCGACCACTCGCCGGCCGGTGGAACTCAGGTGGATACACATGCCGTACGGTAAGCCCGTCAGCGGCTGGGCCAGGCAGCCTCAATAAAGGGCGATAGCGGTAATCGCCGCTGATGTTATGCATTTGACCACCGCGGTTGATCGCGCTGACCGATAACCCCCGGCGCAGCATAGCTAAGGCAGCTTCGCGATTGAAGTGAGCAAAACTATGATGAGTAAAAAATTCGCCTTCAATGGTGATCGGACGCATGGCCTTAACCTCTCTGGGCAAACCAGACATACCTGGCTGCCCACTGAATTTTGCGGACCAGTTCGTTGGCTGTTGACTCTAGCCCCAAGGTTTGACGGAGCAGTCCGGCCTTGTTGTTCCAAACCAAGCGCTCCCAAACTTTTGACCAAACCATAAACGCATAGGTAAACGCGCCCATTGCCTGTATAGCCGCATTCCAGGTGGGCTCAGGATACAAGCGCAAGACCTCCACAGGTTTGGTAATGATATCTAAGTCGTTGAAATGGTTAAGCGTGGGTGCAATCCGATCGGCATCACGATCAGACAAGCGGTTGGCCTCACCTAAAAATGAGTTCAGATCCCGTCTACCTATCCAGGATAGGCTTTCAGCTAGGCCAGAATAGGCCTGCGGGTGTACTCGATGTGGGAAAGATCCATTAGCGCTACCGATCTGAGTCAGTGCTTCGCGAAACTGGGCCAGGGCTGTTAGATTACGCCCTTCTCTACTAATCAAGTGACCTCGCCCAGTCATTTCATAATGATTAAGAGTCTTGAGATAGCGATAGTAGTCATAAAAGGCTAGACCAGTACTGATAAAGAGACCGACGAGCTGATCTCGCCATCCCTCCTGCTGCTTAAAGGCCATAATAAATCGATCACAAAAGCCCCGAAATGGGCTGAGATCTGAAATTCTGGTGGAGTTTTTTAGATGATCATCAACTTCTAAATTGGTATAGTGATTAGATTTTCCGAAATACTGGGAGATACTGGTGTAGGAATAGTGCAAGATCGGGTTATTTAAGTTAATAACAGGCCCGTTAACAGCTACAGACTCGTGAACATTGAAAGCTTGAAATGCACCAGCATCTTTCCGAAATAAGCGTAACTGCCAATCCGGATACCAACCACACCCTTTGACCCAGTGCCCCAAAAAGATGTTGCGGCGGGGAAAGCGATAACCAGCTGCCTGTGGTGACGCGAGTACCGATTGGATTTCGCCGACAGTCTCGGTCGGCAGCACTTCATCCGCATCAATACTTAAGATCCATGGGTGCACAGCTTGGCTGATCGCGAAGTTTTTCTGAGCGGCGAAACCCGGCCAAGGTCGTTGAATTACCTTATCCGTGTAGCGTTTTGCTACCTCTACCGTGTTATCCGAACTGATCGCATCAACAATTACGATCTCATTAACCCACCGTAAGGATTCAAGGCATCTTGGCAAATCTGCCGCAGCATCTTTTACTATCAGAACCGCAGATACTTGTTCCAAAAAAGAACCCCTGCCTTTCCGGCAATTCTCGGTTCATTGTATGCTGTTGTCCTAGCGTAGGTTATTGTGAAAAGGGAGAAGGTTCTTTCGGCTGAGATTGCATCTTTCTCCAACAGGCAGATGTTCCATTTGAACCCCAAAATAAAACCCGACCTCTTTGCTGGAAGCCGGGTTGGTTTGTGCATTTTCTCTTTTTCAATTAACCGCGATGCCGTTTTGCTTTCTTTCGGTTAGCCTCGGCTTTCTTTTTCCGCCGAACGCTGGGCGACTCGTAATGCTCGCGTTTGCGAACTTCGGACAAAATACCGGACTTGGCACATTGCCGCTTAAACCGACGAAGGGCATGGTCCAGACTCTCATTTTCATGAACTTTGACTTCTGCCATCACACACTACCCCCCTCCGTACGCCATGTTCAAATTATACTTTATACTCAGTGGGGGTGTCAACAAATCAAATGGGACACTCACCCAGGAGGCCAACCTAAGTTTCTCCCTCCTAGCAGGTGAAAATGGAGGTGCAAAACGGTTTGCCCAGCCTGCTCACCACAGTTATTAACCAATCGATAACCATCCTCGGAAACACCTAATTTCCTGGCGATATCCCGAGCGACCGTCGCAATCCTCCCAACTATGTTGGCATCCTGATCCCATAACCCGTCTAAGCTGGGGATGTGTTTGCGCGGAATTATCAAAATATGAACCGGAGCCTGCGGATTGAGGTCCCGGAAAGCTACTACCTGGTCATCCTCATAAACTATATCTGCCTTCATCTCGCCTTTGGCAATCTTGCAGAAAATGCAATCAGTTGTCATGGTGTCACCTCCTTGTCCATAAGTACTCCTCCACACCCTGACGGCTCAGCAGACTTTATAATTACCGGCACAAGCGCACCGATAGAGAGTTCAGAAGGAACCTGCTCATCCGCCACCTTAACTCGTATGTAATTTTCCGTGTATCCTTCGGCAATTCCTGCCGATAGCTCTTCAATTAGTACAATAACCCTTCGGCCAATAAAGCGCCGATGAAAATTCTCACTTAACTCGTGCCCAATTTCGATTAATTTCCGACTCCGCAAGTTTTTAACTGCTCTGCCCACTTGATCAGGCAATTTCGCCGCCGGTGTACCGCTGCGCCGTGAGTAGGGGAAGACGTGAAGCCTGGAAAAACCGACTTCTTGAACAAAAGCTACTGTTTCATTAAATTCGTCATCCGTTTCCCCCGGAAAACCCACAATAATATCGGTAGTCAATCCGAGATCGGGATTTAAGTTCCTGGCTTGGTTAATTATTGCTAAATACTCGTTCGGAGTGTATTTGCGCTTCATCCGAGCCAGCACTCCGGAGCTGCCGGACTGCAACGGCATGTGTAGATGGGCGCAGACCTTGGGATGCTGGGCAATTAATTCGAGTAGTTCTGGGGTTACATCGGTCGGCTCTACCGAACTTAAACGCAGGCGCTCAAGCCCAGGAACCTCAATGATTTTTCGGGTGATCTCGGCCAGAGATGACGGCGGATTAAGATCCTTACCATAAGAAGACAGATGAATCCCGGTCAAAACTATCTCTTTATAACCCTGTTGCACTAGGAGTTCAGCAGTGGCTAAGATTGCTTGTACCTCTCTGCTCCGTTCCGGTCCCCGGGCAAATGGCACCTTGCAGTATGAACAAAACTGCTGGCAGCCCTCTTGTATTTTTAACACCGCGCGAACTTTATCGGCAAACGAAGACACTACCAATTCTTCAAAGGTTCGATCTTTAAGGGGAGAAACCAGGTTGCGTGCAGCGGAAGAACCTTGCTCTTGTAGGGCTTGGATTACCAAATCGACGAGCTCACCGCGGCGTTGTGTGCCAACAACAATTGAAACCCCAGGAATTTCCTCAACCTTAGCTGCCTGAGTCTGGGCGTAGCAGCCGAAGACCGCCACAACTGCTTCGGGATGTTCCCTGACTATTCGCCTGATTAACTGACGCGATTTTTTATCCGCAACATTGGTAACCGTGCAGGTGTTGATGAGATAAACCTCAGCAGGTTCTTCCGGTTGTACAACCAGAAAACCACGGGCGGCAAAGGCTTCTAATACCGCCTCCGTATCGTACTGGTTTACTTTACAGCCGAGAGTAAGTGCAGCTATCCTCGGTTTCTTCGAACTATCAGACATCGTATCTATCCTCACGGCATAATCTGGTCATATTCGTACATTATCATGCTTAATAGCGCTAGTCCGGCGGTCTCGGTTCGTAAGATCCGCTGCCCCAGAGAAACCGGCTTAGCTAGATTATTCATTAGAATGCGCTCAGAATCGCTAAAACTACCCTCCGGACCAATATAGATCACTATCCTCTCCGGCGGTAGGGATGTAACTTCACGCAGCACTTGCTTTAACGACAAATCACTGTTTTCATCAGCAACGAGGTGTATTCCTTGCTTAAAAGCCACATCCGCCATGAGCTCGGATAACTGCTGAATCTGCCAGACCCGAGGAATAATCAGGCGGTCGGCTTGAGCAGCAGCCTCTGACGCGACTTTTTGCCACCGGTTGACCTTTTGAGCAGCCTTACCGGCATCATATCTGACAACACTATGCTGACAGGCCAAGGGGACTATTTCACTGACACCTAACTCAGTAGCCTTCTGGACCACCCAATCCATTTTATCGCCTTTAGGCAACCCTTGAACGAGCACAACCTTCACTATCGGTTCGGCCGAGGAGCTCAATTCATCAACCACCTGAGCGGTCGCTGTGGCTGGATCAGCCCTAAGCATCTTAGCCAAAAATAGGCGCCCGTTGGCATCGACCACCTCAAATTTAGCTCCATCTTTAAGCCTTAATACCGTTACTAAGTGCGTTGATTCATTTCGGGCAAGCTGAAACTGAGCAGGTGAAGCTAACACCGTCGAAACGAAGACACGCGGTAAACTCATTGGTCTCCTCCTAGTCTAGCCCAATAAGCAACCCAATTCTCTTTCTCAACTTTTTTTATTATTTGATACCCCTGTTGGGCCAGTGAGTCTTTGACCTGAGCAGATTTCCCGGCAACGATGCCGGAGGTAATCAAGGTAGCTCCGGGATTGGATAACTTAACAAAGATCGGTGCTAAATCGCAGATAACATCCGCTAAAATATTGGCGACAATTAGCGAAAAACCATCTTCCTCAAGCTCAGCAGGGTCTGCGCACCGGATATTTGCTTGGACCCCATTTGTCATTAGATTAGCTTTAGCCACCTCTACTGCAATCGGATCAATATCACAAGCTACCAAGTCGGTGAAGCCAAGCCGTGAAAGGGCGATAGTTAAAATGCCGCTGCCCGTCCCGGCATCAAGGGCACTACCAAATACCTGTACCTCTTCTAATAATTCAAGGCAGAGTTGAGTCGTCGGGTGTAGCCCGGTGCCAAATGCTTGCCCGGGGCGGAGGCAGATGGGGAGCCTGTCAGAGATTGTCGTCCCGGGTTTCTCTGGATAGATCACCCATCTCTGGCCGACAAGGAGCTCGGTAAAGCCGATTGAATCCGTGTTGAGCCACTCTCCATCGGAAATCTCCCTGACTTTGACCGCCTCAGCGCCAACCAGTTCTTGGATCTGCCTGAGCACGTTTTTTCCTTGTTCATTAGCTAGCCAATAACCGATTAATGAACAATTCCCACTCTGTACACCTAGCTCCGGGCGACATTCTTCGGGAAGTTCTGCGTGCAGCGATAACAAAGCGCCGGGGTCACATTCCTGGACTCCCCCGGCACCTAATTCTAACATCCGATTAAGAATAAGCTCCCGGTTATCCGAGTCGACCCGGACTGTAATCTCCAACCACTGCATCACCGTGCCTCCCCCGGATTGCGGAATGCATCCTTAACTTTGTTAAAAAAGCTCTTATCCTCCGGTTCCAGAAGGTCCTCCCCCGAAGCCTCCGCAAAAGCCCGCAATAGTTTGCGCTGCTGATCGGTGAGTTTGATCGGAGTAACAACCTTAACCTGAATATGCTGATCCCCTTTGCGAAAACCCCGCAGATCTGGGATGCCCTTTTCCCGCAGCCGGAATACCGCTCCGGTCTGGGTGCCTTCTGGGATATTAATTTTTGTTTCGCCATCTAAGGTTGGAACCTTAATAACACTGCCTAAAGCGGCTTGCACAAAGCTGATCGGAACCTCAAGATAAATATTGTTACCGTCTCGCGTGAAAACCTTATGCGGTTTCACCGCGATGAAAACATATAGATCTCCAGGTGGTCCGCCTCTACTACCGGCATCGCCCTCTCCAGCGACCCGTAACCGATGTCCGGTGTCAACACCAGGCGGAATTTTAATGGTCAGTTTTTTCTGGTTCCGCACCCGGCCCGAACCACGACATTTTTTACAGGGAGTTTCGACTGTCTTACCTTCCCCGCGACAAGCCGGACAAGTCCGTACTGAAGTAAAATGGCCAAAAGCCGTACGTTGAACATTGGTAACTTGGCCGCTGCCACCGCAGCTCGAACAAGTTTTGATCGGTGTACCTGGCTCGGCCTGATTGCCATGGCAGTGTGGACAGGTTTCATCCCGCACTATCTCAATTTTCTTTTCCGCGCCAAAAGCGGCTTCCTCTAGGGTAATCTCCAAGTCATAACGGAGATCATCGCCTTTGCGAGGCCCCTGGCGGGAGCTGGTATCCCGCATCCCGCCCATGCCCCCGCCAAAAAAGGCATCAAAAATATCACTGAAATCAAAGTCAACGCCACCGAAGCCACCCGGCCCGGCACCAGCATTATCAAAGGCGCTATGACCGAACTGATCGTACTTGGCCCTGGAATCCGCATCGCCAAGTACTTGGTAAGCCTCGGCAATCTCCTTAAACTTATCTTCGGCCGCGGGATCATCCTTATTAACATCTGGGTGATATTTCCGAGCCAATTTGCGATAAGCCTTTTTAATCTCATCCGCCGAGGCAGTACGATCTACACCCAATACCTCGTAATAATCACGTTTACCCAAAGACTAGCACCATCCAAACGCTATTTATCTTCATCAACTACATCAGCATCGTATACGTTATCGTCGGCACCTGTTCCTGCCTGCGACTGGTCTTGTTCACCCGCAGGCTCTTGGGGGGCTGCCGCTTGGTAAGCTTTAGAGGTCGCTGCGTAGATCGCTTCGGTAAGCGCTTCGGTCTTTGCTTTAATGGCTTCGATATCCTCTCCGCCTAAGGCATCCTGCAGTTCTTTCTTAGCAGTCTCGATCTTTTGTTTGTCAGCCTCGTCAAGCTTATCACCGATCTCTTTGAGGGTCTTATCGGCATTATAGATTAACTGGTCGGCGTTGTTTCTGGTCTCAACCTCTTCACGGCGTTTTTTATCTTCCTCTTCGTGGGCCTGAGCATCCTTAACCATTCTCTCAATATCCTGATCAGATAGGGTACTGCGAGATTGGATGGTGATGTTCTGTTCCTTGCCGGTACCTAAATCTTTGGCTGAGACGTTGACTATTCCGTTAACGTCGATTTTAAAAGTAACCTCAATCTGGGGAACCCCACGCGGAGCTGGCGGTATCCCACTTAGCTGAAACCGACCCAAGGTGACATTATCCTTAGCCATGCTTCGCTCGCCCTGGAGAACATGGATATCTACTGCGGTCTGGCCATCGGCTGCAGTTGAGAAAATCTGCGTCTTTTCAGTCGGAATCGTGGTATTGCGCTCGATCAACTTGGTGAACACACCGCCCAGAGTCTCTAAACCCAAAGAAAGCGGGGTTACATCAAGTAACACGATATCTTTAACCTCGCCGGCGAGAACACCACCCTGAATAGCAGCGCCGACGGCAACGACTTCGTCAGGGTTGACGCCCTTATGAGGCTCTTTGCCAATAAGGTTCTTGATAGCCTCCTGAACCGCGGGAATCCGTGAAGAGCCGCCAACCAAAATGACCTTGTCGACCTCGCCCGGCGAGATACCGGCATCTTGCAGGGCCCGTTTGGTTGGCCCGATTGTGGCTTCAACCAGATCCGCGGTGAGCTCATTAAATTTGGCCCGAGTCAGTGTCATTTCCAAATGCTTGGGACCACTGGCATCCATGGTAATAAACGGCAAGCTGATGTTGGTACTCATCAATCCGGAAAGCTCTATTTTCGCCTTTTCCGCGGCCTCTTTCAGACGCTGGGCGGCGGTGCGGTCATTCATCAGGTCAATACCCTGATCTTTCTTATACTCGGCAACCATCCACTTGACGATGCGGTCATCAAAGTCATCTCCACCTAGCCGGTTGTTACCGCTGGTAGCTTTGACCTCAAAGACACCGTCACCGATTTCAAGCAAGGAAACATCAAAAGTACCACCGCCGAGATCAAAAACCAAAATGGTTTGGTCTCCCTCTTTGTCAAGGCCATAAGCTAAGGCTGCAGCCGTTGGCTCATTAATAATGCGTAAGACTTCGAGCCCGGCGATCTTCCCTGCATCCTTGGTCGCCTGTCGCTGTGCGTCGGTAAAATAAGCGGGAACTGTGATAACCGCTTTGGTTACAGTTTCACCTAAATAGGCCTCAGCATCTCTTTTCAGCTTTTGTAAGACAAAGGCAGAAATCTGCTCTGGTGTATATGTCTTATCATCGATTTTGACTTTATGGTCAGTGCCCATTTGGCGCTTAATCGACATTACAGTGCGATCTGGATTCGTGACCGCCTGGCGTTTGGCTATTGTGCCGACCATTAATTCGCCCTCTTTCGAGAATGCGACAATCGAAGGTGTAGTACGGCCACCTTCGGCATTGGCGATGACTGTTGGCTCCCCGCCTTCCATAACTGCAACCACTGAGTTTGTGGTGCCTAAATCAATTCCTACAACTTTGCTCATTTATCCTCATTGCCTCCTTGTGAACTGCCAGAATTTATAGCAACCTGAACCATGCTTGGACGCAACACTCTTCCTTTACGTTGATAGCCGGTTTGCAGCTCAGCTATCACCGTATCGGCAGGAAACTCCGTGGTTTCCAAATGCATCACAGCATGGTGCAGGTTAGGATCAAAGAGAGTGTTCATCGCTTCAATCGGGGTAACTTCAAACTGCGCTAGAAGTTGGGTTAACTGATCATTAATCATCTCCACTCCTTTAAGTAAAGATGAGTAATCACTGGACTCATGGGCCGCCTTAACCGCCCGTGTAAGATTGTCGGCGATCGCAAATAAAGCCGTGACAACCTCCTCAATCCCACGATCCCGTTCCTCTAAGCGTTCACGGCTTACCCTCTTGCGATAATTATCAAAATCAGCTTGGAGTCTGATAAAACGATTTTTCCACTCTTCAGCTTCTTGCTTGATCTGCTCAACAGAAGCCTCAGCAAGCTGAACCTCTGTCTCCTCCAGAGACCCCTCAGACTCATTGTCTAGCTCTGCTGTAACCTCAGGGTCCTTGTGATCCATCTCCTCCAACTCATCTACCTCCCTGCGAGTGAAATACCGCTACCAAATGGTAACGGTTAGCGACCTAGCAAAACATGTTGTGGACTTATAGGCATATCTCTAGACCACATCCTCAAGCAATTCGCTCAGTACGTCAGCAAAAAGGTTGACTGTTGCTGTAGCTCTTGCGTAATCGAGGCGAGTGGGCCCAAATACACCAATCGTGCCGATAATTTCACCATTATATTCATATGTAGCCGTTACTAGGCTGCATTCTTGGAACTCATCAACCCTATTTTCTTTGCCGATCCGCACTTTAAGTCCGCTAGATTTAGCATCATCCGAAAGCACATCCAATAGTATCCCCTTGCCTTCGACGGCTCGCAAAAACGACTTGACTTTGTTGATATCCATAAACTCAGGGTGATCTAGGATATGAGCCGTGCCTTCGATCAAGACCTGATCGCCTTTGAGGCTGCGTTTGGCAAAAAGCAGTTCGAGCAGCTCTTCTGCCAATACCTTATCTGGGATCAGGTTCTTAGTTGCCTGATATAAACTTGGATTAATCTCGCTAAGATCTTTGCCGCGCAAGACAGCACTCAGCGATACACCTAAACTGGTCAACTCAGCATGATTTAAGGGGACTCCCATCTCAACGGTAGCATTCTCAATAAAATTGGGTTCAGTTACCAAAACCGCAAAGGCATGATGGTCATCCATACTGATCAAGCCAAGATTTTTAAAGATCCGTTTGGACTGGATAGGTGCGATCATAACCGAAGTATATTGGGTCATTGTTGATAGCAGCTGGACCGCATTATGTAGAATGTTATCAATCTCTTGGCCGGTCAATGATAAGCCGGCCCGCACCGAACCTGCTTGGTCATCGGTGATAACTGCCGGTTCCATTAAAACATCCACATAAAAACGATATCCCAAATCAGAGGGGATCCGTCCGGCCGAAGTATGTGGCTGTTGGAGATATCCCGCCTCCTCCAACTCATACATTTCATTGCGAATGGTCGCTGGACTTACTCCCAAATTATATTTACGGGCAATCGTACGTGAGCCTACCGGCTCTGCGGTAGTAATATAGTCGAGAATTATCGCCTGTAAAATTTGCTTTTGTCTCTCGTTAAACATACCGAACACCCCCGTAGGTGACCGGGTCCCTCCGTTGATACTCTCCTTATTAGCACTCGACTCTTGTGAGTGCTAAATTTAAAATAACATTCTGCCCTATCTTTGTCAAGAATGGGAATTAGGGTACAAAAGTTAAGAAAATGCGGTTAGACAAGGACATGCCCGACTCGGTCAACCCGATAGTCTGGCCCTGCCTCCAAATTAGACCCATTTGCTGATAGCCATTGAGCTTTTCTCCATACCGTCGCCAAAATTCGGCGGCCGACATCCCCGGGATAGTATCCATGTTTAACCCATACTTTGTTCGCAAGGCTAGGATAATCCGTTCAAAGGCTAATTGCTCCTTTGTCAACTTCTCGGAGAACTCGGCAGCCGGAAATTTCTTGTGCATCTGGCCGCCGCGAACTGCCGCGGTATATACCCAGGGATCGGCGATATTACGATAACGATACCCCTCAAAAAAGCCAGCTGCCCCTGCACCAACCCCCAAATACGGTTGATAGAGCCAATAACCGAGGTTATGGCGGCTTTCCTTTCCTGGTTTAGCCCAGTTTGAGATCTCATAATGAATGTAGTCTGTCGGATACAACCGGTCACAGGCATGCTCCCAATGATCAGCCTGGATATCAGTGTTAACCCCTTTAGCAAAGCCCTGTTCAACCAGGCGGGCTAGCGGAGTGCCCTCTTCAACTTGTAATGAATAGAGTGAGAGGTGCTCCGGCTCATAACTAAGAACTGTTTCTAGATCGGTCTGCCATCGCACGTCAGAATCATCAAGCACCCCGTAAATTAAATCAAGCGACAAATTATCTGTGCCTTCACGTAGCATCCTCACCGCTTGGTGAGCCTGCTCTGCCGAGTGGGCCCGGCCCAATTTGGCTAGGGTAGCATCATCAAAGCTTTGCACTCCCAAGCTAAACCGATTAATACCGGCTTTTTTGAGGCCGCGCAAGATATCGTCTGTACAATCTAGCGGATTCAGTTCAACAGTTTTTTCGCACTCCGGGGCAAATGAAAAATATTTGGCAATGGACTCCATGATTAGAACTAGGCGAGAGGTATCTAGCAACGGCGGGGTGCCCCCGCCAAGATAGACCGAAGTGACCTCCTGCTGATTCGAGGATAAACCGGCCAAGTGTTTCAGCTCATATTCAATGGCCAACACATACAAGTCCAAATCTGATTCGCTGAACCGGTTAAGTGGATAGGAATTAAAATCGCAGTAATAACACTTAGCTCGGCAAACCGGAATATGCACATACAAACCAATGCCCATAATTAATCGTCCGTTTGCAGCACCGCCATGAAGGCCTCCTGAGGTATTTCCACATTACCGAGAGCCTTCATCCGCCGCTTACCTTCCTTTTGTTTTTCTAATAATTTCCGTTTACGGGAAATATCTCCTCCGTAGCACTTAGCCAAGACATCTTTACGCAGAGCCCGGATCGTTTCTCTAGCAACAATTTTATTCCCGATAGCAGCTTGAATCGGAACTTCAAACATTTGACTGGGGATGATTTCCTTAAGTTTTTTGGCTAATTCCCGCCCTCTAGCGTAGGCCTTATCCTGATGAACAATGATACTTAAGGCATCTACCGGCTTGGCGTTAACTAAAATATCTAACTTAACAAGTTTAGACTCCTTATACCCGCTGAACTGATAATCAAAAGAAGCGTACCCCTTGGTCCGAGACTTAAGTTTATCAAAGAAGTCCATTAAAATCTCGCTCAACGGAAGGTCGTAGACCAACCTCACCCTAGTCGTGTCAAGGTACTCCATGGTCTGGAAAATCCCTCGCTTCTCTTGGGCAAGTTCCATTACCGGCCCGACGAACTCTTGAGGAACAATAATTGAACCATTGACATACGGTTCAAAGATAGCCTCAATTTCCTGGGGTTTTGGCAATAAAGCAGGGTTTTCAACCCAGAGCTCTTCGCCACTGGTCTTTTGAACCTGGTAGCGGACGCTCGGTGCGGTAGTAATCAGTTCTAAGTTATATTCTCGCTCCAGCCGCTCTTGGATGATTTCCATGTGCAAAAGCCCTAAAAAGCCGCACCGAAATCCAAATCCGAGGGCTACAGAACTTTCCGGCTCAAACTCAAGGGCGGCATCATTAAGTTGGAGCTTCTCCAAAGCCTCACGCAGAGCACCAAAGGCATCATTATCTACGGGGTACAAACCCGAAAAGACCATCGGGGTCGCCTTGCGATAGCCTGGCAAAGGTTCGGATGCCGGTCGTTCAGTTAAAGTAATGGTATCCCCAACCTGGACATCCTTGACGTTTTTCACGCCCGAGATAACACAGCCGACCTCCCCAGCCTCCAGGGAATCTACGGAAAGCAGTTTGGGCCGAAAAACCCCTAAGCCGTCGACCCCGAAACTCTTATGTGAAGCCATAAAAGTGATTTGATCGCCGACTTTAACCCGTCCCTGGATAATCCGCACGTAAGCGATAACCCCCCGATACGGATCATAGCTGGAATCAAAGATCAGGGCCTTTAGGGGTCCATCTTCTTCACCGGCTGGAGGTGGAATCCGCTCTACCACCGCCTCCAAAATATCTTCGATGCCCTCTCCGGTTTTGGCGCTGGCCAAAATAGCTTCGTCCGGGTCGAGGCCAATCTCTTCTAGCTCGCGTTTAATCCGCTCAGGGTCCGCGCTAGGTAGATCGATCTTGTTTATCACCGGGATAATTTCCAGGTCATTCTCGAGCGCTAAATATAAATTGGCCAAAGTTTGAGCTTCAACACCCTGTGAAGCGTCTACTACCAATAAAGCCCCTTCACAAGCCGCCAATGATCGGGAGACCTCGTAGGAAAAGTCTACGTGCCCGGGTGTATCAATCAAGTTCAGAATGTACTCCTGCCCATCTCTGGCCGTATATGTCAGGCGTACCGCCTGCATCTTGATGGTAATTCCTCGCTCACGTTCAAGATCCATGCTGTCTAGTAGTTGGGACATCATCTCACGTTCGCTGACAGTGCCGGTATCTTCGAGAATTCGATCGGCCAATGTTGATTTGCCATGATCGATATGAGCAATAATACAAAAATTACGGATTTTTGACTGCATATTAAGGTAATACCCATCCTATCTGTTAGAGTGATCTACTATTCACTATATAAAATATTGGTCAAACCTTCAACTCTTGTGGCGTTTGAGCTTGCGAGAAAAGGCATTCAAGACTTGGCGCAGCTCTTCCATCTTCAAGGCATACGTGACCGTAAAATAGGCCCCTGCGCCCAAAACGATGGGGACTAAAGTCTCGATAGCGCGAGAGCGCATCAGGTTTAAATTTAACCGACTGGCCAGGTACGAATGGGAAGTCAGAACAACCACTGACATTACCAGTGCTGCAAAGAGCATTTTGGTCACCGAAACCGTAATTCTCCGCCCATCCAAGCCACCAAGCTTACGCCGAATGATTTCAACCGCGATAACCATATTCACGATACTAGCAATTGAAAAAGCCAAAGCTAATCCCCGTAGTTGTAAATTAGTAAAATGGAGAAAAAACAAATTAAGGCCAAAATTGACCACAAAAGTTAGCAAGCCGATTTTAACCGGGGTAATCGTGTCCTGGAAGGAATAGTAGACCCTGGTGATGATCTGAAGCGTGGCTTGGCTAAACAAGGCCAACGAAAAAAAGACCAGTGCTCCGGCGGTAATAACCGTATCCTCAGCGGTAAATTCACCGGTTTGGTACAATAGGCGCACAATCGGCTCACTAAGGATCATTAACCCGAGCATCGACGGGATCGTGATGTAGTATATTGAACGTAAACTCAGGGAGACGGTCTGTTTGAGCTCACCTAACTCTGCCAAGGCGGCCTGGGTGGTCATGGTCGGAAAAGCCGCGGTAGAAACGGCCATCGCAAAAACCCCTAGTGGCAGTTGCATCAACCGATTGGCTAAACGAAATGCCGTAATCGACCCTTCCGGCAGCGCTGAAGCGAGATTTTGGGTGACCAGCAAATTCAACTGGATTATCGATAGCCCGAAAACTGAGGGAAGCATCAATTTAAACATCTTCCGCACACCTGGATGAGCCAGGTCAATGCGCAAGCGATAACCGGCATTTAGTTTCCGGGCATAAAAAAACTGGGTCAGGAAATTTCCGACGGCACCACAAACTACACCCGCCGCCATAGCATATACACCGTATACCCTCCCCAAAGTATAGGTGGCTATGATGATCGCAATATTGTAGATAATCGGGCCGGTGGCGGGAGGACCAAAGCGTTTATAGGAGTACAAAATACCCATTCCCAAACCGGCTAAAGCCGTAAAAAACACCGCGGGAAACATGATCCGCATCAACGAAATGAGCAAAGTCAACCGCTCGCCGGTAAAATCATACGCAACCAGCGGGGCCAAGTAGGGTGAGAAGATCATCCCCAGAACGGTAAAGCTTAACAAGAGCACGAAAATTAGATTCAAGAAACTGCTGCCAACATGCCAAGCCTCAGCCTCTTTACCTTTGGCCAAATACTCGGTAAAGACAGGAATAAAGGCTGCGCTCAGAGCACCGCCAACTAATAAGTAATACATTAAATCAGGAATAGAAAAAGCGGCGAAAAAAGCATCTGTCACCGCACTACGCCCAAAAATATCGGCTACCGCCCGTTCCCGGACAAAACCTAACAATCTACTGGCCAGGATGGCAACCATCATGAATCCTGCCGCCCTGGCAACTCCGCGCTGTGACATAAAAGACCTCCGGGCCCCTGCTATATCTACAGGATGGTAGAATGCTTTGAGCTTTATTCCACTTTGGCCCGGATTCTCCTTCTACCTCCTAGTCTAACAGCATTGCCAGCGCGTCAGCTACTAGCCGTGCCGATTTAGTTGCTTCCGCCCTAGTGTTATAGTGATCCCCGATCTCCAGTAAGATGGCTTGGGGATGAAGCTCCTGGTTATACGGCCAGTCTTTGACGACAATTCCTCGGCTTAACCCGGGATATAGTTTTTCCATTGTCTGATGCAGCCGAGTCGCCAAACGGTGATTTTCTTCCCAGTGTGGATTACTAAACCCGGCCCTCCCCTTACCGACAACAATTGCTACTCTAGCCAACATTTCTCCGGCCACTGTTGTGGCGATCGTCTCTTCGGGCGGTTTGGTCAAGCCATCCCGGTGGATATCAAGTACAATCTGTACGCTAGGGTACTCGCGTAGAATATTCTCCAAAGTCAACCGAGAGTTGGTGTAAGCATCCCGGAATACTGGGTAATCATGGATCTGCCGGGAGTGAACTACCGGAATCCGATACTCCTCAGCGAGGATCCTGGCCAGTTCGTCACCGACCGCGATGACTCCGATGTCTTGTCCCCAACAATAGTCACCAGCGAAAAACTGCTCTCCTTTAGAATGTTGATCGCGCCCATGGTACATCTCTGAACTGTGAGTATGATAAATCGCAACCAGGGGCTGATCCCCCTTGGCGCTTTCTTCTACCACCTCAACCTTGGGTGTAGACTCCTTTGGCAGCAGCGCAGGGTCAGGAGCACGCTCGGTCATATAAGCCGGTAATTCAAAATCAGAACCGAGAAACTGAGCCTCCAAAATACTCTCGACCTCATGCAAATCCACACTGGTTACGGTGGTAACCAACTGTCTGGCCATGGTCAACAGATCAAAGTTGGTCGTCTCATGCCCAGTCACCCGCGGCAAACCCGCCTCCAACAACTGAGCAGGAATATCTTCATTGGCGTGCAGACTAAAAATCAAACTCGGATAGAGCTCATCTTTAATCCACCGGGCTCCAACGGCCCCAACATTCCACCCGGTACGCACAAGTGAAGTCACCAGTCTGCCCGTTTCCAAGGGATGTTTGGCAACCATCAACCCGGAAACGATCAAAATAATTGCCGTTGCTACCTGTACAAACAAGCGCCGGCCAAAGACCGGCCGTACTCTCTTGCGGCGTGGTGTATTCAGTGCCGCTATCCAGCGGGGTATTGAGCCCCGCCTGCGAACATAAGTATAGGCCCAGCGGCGAAACCACCGGTTCAGTCTCAAAAGAATCGCCTGCCAATACCCTCGTAAATTTCGTCGTAGCAGGTGCCTGGCCATCCTGCTCCCCCCATTGTTTTATCCATTAATTGTATGCCTTGGACAATCGGGTTATGTCCTGCACCTGGGCAGGATTATCTTTCACAGAAGCTGAACTAGCTTTAAGATATCGGAAAAGTCGGAGGGATGAGTTGGTGGCACTAAGCGCACCCGAATTGATTGAAAGGACAGCTAAATCGGTGGCCGACGGAGATTGTGCCCCGATTCTACTTATTTCTCCAGAGCCGTACCTGGCCGAGACTGCTGTAGCAGCCATTACGACTGCTTGGCTTGGAGCCGAGCCCGACCAGTTTCAACTGATTAGCCTAAACTGCCGCGAGTTTTCCCACGACGAATATCTGACGAATGTTTTGACCTTTGGGATGTTCGCCCAGCGTCGTCTAGCGATACTTTCAGATATTGACCAGCTTAATACCGCAGAAATCGATCTGGTAGCTGATTCGTTCGACCATTTGCCACCGGAAACACTGGTGGTTTGCACTGCTACCACTAAGAAAAACATCAAGAGCAAACTGATTAAAGCCCTGCAAAGAGCGGGAAAAATTATCGAATTGCCAATACTACGTGGAATGGATCTCGTCAATTGGCTGAGAAAGATGGCCAAAGCTGAAAGGCTGGCCTTGGATCCTCAGGTCGAAGCTGAGCTTATAGCAACTTTTAGCGGCGACCTTAATCAGTTGCGATCTGAATTGGCAAAACTTGTAGCTTACAAGGGAGCTTCAGGTGGAACGGTGTCCATCGCCGACCTCAAGGCTGTGATGGGCAGATCAAGTCTACACTCCATTTTTAACCTCACGGATGCTTTAGGCGAACAAAATATAAGCAAAGCCAGAGCCGAATTACAGCACTTACTTAATGCCGGGGAAAACCCTGGTTACATCGTCGCTATGCTTCAGTGGCACCTAGCCAACCTCTGGCAGTGCAAGGCAGCCCCGGCAGCCGATCCACAATCCCTGGCCAAGACGCTCTCAATCCATCCCTATGTAGCGAGAAAATGTGTAAAACAAGCCGCAAATTTCAAACTAGCCACCCTCGAAAATTCCTATCTCTTAGCAGTCGAGTGTGAGTATCGTCTGAAAGCAGGAAAAGCCCCACGCGCAGACGTGGAGCTAGACCGGTTAATCGTCGAAACCGTCACAAGTATTTGAGCACTTATTCGGAGGCTGAAGCCATCTTTTTGGCTAAGCGCGACTTCTGGCGAGCCGCCTTGTTTTTATGAATAATGCCCTTTGCGGCCGCTTTGTCCAGCTTAGAACCGGCAATTTTCACGTGTTCGGCCGCATCAGCTGACTGGGCCTCAATAGCAGAGATTGCCCGCTTGAGGGTGGTCTTAACCTCGGACTTGATTGCCTTGTTATACAGGCGATTCTCGGCTGATTTTTTGACATCTTTCTCAGAGGACTTAATATTCGGCATCATGACACCCCCCTCACCAGAAATTCGAACCTAATTTTATCATAACTATCCAAGAATGTAAACACATCCATCTTATGAGGTACCTGTAAAGGTTTAGTAGGTCAAAAGAAAACCTCGCAGCTATCTATACTAA
>CAZAAT010000027.1:0-7468 GCA_964483175.1 uncultured Bacilli bacterium
CGATGGAGGAAGGTCTGCGCTTTGCGATTCGTGAAGGCGGCCGGACCGTCGGTGCTGGAGCGATCTCCAAGATTATTGAGTAGGTGTTTAGCGGGGGCTCCCTAAAGCCCCCGCCCTTACGGTAAATCAATGAAGTGGGAGGTTGCCTTCGGTTGAAGGGAAATTTCCATGGAGAAGATGTCCGTACTAGAATTCGGGCCTAAAGGAGGGACAGTTAATATGGCAACCGCGCAAAAAATTCGAATCAGGCTGAAAGCTTTCGATCATAAAATTCTTGACCAGTCAGCCGAAAGAATCGTTGATACGGCTAAAAGAACCGGTGCTCGGGTCTCTGGTCCGGTGCCGCTACCGACAGAGAAAAATATTTTTACGGTTTTGCGCTCGCCCCACGTGAACAAAGATTCGCGGGAACAGTTTGAGATGAGAACTCACAAGCGTTTAATCGATATTTTGGAGCCTACGTCCGGTACTGTGGATGCTTTGATGCGGCTTGATCTGCCGGCAGGCGTGGATATTGAGATTAAATTATAGTTATGGCAGTATAAGTTGGTATGGCAAGGGAGGTGTTGTAGTTGCCCAAGGCTATTCTTGGTAAAAAAATTGGCATGACCCAGATTTATAAGGAAGATGGCACTGCGATTCCGGTAACGGTTATTCAAGCCGGACCTTGTTCGGTGGTGCAGCAGAAAACCAAAGAAGTCGATGGATATAACGCCATTCAAATCGGTTTTGGTGAAATCTCCGCCAAACAGGTGAACAAGCCTCTAAAGGGTCATTTCGATAAGTATGGTGTTGAGCCGAAAAAGTATTTACAAGAAATCAGATTCGATGACAGCGAGATGCCTGCGGTCGGATCTGAGATTAAGGCGGACATTTTTGCAGAGGGCGATCGGGTGGACGCAGTCGGTACAAGCAAGGGTAAAGGCTTTGCCGGTGTGATCAAACGGTGGAATTTTCACCGCGGGCCGATGAGCCACGGTTCCATGTACCACCGTGGAGTTGGCTCTCTAGGGGCGACCGATCCGGCGCGGGTATTTAAGAACCGGAAAATGCCAGGTCGTCTTGGTAATGAACGTGTAACCATTAGCAATTTAGAGGTTGTCCGAGCCGATGCCGAGCAGAATCTGCTTTTACTCCGGGGTGCTGTTCCCGGTCCAAACGGCAGCTTGGTTTTGATTAAGGAAACTGTTAAAAATCGTAAGTAGGAAAGGAGGCATACGGTGATGCCTACCGTTGATGTATATAACATCGAGGGTGCCAAAGTTGGTCAGCTCGAGCTCAACGATGCTGTTTTTGGCATTGAACCAAATGAGCCGGTTATGCACCAGGCGGTCACAATGTATTTAGCCAACCAACGCCAGGGCACTCATTCCACCAAGACTAGATCAGAAGTCGCCGGTGGAGGCCGCAAACCGTGGAGACAAAAAGGCACCGGTCGCGCTCGTCAAGGCAGTACTAACGCTCCGAACTGGACGGGTGGCGGAATTGTCTTCGGTCCGAAACCCCGTTCTTACCGGGCGTCTCTGCCGAAAAAGGTAAAGCGACTGGCCATTAAATCGGCGCTCTCTACTAAGGTCAAAAACGGCGAGATTGTCGTTCTGGATCAGTTGAACATGGCTGAGCCAAAGACCAAAGAAATGCTCCGAATTCTCAATAACTTAGATGCAGGTAAGAAGGCCCTCGTCGTAACCGGAGGACTAGATCGCAATGTTTACCTTTCCGGTCGAAACATCCCGGGCGTTAGCGTCAGCCTCGCTGATGGGCTCAATGTTTATGAAATTCTAGCCCACAACAAGGTCGTTATGACTCAGGACGCGGTGCGCCGGGTCGAGGAGGTATTTGCCTAATGGAATTACATGAGGTTATTAAAAAGCCGATCATCACAGAAAAAAGCAACCTAGGTATGGCCGAGGATAACAAGTACACCTTTGAGGTTGATCTTAACGCCAACAAGTTTCAGATTAAAAAAGCGGTTGAGGAAATGTTCAAGGTTAAGGTTGTAGATGTAAAAACGGCCACCTTCGCCGGCAAGAAAGTTCGCCGAGGTGCCGTAATCGGCAAAAAGTCTGATTGGAAAAAAGCAGTTGTAACACTGGCCGAAGGGGATCGGATCGACATCATTGAGGGTGTCTAATAGTCCCAGATGGCCCTACGTTGGGAGGGAACAAGTCCATGGCAATTAGAAAATACAAACCGACGACCCCCGGCCGACGCTCAGCGAGTGTAGTTAGTTTCTCCGAGATTACCAAAAGCGAGCCCGAAAAGTCGCTTACTGCTCCACTGAACAAGTCCGGTGGGCGAAATGTATATGGTCGGATTACCGCTCGCCATCGTGGTGGTGGTACTAAGCGGGCTTACCGGATCATCGACTTTAAACGCAATAAGGACGGGATTCCGGCAAAGGTCGCCGCGATCGAATATGATCCGAACCGCACCGCTAATATCGCGTTACTACACTATGTTGATGGGGAAAAGCGGTATATTATCGCACCGGTCGGCTTAAATGTCGGAGATATGGTCATGTCCGGCCCCGATGCCGATATCAAGGTTGGTAATGCCTTGCCACTAGCCAATATTCCGGTTGGTAGCATTATCCATAATATCGAGCTGAAACCGGGCAAAGGTGGCCAGCTAGTCAGGTCGGCGGCTACAAGCGCACAGTTAATGGCTAAAGAAGGAGATTATGCTCACGTTAGACTTCCTTCAGGCGAAGTACGCCTGATTAATATCGCGTGCAGGGCGACACTTGGCCAGGTCGGAAACTTGGATCATGAAAATGTTTCGCTTGGCAAAGCTGGTCGGGCTCGGTGGTTGGGCCGTCGTCCTCATGTACGCGGTTTGGCTATGAACCCAGTTGACCACCCGCATGGTGGTGGTGAAGGACGTTCGCCGATCGGGCATGCCTCACCGCTCAGTCCATGGGGTAAGAAGACCCTGGGTAAGCGGACCAGGAAGAAGAACAAGCCATCGAACAAGTACATTGTGCGTCGGCGCAAAGAGAAGTAGTCTAACCGATAAAGGAGGGTGGAAGATATGGGTCGTTCCTTGAAAAAAGGGCCCTATATAGAACCCAAATTGTTGAAAAAGGTTCAAGAAATGAATGAGTCTGGGCAGAAAAAGGTCATTAAGACCTGGTCCCGCGGCTCAACCATTTTTCCAGACCTGGTAGGGCACACGATTGCGGTTCATGATGGACGCAAACACGTGCCACTATATATCACCGAAGATATGGTCGGACACAAACTCGGCGAATTTGCTCCTACCCGGACCTTTAAGGGTCATGCGGGTAAGAGCGAGAGATCAGCCGGTGTCAGATAGCGGGAGGAGGTTTTACAGATGGAAGCAAGAGCAGTCGCTCGCTTCGTACGCATCTCGCCCCGCAAGGCTCGCCAGGTTATCGATGTGATTCGTGGTAAGGACGTCAACGAGGCACTCGCTATTTTACAATTCATGCCAAAGAAAGCGGCCTTTTTGATAGCTAAGGTAGTGAAATCAGCTGCCGCCAATGCTGAAAACAATTTTGACATGGATGTAGATAGGCTGTATGTGGCTGAAGCGATGGTCGACGAGGGTCCAATCATGAAGCGCTGGATGCCCCGAGCAAGAGGCAGGGCAGATAGAATTTTAAAGCGAAGCAGCCATATTTCAATTGTGGTTAGAGAGAAGAAGGAGGTATAAGCGTGGGCCAAAAAACTCATCCCACCGGATTTCGGTTGGGAGTGATCAAAGATTGGGACGCGAAGTGGTATGCTGATAAAGGCTACGCTGACCTGCTCCACGAAGACCTAGCCATCCGGAAGTTTGTCAAAGACAAGTTTTACAGCTCCGGGGTTTCTAAGGTCAGCATTGAAAGGGCTGCCAATCGGGTTAAGGTCACCATTCATACCGCACGGCCTGGTATGGTCATCGGTAAGGGTGGTACCGAGGTTGAAAAGCTCCAGAGCGAACTGAGTGCTCGTACGGGCAAGCAGGTCAAAGTTGAGGTAGTTGAGATTAAATATCCGGATACGGATGCTCAATTGGTTGCGGAAAATATTGCCCAGCAACTAGAGCGGAGAATTTCTTTCCGCCGAGCAATGAAACAGTCAATTCAGCGAGCCATGCGTATGGGAGCGCAGGGTATCAAAACAGCGGTCTCCGGCCGCTTGGGCGGTGCAGAGATTGCCCGTAGCGAATGGTTTCCCGAAGGCAAAGTACCGCTACATACCCTAAGAGCTGATATTGATTACGGTTTTGCGGAGGCTAACACCACTTATGGTAAGATCGGTGTAAAAGTTTGGATCTACAAAGGCGAAGTGCTTCCAGAGCGGAAGAGTTCCCAGGTGTAGCTGGAGGAGGCGAGTTAAGTGTTAGTTCCCAAGCGTGTTAAATACCGCAAGGCTATGCGCGGCAGAATGCGCGGCAAAGCTATGCGCGGTTCCGAATTACAGCTTGGCGAATACGGGTTACAGGCTATGGAGCCTGGCTGGATCACTAGCAATCAGATTGAGGCGGCCCGTGTTGCCATGACAAGGTATATTAGACGTGGCGGTAAGGTTTGGATTAAGATTTTTCCTGACAAACCCGTCACTGCTCAACCGGCTGAGACCCGTATGGGTAAGGGTAAAGGTGCTCCCGAATACTGGGTAGCCGTTGTTAAGCCGGGTAGAGTAATGTTTGAAATTGGCGGGGTTTCCGAAGAACTGGCGCGGGAAGCCATGCGCTTAGCGGCACAGAAGCTCCCGATTAAAGCACGGTTTATCAAGAGAACAGAAGCGGGTGGTGAGTCCTGATGAAAGCAAAAGAGCTTCGTGATTTGAGTTTCGAAGAATTAGAGCATAAGCTCGGCGAGTTAAAAGAAGAGCTATTTAACCTGCGCTTTCAGATGGCAACCGGACAGCTAGACAATCCGTTGAGGATGAAAGAGGTACGCAAAACCATCGCCCGAGTAAAGACTGTCATGCGGGAGCGGGAGCTTAAGGCTCAAGCCAGCATGTAACACTAGCAGGTTAAAGGAGGGCAAGAAACATGTCCGATCGAGGCCAGCGGAAGACCAGGGTTGGCACAGTAGTCAGCGATAAAATGGATAAGACGATCGTTGTTGCTGTTGAAAACCTGGTTCAGCACCCGCTTTATGGCAAGACGATTAAGCAAACCAAAAAGTTTAAAGCGCACGATGAAAATAACGATGCCCGTATTGGCGATAAAGTTGTGATTGCCGAAACCCGCCCGTTGAGCAGGGATAAGAGGTGGCGGCTGGTTTCCATCACTGAGCGCGCTAAATAAGAGGTTTGATTCTTATTTATGACTCCTTAAGAAAGGGGGGCCTGTAATGATTCAGCAGGAAACTAAGTTAAATGTGGCTGACAACTCTGGTGCTCGCAAGCTCTTAACTATTCGTGTTTTAGGCGGATCTGGGCGTAAGTATGCCGGAATCGGCGATGTAATTGTGGCTACTGTCAAAGAGGCATCACCAGGTGGCGTTGTCAAAAAAGGTGACATAGTCAAGGCCGTAGTGGTTCGCACGAAAAAGGAAAGTCGTCGGCCCGACGGTTCGTATATTAAATTTGATGATAATGCGGCGGTAATAATCGACAACCAGGGCAATCCACGTGGTACGCGTATTTTTGGCCCGGTTGCACGGGAACTCCGGGATAAGGCATATATGAAGATTGTGTCCCTGGCTCCCGAAGTACTGTAGGTTATCCGGAGAGGAGGTCAGCCAGTGACCAACAAGGTTCACGTTAAAAAGGGCGACTTGGTTAAGGTCCTTAAAGGTAAAGACGCCGGAAAACGAGGCAAGATTTTAGAGGTTATCCCCTCTGACAACAGAGTTGTTGTAGATGGGCTGAATATCATTAAGAAGCACACCCGGGCAACCCGCGAAATGCCGCAGGGCGGGATTATTGAGAGTCCTGGTCCGATTAGTGCTAGCAATGTAATGCTCGTCTGCCCTAACTGTGATGTGCCCAACCGGCCAATCGCCAAACGGGCTGAGGATGGTTCTAAAGAACGAGTATGTCGCAAATGCGGTAAGAGTATTGACTAATAGTCGTTTCGATGGAAAGGGGGGTTAGGTTGTGGCACCAAAGTTGAAGGAAAAGTATTTGAACGAAATTAAACCGGCCCTGATGGAAAAGTTTAATTATCAAAATCCAATGGAAGTTCCAAAGGTCGTGAAGATCGTACTCAATATGGGAGTCGGTGAGGCGAAAGAAGATGCCAAAGCCTTAGAGGCTAGCGTTAAACAGTTATCCATGATCACCGGTCAAAAGCCTATCGTTACCAAGGCTAAAAAATCTGTTGCCGCCTTCAAACTTCGTGAAGGGATGAATGTTGGTGCGAAGGTTACCCTACGGGGCGATCAAATGTATTACTTCCTAGAGAAGTTGATCAATATTTCGCTTCCAAGGATTAGAGACTTCCGCGGGGTATCTGATAAATCTTTTGATGGCAGAGGTAATTACTCTTTAGGCCTCAAAGAACAGCTAATTTTTCCGGAAATCGGCTTCGACGACATTGACAAAGTACGAGGAATGGACATTTCCATTATCACTACGGCTAAGACCGACGAGGAATCCCGGGAATTGCTGAGGTTAATGGGTATGCCATTTCGCCAGTAGATCCCGAAAGGAGGATTTTTCGATTGGCTAAGACATCGATGATAATTAAGGCGTCACGGCCGCAGAAGTACCGGGTTCGTCAGCATAATCGCTGTCGGATCTGTGGGCGTCCCCGTGGTTATATGAGGAAATTCCAGATGTGCCGGGTCTGCTTCCGTCAGCTCGCCCTTGAGGGCAAAATTCCCGGAGTGACCAAGGCCAGCTGGTAATAGATTACACCGATTTGAAAGAAGGGGGGTTACCCTACGATGGTAATGACTGATCCTATTGCGGATATGCTTACTCGAGTGCGTAATGCAAGTTCCGTTTATCATCAGTCTGTTGATATTCCTGCTTCCAACCTTAAACGTGAGATCGCCCGGATTCTTAAAGAAGAAGGGTACATCAGTGATTATGAGTATACTGAAGACTCCAAGCAGGGTGTTTTACGGATATACCTAAAATACGGCGAAAACAAAGAAAAGGTTATCTCTGGAATTAAGCGGATTTCTAAGCCCGGATTACGGGTGTACGCCACGAAAGACGAAATCCCTAAGGTTCTAGGGGGTCTCGGCATCGCCGTGATGTCTACCAGCAAGGGTATTATGACTGATAAGCAGGCGCGTGCCGAAGGCATTGGTGGCGAGGTTCTCGCCTACGTATGGTAAGATCTAGCCTGCAGGAAAAGGAGGTGCAACCATGTCACGTATCGGGAAATTGCCGGTTCAGATACCCAATGGAGTTTCGATCCAAATTGAGACCGGCAATGTCGTAACAGTAAAAGGACCTAAGGGCGAACTAAAAGCTGGGCTTCATCCCGAAATGATTTTAGAACAGACCGCAGAAGAGGTCTTGGTCAAACGCCCATCAGATGATAAACGTCACCG
>CAZAAT010000027.1:7478-15986 GCA_964483175.1 uncultured Bacilli bacterium
TCTTTTAGCCAATATGGTTCATGGTGTTACTCAAGGGTACGAGAAAACCCTGGAGATTAAGGGTGTCGGTTATCGTGCCGCCCTGCAGGGGAAGACTTTGGTTTTGAATATGGGATATTCCCATCCGGTAGAGCTAACTCTGCCGCAAGGGATCGAAGTCGAGGTGCCTACTCCAACCAAGATTATCGTTAGAGGCATCGATAAACAGGTTGTTGGGGAGTTTGCCGCTAATATTCGAGCTGTCCGTAAACCCGAACCTTATTTGGGCAAAGGTATTAAGTACGCTGATGAGGTTATCCGGAGGAAAGCCGGTAAGAGTGGTAAAGCCTAAACTGTAAAGAAAGGATGTGAGCAGGGTGTTAAAACAGTATGACCGGAAAAGCGCTCGCCAAAAGCGGCAACTGAGGATACGCAAAAAGATATTCGGTACTTCCGACCGACCACGGCTGAGTGTTTTTCGTAGTCTTGACCATATTTACGCCCAGATTATAGATGATACTACCGGTAACACCCTGGTGGCCGCTTCTACTCTGGACAAAGAATTAAAAGGCCAACTTAATACCGGTGGGAATATCGAAGCTGCTAAGGCAGTTGGCAAACTGGTTGCCGAAAAAGCAAAGGCTAAAGGCATTACGCAGGTCGTTTTTGATCGGGGTGGGAACATTTTCCACGGCCGAGTGAAGGCCTTGGCTGATAGCGCTCGTGAGGGCGGTCTGGAGTTTTAATTTGAAGGGAGGGAAATCGGTCTTGACAAGGCGTTTTGAAGGTAATCCAAAAGACACAAACCTCGAAGAAAAGGTTGTATCAATAAATCCGGTCTCCAAGACGGCTAAAGGCGGGCGTACCAGAAGTTTTAGCGTTTTATCCGTGGTCGGAGATCGTAACGGCAGAGTTGGCTTCGGTCTAGGTAAAGCCAAAGAGGTAGCCGACGCAATTAAGAAGTCCGTCGATGCGGCCAAAAAGAACATGATCACTGTTCCGATTGTGGAGACTACCATTCCGCATGAGAACATTGGTATTGACGGTGCCGGCAAGGTGTTACTGAAACCCGCTGGCCCCGGTACAGGTGTTATCGCTGGTGGTCCGGTTCGTGCGGTGTTAGAGCTAGCCGGATACCGTGATATTTTGACTAAATCGTTGGGATCATCTAACCCAATCAATATGGTTCGCGCGACGATGCAGGGCCTGGCAACCCTCAAGACAAAAGAAGAAGTTGCCAGATTACGTGGTAAATCCGTGGATGAGCTTTAGGGGCGTCCTTGGAGGAGGTATTGTAATGGCAGACTCAAAACAGCTCAAGATTACGTATATACACAGTGCTATCGGTCGAGCGGAGGTTCAAAAGCGCACGGTTAAGGCACTGGGTCTGACCAAGTTAAACCAGTCAGTGGTACATGCTGACACCCCGACGGTTCGGGGGATGATTGCCAAGGTCAGCCATCTAGTCAAAGTAGAAGAAATCTAGCTCACTGGTGAAGGAGGTGCGCACGATGAAACTCCATGAACTCAAACCGGCATCTGGTGCCAAACGTTCACCTAAGCGGGTGGGCAGGGGTATTGGTTCGGGATTGGGCAAGACATCAACCAAAGGACATAAGGGTCAGAAAGCTCGGGCTGGCGGTGGTAAAGGCGCTCAGTTCGAAGGCGGACAGACCCCCTTGGTGCGTCGGTTACCCAAAAGAGGCTTTACTAATGTTTTCAAAAAGGATTTTGCAGTGGTTAACCTCAAAGATCTTGAGGTTTTTGCTGAGGGCACGGAAGTTACTCCGGAACTGCTATTAGAGCAGGGCATTATTTCCAAAGTTAAAGATGGGGTTAAACTGCTAGGTAGTGGGGAGGTTTCCAAAGCCTTGACTGTCAAGGTGCATGGAATCAGCAAATCCGCGGCTGAAAAGATCGTAGCAGCCGGGGGCAAGGTAGAGGTGATTTAGGTGCTGGGAGCGCTCAAAAATGCATTCCGAATTTCCGATCTGCGGCAGAAGATTCTCTTTACCGTTGCGATGCTGGTTGTTTACCGGATCGGAAGTTACATCCCTACACCTGGGGTTAATGCTTCAGATTTAGCTAATCAACTGGGGCAGGGCAGTATTTTCGGATTGCTCGATTTGTTTGCCGGTGGTGCTTTGGGGCGTTTTACTATTTTTGCGCTAGGTGTAAGCCCCTACATTACATCCTCGATTATTTTCCAACTATTGGGTTCAGTGATTCCGAGCCTACAGGAGTTGGCCAAAGAGGGTGTTGAGGGCCGCAAGAAGATTGCGCAGTACACTAGATATGGTACGGTTGTTTTGGCCGTCATCCAAGCCATCGGTACGATGTTGGTCATTCAACAGTATGGAGCGGTGAAAAACCCTGGTTTCGGTTCTGCTGTCTTGATCGTCTCGACACTAACTGCCGGAACAATGTTCTTAATGTGGTTGGGAGAAATGATTTCTGAGCGGGGCATTGGCAACGGAATTTCGCTCATCATTTTCTTCGGAATTATCGCCAGACTACCTGCAACTACCGTCACGATCATTCAGTCGCTGGGCAGTGGTGGTATTGGAATCTTTGCCGTCCTAGCCTTTATAGTGATCGCGTTAGCGATGATCGCCGGTGTGGTCATGATGCAGGAGGCTCAGCGGCGGATCCCTGTTCAGTATGCGAAAAGAGTAGTTGGACGCAAGATGTATGGCGGTCAGTCAACTCACATTCCACTACGCGTAAACCAGGCAGGGGTGATTCCGGTCATTTTCGCCTCATCCGTATTGGTTTTCCCAGTGACGATCATGCAATTTGTGCCGGGATGGACTAAATATATCGATTTGTTTAGTCCGACTAGTTTGCTCTATAACATCTTGTACACCCTGTTGATTGTCTTTTTCACCTACTTTTATGTGGCCATCACCTTCAATCCGATGGATGTGGCTGATAACTTGAAAAAGCAGTCAGGGTTTATTCCGGGGCTCAGGCCTGGTCGGCCGACAGCGGCTTACATTGAAAGAGTGCTTTCCCGCATTACTTTGGTGGGAGCGCTGTTTCTAGTGGTGATTTCGATATTGCCGACCGTGCTGACATCACTTTTTGGGTTTGGAGCATTTTATTTCGGAGGCACATCGTTGTTGATTATGGTGGGTGTAGCCTTAGACACGATGCGCCAGATAGAAACCCATTTGCTCATGCGCCACTATGAAGGATTTATCAAGTAAAGTAGTGATGACTGTGAGATGTGAAGAACAGGGGGAAAAGCCGATGAGGTTGATACTCTTAGGACCTCCGGGGGCCGGTAAAGGCACCCAGGCCCAGAAGTTGGCGCGCCAGTACGACTTATATCATCTGTCGACCGGTGATGTCCTGCGGGAGGCATTAGAGGCCGGTACTGAGTTGGGCCGCAAAGCCAAAGCCTATATTGACAAGGGCGAACTGGTTCCGGATGAGGTTGTGATCGGCTTAGTTAAGGAGAAATTAGGGGCCCCTGAGGTCTCAACCACCGGGTTTTTGCTCGATGGTTTTCCACGAACCTTAGCTCAGGCCAAAGCCCTTGATGCGCTACTAGAAGAGCTTGATCAAGAGCTGGATGCTGTGGTTAACTTAGAAGTGCAACCCTTAACTATTGTTGACCGATTGGCTAAACGGAGAGTTTGTAAGGAATGCAAGGCATCTTTTCACTTGGAGTTTACACCGCCAAAGGTCGCAGGGGTTTGCGATTATTGTGGTGGTGAATTATATCAAAGATCCGATGACCAAGAGGACACGATTCTGCGTCGCTTGAATGTTTATCAGCAACAAACCGAACCACTAATCACCTATTACGCTCAGCAGGACTTAGTGGTTAACGTTGATGGCGAACTTTCAGTTGATGAGGTGTCCCGGGTAATTGGCGAGCAACTAGAAGAGTTGACCAGTAAACATGATTGTGCTTAAATCAGAACGTGAATTAGAGATTATGCGCAAGGCGGGCGCACTTACCGCCAAGATTCTCCATGAGGTTGCTGAGGCAGTTAAACCAGGAATCCGTACGCTTGATCTGGATAACCTGGCCTCGGAGCTCGTGGCTAAATACGGAGCAAAAGCGGCTTTTAAGGGATACCATGGTTATCCGGCTTCGATTTGCGTTTCGGTCGATGAGGAAGTCGTTCATGGTATCCCCGGAGAGCGTATTCTTCACGAAGGACAGATTGTGAGTCTGGACTTCGGGGTTCTATATAATGGATATCATGGTGACTCCGCGATTACAGTACCGGTTGGTGAAGTTTCCGACGAGGCTAAGCGGTTGATAGAGGTCACTAAGACGGCACTTGACAAAGGGATTGAGCAGGCGTTGATTGGCCAGCGTTTGAGCGATATATCCCACGCAATTCAGACCTATGTAGAGGAGAACGGGTTTGCCGTGGTTCGCGAATACGTCGGCCACGGAATAGGGCGGCAAATGCACGAAGCTCCGCCAGTACCTAACTTTGGCCTCCCTGATCGAGGCCCGCGGCTAAAAGAAGGAATGACGCTGGCGATTGAACCGATGGTGAATGTTTCTACATGGGAAGTTGAAGCCTTATCTGACGGGTGGACGGTCGTGACCAAAGATGGATCGCTTTCAGCTCACTTCGAGCACACAGTTGCTATTTTGGATGGCGGACCCGAGATTTTGACTCTAGCAGAATAGTGGGGGCTCGGTTAATGCAAAATTTCCAAATTGGTCAACTTGTAACCTCGACAGCTGGACGAGATGCTGGGAGTAATTACCTAATTATCGGTACTGATGGAGATATATATGTTTGGGTTGCTGACGGGAAATACCGTCGGGTTGAAGAACCCAAGCGCAAGAACCGCAAACACCTGCTGGCTCGAGATGCCGTCTCAGCTGAGATCATCGAGCGCTTGCAGGTGGGAGAGAGAATCACAAACTCACTGGTCAGAAAGGTGCTGGCCGATCTGGTGGCGACAATTGAGGCCAATGATACGCACCTGACCATGGATAAGGAGGCAGAAAGCCTATGCCTAAGGAAGATGTCATCGAAGTAGAGGGCCGGGTGGTTGAGCCACTTCCCAACGCAATGTTTAAAGTTGAGTTGGATAATGGGCATACCATCTTAGCTCATATTAGTGGTAAAATGAGGATGCATTTTATTCGGATCCTTCCAGGTGACAAAGTGACAGTAGAACTTTCGCCTTATGACCTGACCAGGGGACGGATAACTTACCGTTACAAGTAAAAGATGTAAGGGGGCTTGGTTCTAATGAAGGTGCGCCCTTCGGTGAAACCAATCTGTGATAAGTGTAAAGTTATCAAGCGGCACGGGCGAATTATGATCATTTGTGAAAATCCTAAGCATAAACAGAAACAGGGTTAAGGGTAGGAGGTGGAAAAATGGCTCGTATTGCCGGTGTAGATTTACCCAGGGACAAGCGCATTGAAGTTGCGTTGACGTATATTTATGGGATTGGTCCGGCCAAATCCGTAGAGATTTTAGAGGCCACAAAAGTTAATCCCGATACTCGAGTTCGTGACCTTACCGAAGATGAGATTGCCCGTCTCCGTGAAGTAATTGATAAGAACTTGATTGTTGAGGGTGACCTGCGTCGCCAAGTCAACATGAATATTAAGCGTTTGATTGACATTGGTAGCTATCGTGGCTTGAGACATCGCCGCGGGTTGCCGGTACGGGGGCAAAATACCAAAACTAATGCCCGTACTAGAAAAGGTCCGAAACGTGCTATTGGTGGCAAAAGGAAATAAAGAAGGGAGGCTTATTCAATGGCTAAACCACGGACAACTAGAACCCGTCGTAAAGAGCGCAAAAATGTATCGAGCGGCGTAGCTCATATCCGCTCTACATTTAATAATACGATTGTGACGATTACCGATAAAGAAGGCAACGTAATTTCCTGGTCGAGTGCAGGCAATATGGGCTTTAAAGGTTCGCGTAAAGGCACTCCCTTCGCTGCAGGCATGGCTGCTGAGACTGCTGCCAAAGTTGCCATGGAACATGGCATGCGGGAAGTTGAGTGTTTTGTTAAAGGACCGGGATCAGGCCGCGAAACGGCGATCCGCTCTTTGCAAGCGGCCGGCCTCAATGTTAATGCGATCCGGGATGTTACCCCGATTCCCCATAACGGCTGCCGCCCGCCGAAACGGCGCCGGGTATAACTTATCTAAAGTGGAGGTGCAGCTAACTTATGGCACGATATACAGATTCAGTCTGTCGCCTGTGCCGACGGGAAGGTGAAAAACTTTTTCTCAAAGGCGATAGATGTTATTCAGCAAAATGCTCCGTAGAAAGACGTGCGTATGCGCCTGGACAGCATGGCCAGGGTCGTCGGGGCAAACCATCTGAGTATGGTATCCAGTTGCGCGAGAAGCAGAAGCTCCGCCGTATTTACGGTGTGCTTGAAGCCCAGATGCGCAGGTATTTTGACCTGGCTGAGCGCAAACAAGGTGTTACCGGTGATAATTTACTTCAGTTGTTAGAGAGAAGATTGGACAATGTCGTTTATCGGCTGGGTTTTGCCGGTTCAAGGGCTGAAGCTCGCCAATTAGTCCGACATGGCCATTTCACGGTTAATGGGAAAAAGGTAAATATCCCCTCCTACCAAGTTGCGGTTGGTGAGGAGATTCAATTGAAAGACAGTAGTAAGAAATCCACTCGCATTCAGCAACTCGTCGAGGAGTTGGGTGTCAGATCTGTTCCAGAATGGCTTGAGCTTGATGTGGACAATACCAAAGGGCGCGTGGTTTCTCTACCAACTCGTGAACAAATTGAAACTCCAATCCAGGAACACTTGATTATTGAGTACTACTCTCGCTAAGCGATAGTGGTCTGGCTAGCCCTCAGTAGATGGGCCATGGAGTGGCTAATTAGAGGAGGGTAATGAATGATCGAGATTGAAAAGCCTAAAATTGAAATCTCTGAGTTAACAAGCAACTACGGCGAATTCATCATTGAGCCGCTGGAGCGTGGATATGCAACCACCTTAGGCAATTCATTGCGCAGAGTTCTCTTGTCTTCTCTTCCGGGGGCGGCAGTGACTTCGGTGCAGATTGACGGTGTGCTTCATGAATTTACCACAGTTGAGGGAGTTGTCGAAGATGTAACCGACATCATCCTGAACCTGAAAGAGTTGCGCTTTAAAATGCACATCGATGAACCCGTCGTGTTGCGAATTGAGGCTGAAGGCGAAGGGGTTGTTACGGGTGCGGATATAATTCCTAACCCCGAAGTAGAGGTGCTCAATCCGGAGCAGAAGATCGCCACTTTGGAAACAGGGGCTAAACTTCGGATGGAATTAACCGTCGAAAAAGGCAGGGGTTATGTTCCGGCAGAGCGTAACAAAAAGCCTGATATGCCTATTGGGGTAATTCCGATTGATTCGATTTTTTCGCCGGTAAAAAAGGTGAACTTTTTAGTTCAGGATACCCGCGTCGGTCAGGTAACTGACTACGACAAATTGATTCTCAAGGTTTGGACCGACCAGAGTATTTCGCCGGATGAGGCTACCAGCCTATCGGCAAAGATTCTGACCGAGCATTTAGATCTCTTCATTAATCTCGCTGAAGCAACTCAGGATGTCGAGATTATGGTTGAGAAGGAAGAAGAGCAGAAAAGCAAGCTGATGGAGATGACTATCGAAGAATTAGACCTCTCTGTTCGCTCTTATAACTGCCTGAAACGCGCCGGGATCAATACCGTTGAGGAACTGACTAAGAAGACACCCGAAGAGATGATGAAGGTTCGCAACCTCGGCCGGAAATCACTGGCAGAGGTCAAGGCTAAACTGAGTGAACTGGGTTTAAGCCTGAAAGAATCCGAGGAGTAATTTGCAGGGGACGGAGGGTTGTTTAGATGAACAAGAAAAAGCTTGGACGTAGAACCGACCAGCGAACCGCCTTGTTTCGTAGTTTAACGATTGCGCTGATCAAGAACGAAAAGATACAAACCACCGAAGCTAAAGCTAAAGCGCTGCGTCCTTACATTGATAAAATGATCACCTTAGCTAAGGGCGGAGATTTGCATGCTAGGCGGCAGGCAGCGGCTTTTCTTAATGATTCGGAGGCTGTACAGAAACTTTTTGATTCTTTAGCACCACGATATGCTGAGAGGGTAGGGGGCTATACCAGAATTATCAAAGTCGCTACGCGTCGTGGCGATGCTGCAGATACCGCGATAATCGAGCTGGTTTAGGATGGCAGCACTGATTAGCATTGACAACCTTACGCATAGCTACCTAACTCGCAGTGGGGACCAAGTCGAAGCTTTGTGTGGAATTGACTTAACCATTGAGGCAGGTGAATTTCTGGCTATTGTCGGCCACAATGGTTCCGGCAAATCCACCCTGGCTAAACACCTCAATGCGCTGTTGCTGCCAACGTCGGGGAAGGTTTTGGTAGACGGATTGGATACGGCTGATCCGCAAAATCTATGGCAGGTTAGACAGCGGGTTGGGATGGTTTTTCAGAACCCTGACAATCAGATTGTCGCTACTACGGTTGAACAAGATGTAGCATTCGGGCCTGAAAACTTGGGGGTTGAGCCA
>CAZAAT010000027.1:15996-28887 GCA_964483175.1 uncultured Bacilli bacterium
ATGAAGCTCTAGTATCTGTGGGGATGGCGGATTACGCAGCACGGCCGCCTCACAATCTATCCGGAGGTCAAAAGCAAAGGGTCGCGATTGCCGGTGTGCTGGCGATGCGGCCCAAATGCATTGTATTGGATGAGCCTACCGCGATGCTTGATCCGGTAGGCCGGGCTGAAGTCCTCCGCACAGTACAGGAGTTAAACCGCTCTGAGAAGATCACTGTGGTTTGGATCACTCACTTTATGAGCGAAGCTGCGGCCAGCGATCGGGTTTGTGTCATGGATCGCGGCCGGATTAGTCTGGAAGGTCCACCTAAGCAGGTTTTCGCTAATGTTGAGAAGCTAAAGCAACTGCACTTAGATGTACCACAGGTTACTGAACTTGCGCATGTGCTCAAGAAAGCGGGAATGCCGGTTTCGGACGAAGTTCTGTGTAAGGAGGATTTGGTCGAGCAGTTGGTGCAGCAGTTAGTGGGGTAGGAACTAATGACAGGCGAGTTTGCAATTGTGGTTAAAAATTTGTCTTATACTTATAAGGCAAATACACCTTTGGCTAGTTCTGCTCTCCACGATATCAATTTAGAAATCTCCAAAGGTCAGTTTGTCGCGATTATCGGCCAGACCGGATCCGGGAAATCCACTTTTGTGCAGCACCTGAATGGGTTGATCCCGACCTCCGCCGGCCATATTTGGATAGACGGAGAAGATATCGGGGCCAAAGGTTTTAACCTTAAAAATCTAAGACACAAGGTCGGTTTGGTTTTCCAGTATCCCGAACACCAGGTCTTTGAAGAAACGGTCTTTGCGGATATTGCTTTTGGCCCAAAGAACCAGGGCTATACCGGTGCGGAGCTAGAACGGAAAGTGCGTACAGCAATGGAGCTAGTTAAACTGGACTTTGCTAGGTTTAAAGACCGTTCTCCGTTAGAGCTCAGTGGCGGTCAGTTGAGGCGGGTTGCCATAGCTGGGGTATTAGCGATGGAACCGAGCATCATGATTTTGGACGAGCCAACCGCCGGGTTAGACCCGGAGACCAGGGATGAGATCCTCGAACAGATCGGTCGTTTGCATGAGCAAACGGGGATTACTGTTCTATTGGTCTCACACAGCATGGAGGATGTTGCTAGACTGGCTGATTTGGTCGTAGTATTTAACCAGGGGACGGTAGCCCTCAAGGGTTCACCACGTGAACTATTTCAACATGAGGCGGAGTTGACCGCGATAGGCCTGGGCGTCCCGGAGGTGGTCCGGGTAATGCTCGGTTTAAAAGACAAGGGAATTGCTGTTGATACCCGAATTCTCTCGATTCAAGAGGCGGCAGACGAGATAATCCAGAGGTGGCGCAAGGATGCTTGATGGAATTACGCTCGGACAATATATCCCTGGCGAATCTATAGTTCACCGCTTGGATCCGCGAACCAAGATTATTATCTCACTGCTCTTGATCATCTTGTTGTTCTTGGTGGACAGTTATGTGGGGTATCTTCTGGTTGGTTTGGGCATTATGGGGATAATCGCCTTATCAGGCATGCCTTTTCGGTTTGTCCTGCGTGGCTTGCGTCCCTTGCGGATAATCCTGATTTTAACCTTTGTTCTGCACCTGTTCATGAATGAGGGGCGTGAACTCGCTAGGCTGGGACCCTTGGTCATGACTTATGAAGGCCTGCACAGAGCCATTCTGATGACGGCTAGGTTATCTTTGTTGGTACTTGCTACTTCACTCTTGACCTTGACAACTTCGCCGATTCGGTTGACCGACGGGCTTGAGTCATTGTTAAACCCATTTAAGCGTTTTGGGATGCCCGCACATGAATTAGCGATGATGATGACCATCGCCCTCCGGTTTATTCCGACTCTCTTTGAAGAGACGGAGAAAATAATGAAGGCGCAGAAAGCCCGTGGAGCAGACTTCGAAAGCGGCAAATTAACTGAACGGGCGAAAAATTTGGTACCACTGTTGGTGCCGTTGTTTGTCAGCGCTTTTAGGCGGGCAGATGAATTGGCCATTGCGATGGAAGCTCGCTGTTATCGCGGGGGCGAAGGAAGAACCAAGTTGCGGCAACTTGAGATGGAATCAACCGACTATTGGTCTTTGACAATTGTTTGCGTTGTTAGTCTGGTGTTAGCGGTGTTGTTTTAGTTATGCCAAATATTAAATTGGTTATCACCTATGATGGCACCGAATATCACGGCTTTCAGATTCAACCTGGCGGAATCCGAACCATTCAGGGAGTTTTGGAAGAAACGATAGCTTCTTTGGCCGGGGAAACGGTGAGGGTTATCGGATCGGGCCGGACTGATTCCGGGGTGCATGCTTTAGCACAGGTGGTTAATTTTTCGACTGCCAGTTCGATCCCACCTGAACGGTGGGTCATTGCCCTGAACAATAAATTACCCCAGGATATCCGGGTGCTCGAAGCGGCCCTGGTGCCTGAGGACTTTCATGCCCGGTATAGAGCCCGCGCCAAGAGTTACCGCTATTTAATCGGGGTCGCTCCGCAGCCGAATCCGGCGCTAATCCGGTATACTTGGTGGATAGGGCAGCCCTTGGATCTGCCCAAGATGTCGGAGGCGGCAACGTATCTGTTGGGAAAGCAGGACTTTGCCTCTTTTCAGACGGCCGGTAGTTCTGCCCAGACTTCGGTTAGGACGATCTATCAATCACAGTTTCGCTTGTTGTCTGGGTTTTCAGGGCTGATGGAACCAGAATGCTCTGCTGCAGGCCAAATAGTGGCCTATGACATTACCGCTGATGGCTTTTTATATAATATGGTTCGTAATATTGTGGGACTCCTTCATCGTGTTGGCAGAGGCCAAGTACAGCCGGATGAGGTAAAAGCTATTATCAGGGCCCGGGATAGGTCCTGTGTTGGCAGGCTCGCTCCCCCACAGGGCCTCTGGTTAACGAAGGTCTGGTATTAGCAAAGCTTGACACTATATCCACCAATATATTAAAATAACCTAGTGGTTTAAAGGAGGGAAACAGGCATCGTGAAAACTACCTATATGGCCAAACCCAGTGAAGTGCAGCGCAAGTGGTATGTTGTTGATGCAGAGGGTAAAACCTTGGGCCGCTTGGCAGCAAGGGTGGCTTCGATTTTACGGGGCAAGCACAAGCCAACATATACCCCCCATGTTGACACTGGCGATCATGTCATTATCATTAATGCGGACAAAGTTGTCTTAACGGGGAGAAAAGCCTCGCAAAAGATGGTCTATACGCACAGTCAGTACCCTGGCGGGTTGAAAGTAAAACCCTATGGTCAATTGCTGGCGGAAAACCCGGAGAAAGCACTCAGAAGAACGATTAAGGGCATGTTGCCTCATAATCGGCTGGGTCGGCAGATGGCAAAAAAGCTATTCATCTATCCCGGTACAGATCATCCACATGCAGCACAGAAACCGGAAGTGCTACCGCTTTCTGATGTTGAATAATCTTTAGATTTAAAATTGTTAACCCTTCACGGGAGGAGGCGATAAGGTGGCTGGACACGTTGCAATGGCTACTGGTCGGCGCAAGACATCTGTTGCCCGTGTGCGTTTAGTACAGGGTGGCGGTAAAGTGATTGTTAATGGTCGTGAATTAAGTCAGTACTTCGGCCGGCCGGTATTGGAGACTCTGGTTAAAGAACCTCTCGAAAAGACCGGTACAATCGGACAGTACGATGTGTTGGTAAATGTTTATGGTGGGGGTCTTTCTGGACAGGCAGGTGCAATCAGGATGGGAATTGCCCGGGCGTTAGAAGTTGTTGATCCGGAAATGCGCCCGACATTGAAGCAAGCGGGTATGTTGAGCCGTGACCCACGCGCGAAAGAGCGTAAAAAATATGGACTTAAAAAGGCTCGCAAGGCACCACAGTTCTCCAAGCGTTAATAAATCACCATGCTGTTTACCCCTGATTCAAAGATCGGGGGTTTTTTCATGTAGGGAATTGGGCATAAAATGGGGAAAGACGAGAAGGAGCCCTATTAAAGTCCACCCTGCCAGCGTGGAGGTGATTAGGTGCCGTTAACCGTTGAGCAATTATTAGAAACCGATATTTTGGCTGGAGCTACCGTAATAGCTGGAGCTAAAGGACTTAGCAATCCTATTCGCTGGGTTCACATTTGTGAATTGCCGTCGGCCGGAGAACGTTTATTAGGCAATGAACTGGTCTTAACTACCGGTCAGGTTCTCAGATCGCGCTCTGATCGGATCGAATTTATCCAAAACTTGGCCCTGGCCAAAATAGCCGCCTTGGTTCTCTTTCCCGATTCGGGAGGGCGAAAAGTACCCAGTTATTGGACGGAATTGGCTGATGAATGGTCGATCCCGGTGCTGCTGGCGCCACCGGGCAGTTCATATGTCCGGGTCTGTGAAGAAGCCAATCTCTTACTGCAAGTGGAGGTCGCCAAAGAGAGTAGTTGGCGAATGCTCAGATCTGAACCCCTAATTACTACGCGGGTTATGGCCTATTTTCAGGATATCCTTTCCGGAGAAATAGCCGGTAGAGGTGTTGTCGAGTTGGCCTCGGATCGGCTTGGGTTACCGTCTGGTAGTCGATATAGCGTGCTTATCTTCAACTACCGCCGCAAATGGCGCGAGGACGACCTGCACGAGACGATTGCTGCGGTCATCAACATTCTCAGTGATTCCAGTTTGCCGGCCTGGTGTATCCCGGCTGACTTTTGGCATAACCGCATTGCGATTGTCGTCAGCGTCGGAGATGAAGACACTCCAGAAAAATTAAGGCAAGTCGCATCCGTGATCAACTCGCGTTTGGAACAAAGGTTTCCTAAACACCGGGCTGGTCGGATCGGGATTGGTCGGGCTTATCCGATTTATGAATTACCGAAAAGTTATCGCGAGGCCCGTCAAGCCAGCGAGGGACCTCGATTTCAGGAGCAAACAACCCCGTTTATCCAACATTTTCGAGATTTAGGATTATACCGTTTGTTGTATGCGGTTGAAGATAAACGAGAGCTGGTTGCTTTTTATCGGGAGAGTATCGCCCCGTTGGTTGAGCATGATCGAACCTATAAACACGAATTATTGCGGACTTTAGAGGTCTATTTCCAATATGAAGGAAACCTGACAGAAACTGCCGCAGCCTTATATATCCATCGGCATACCTTGCGTTATCGTTTACAGCGGGTGGAACAATTAACCGGCTTGAAGTTAAAAAAATTTGAGGAGCGCCTGACACTACTCTTGGGTTTGATGATCTGGCGGATGTTAGAGCGGAGAAACTGAGGTGTTCCTTGTACAAATGGCTAAAATGTGCCCATCAATTTTATCCATTTTGACAAAGAGTTTACGCTATTGGAATGATATAATAGGCAAAGGGAGCAATTTCAAGCGTTAGTCATTTTTGCTGATAGATTGGGGATTTGTTTAGCAGGATATTCGGATATTCCTGAATTACAATCTTTTCTATTTTTGTGCTTTAAGCACAATTTTTTCCCCTGAGAACAAGGCGCTCCCAGGGTTTTTTTTGCCCTTATGAAATTCACTCAAATCTGGTATAGGAGGCTTTACTGATGAAGATTACCCGTACTTTGGTTATCTGTATGGTGGTGCTATCTTTTTTCGTAGTTAGTTCGCTGACTTTTGCAGCCGAAAAAGCGTATATTGTTGGATCGAGCTGGTATGGGCATGCACCGGCTTGGGTGGCAATTGAAAAAGGCTTTTTTGCCGAGGTGGGATTTGACGCCGAGTATCGATTTGTCGCCAGTAGCACGGATCGTTTAACAGCCGTTTCAACCGCTAGTGCGCTCTTTGGCAGCATTGGTGAACTGGCCATGATTACGGCGATGGCTCAGGGCAATGACCGGTTCTACTTGGTTGGCAGTCAGGATATCGCCCCCGGATATGAGGGGATCGTGGCCCAGGAATGGATTAAGTCGATCAAGGATTTGAAAGGGAAAAGAGTTGCTGTTCAGTTTGCCTCAAGCTGTGATCTGACTTTACACTTGTTGGCCAAGGAGCATGGCCTTGATTCTTATCGCGATATGCAGCTGATTAATATGAGTTATGGGGAGATGTACCCAGCGTTCGTCAACGGAAATATCGACGCCGCGGTAATCTGGGAACCAACTTTTTCGACCTTGCAGCAGTTGCCTGGCGCTCATGTGCTGGGTAAGGACACTGATACGGAGATTTACCGGAGATTTAAGACGATGACCGGCCCGGATGTCTTGGTGATGAACAAAGCTTTTGTGGACAAAAATCCGGATAAGGCTAAGGCCTTCATGACCGCCTATTTCAAAGGAGTTCAGTTTGTCATCGATCACCCGGAGGAGTCAGCCAGGATCATTAAGGCCAAGTATATTCCGGAACAAACCGAGGAGCAGATTTTGGACGGACTGAAAGGCTTTGTTTGGCTTACTGCCAGCGACCAACATAAGCAAGTAATGACCGATCAGGGACTCTTCGGGCAGATGGAGTTTGTCATTAAATTCATGAAAGATACCGCGAAAAAGATTTACCGTGAGCCGAAATTTAGAAACTGGGTTAGGATGGACATAATTCCGTCTGACCTATAAGGAGGTCAACGTATGTCAGTAGACTTAGAATCGGCTAAATTAGCCGCCGAGATACCGGCAACAAGACGAGTAGAGCTATCTGATTTGCCATCAGGTCATAAGATTGGGCGCCATAAAAACTTGGTAATCAGCATCATTTCGGTACTGGTGTTTGTCACTCTGTGGGAGACAGTGGGCAGATTAGGGCTGATTAGTCCGGTCTTCTTGCCAACCCCGTCGATGATTTTTCAGGAAGGGGTCATGCTATTCCAACATGGGATCATCCAAGCGGACATCCTGGCTTCTACCCGCAGAGTGCTCATCGGATTCGGGATTTCAGCGTTGCTAGCGATCCCCTTGGGGCTGTTGATGGGCACCTCAGAAGTGCTCAAGGCCATCTTTGACCCGATTTTGTCGATTATTAGGCCCTTGCCGGCGATGTCCTGGATACCGCTTTCGATGTTATGGTTGGGCATCGGTGAGTCGCAAAAATATGCGATTGTCTTTATGGGTGCGTTTGCCCCACTATTGGTGTATGTGATCGATGCTACCCGCCGGATTGACCCTGTGATCATTAAAGCAGCGAAAAATCTGGGCGCTGGTAGGCTTCAGATCATGAAAGAGGTTATCTTACCGGGCGCCTTACCCAACATCCTCAGTGGGCTGAAAGTGGTCTTAGCCGTAGCTTGGACCTGTATTATCAGTGCCGAGATGGTCGGGGCCAGTAATGGTCTTGGTTTTAGGATTTGGAACGCTAAAGACTGGAATAACACGCCACAGGTGTTGCTCGGAATGGTCGGGATTAGTGTAACTGTTTTGACCATCGACGTACTCTTTAAGAGATTGGAAAAACGACTGATTCCGTGGGAACGCAGCAGGAGGTGATCGGGTGGCTTTAATTGAATTTGAAAACGTTTCCAAGTGGTTTACCGAAGGTGGCACGACCGTTCATGCCGTCGAAAACTTTAACCTCTCGATCAATGAAGGTGAATTTGTTTGTATCGTTGGCGCCTCCGGGTGTGGCAAGTCGACTTTACTCAATATGGTGGCAGGATTTATCACCCCGTCAGCGGGACGGATCTTACTAGAGGGGGAACCTATTACTAAGATTGATCCCCGGTGTGGGATGATTTTTCAAAACTATGCGCTCTTTCCGTGGAAGACCGTCTTAGGCAATGTCGAGTTTGGCCTAAAGATGAAGAAAATGCCCAAAAAGGAGCGCCAAACACTGGCGCGTGAGTACATTCAGATGGTGGGCTTGACCGGGTTTGAAGATAGTTACCCAAACGAATTATCGGGCGGGATGTGTCAGCGAGTTACGATCGCCCGGGCGTTGGCCAATGATCCGAAAATCCTGTTAATGGATGAGCCTTTTGCTGCTTTAGACGCAATGACTCGCCAAGTGATGCAGGAGGAACTGCTGCGAGTCGTTCATGATAGCAATAAGACAACCTTATTCATCACCCATAGTATTGATGAAGCCCTGATCTTGGCTGATAGAATTATCATCATGTCAGCTCGTCCCGGGCGGGTGAAGCAGGATCTGGTCATCGATTTACCGAGGCCCAGACAGATCTCTGACCAGCTCACCCAGGATTATCTGGATTACAAAAACACGATCTGGGCTTCGGTTCAGGAAGAAGTCATGCAAAATATGCTGATTGCTGAACGAAAACTGGCTTAATTTCCTCTTCTGGCAGGAATTGGCATTTGAATAGACAAATTCTTATACATTGGCGCCAGCGGCTAAATCCCTGGCGCCTATTTGTCGTTAACTCCAAAAAAGTCACATATCTTTGAGGTAAGCTTTTTTGGAGGTGGCTTGGCATGTATGACCTGATCATCAGAAATGGTAAGATTGTCGATGGCACCGGTGCTCCCTGGTTCGAGGCTGACCTCGCAATAAAGGATGGCTATGTGGTGGGTTTGGGGACGATTACCGGCGAGACGGTCAAGGAGATCGATGCCCGAGGTCTTTTTGTGACTCCTGGATTTATCGATATGCACACCCATTCTGACGAGAGCGTGATTTGTGATCCCCAGAGTGTGTCTAAGATCACCCAAGGGGTAACAACCGAAGTTGTCGGAAATTGTGGATACTCGGCGGCACCAGCTGTTGGTGGAGCCATTAACAAGGTTAAAGAGAGCCTGGCAGAATTTGATCTGGAGTTATCATGGTCATCGTTTGCTGAGTACCTTGACCATTTGCGTAAAGCTCGTCCAAGCGTGAACCTTTATCCGCTAGTAGGCCATGGGATATTACTGCGAGCAGTTCAAGTTGGGCCGAATCCCGAATTCCGAACGGCCAAGTTAGTGCGGCTTTTGGAGGAGGTGCTGAGTCAGGGGGCTCGTGGTTTCTCTACCGGCTTAATCTATCCCCCAGGTTGTTTCGCAACCACGGAGGAGATTTGCGAGCTATGTAAAATAATTGCTAGAAAGGGCGGGATATACACTACGCATATCCGCAATGAAGGCGATAGTTTGCTGGATGCAATCGCCGAAGCGATTACGATTGGCGAACGCACCGGTGTACGTGTCCAAGTCTCCCATTTAAAGGCGGCAGGCCCAGCCAATCACGGGAGAGTCACTGAGGCGCTAGATTTGATGGTGCGCGCCAGAGAACGCGGGGTAGATGTGGCGTATGATGCTTATCCGTACACGGCATCGTCAACCGGGTTATCCGCCTATCTGCCGGACTGGGTGCATCGCCAAGATGGTTTCACCTTGCGCCAAAAGTTGCTGGACCCTACACTGAGCCGCCGGTTGCGGGAAGAGACCGAGTCGGGTGTGGCTTCGCGCGGTGGTTGGGGAGCCATCACGGTCTCTTGGCTGTCCGATCAAGCTAATAACTGGATGGTTGGTTCGTCCATCGCTGAGGTTGCCGAGATTACTGGCCAAGATCCTTGGTTAGTCGTTAAGGAGCTGTTATTGCAGAACCAGGCCGTTGAGGTTATTTGCTTTAGCATGAGTCAGGATGATGTTGATCGAGTTATCTGTCACCCACTGGGCACCTTCGGCTCTGATGCAACCAGCAGATCGGTCCGGGGTGTTTTAGCACAGGGGAAACCTCACCCCAGAGCCTTCGGAACATTTCCACGAATTATTCGTGATTATGTCCGGGAGCGCAGGCTATTGGGTTTAGAGGAGGCTATCCGTAAGATGACCTCTGCTCCAGCTTCGCGTCTGGGCCTCCTGAGTCGTGGAATCATTAGGCCCGGATTTGCAGCGGACCTTGTTGGTCTGGATTATGCCAAAGTTGCAGATAAGGCAACCTACCTCGAACCACACCAGATTAGCTCCGGTATTGCCTTTGTCCTGGTCAATGGGGGATTGGCTTATAATGCTAATGGCGAAATAACTACCCCGGGCTTTGGGAAGGTGCTGAGTTCCGAGAACGGCTGAAAGAAAAGCAGGGAAAAGTAAAAGTAGACAGAGAGAATCTACTAACAGAAAAGGGGTAATCATGATGAGTGCGGAGTTAAGTGAGTTGAGAAAAGAAGTTCTGTCGCGTCTCAAAACCATTAGAGGACATGTGAGTGGAATTGAGCGAATGGTCGAGGAGCAAAAACCTTGCACAGATATCTTAATCCAGGTCATCGCTGTTCGATCGGCCCTCAACAAAACCGGAGAGTTGGTGATTCGCAACTACTTCGACACCTGTTGGCAGGAGATGGAGGCAGCTGGTAATAAAGATCCAAAGCAGGTTACAGCCGAGATCTTGCAACTTGCCCTCGAATTCATGCGCTAAATAACTAATTGAAATAATTAGCAGAGAGGGCTTGACAAAGCAATAATTATATTAGAATATTAGAATATAATTCAGAAAATCCGGAAGGGGTCAGTATCAGTGGATTATCGCTCAGCTGCCGATTTCTTAAAGTTATTGGCACATCCAACTAGGTTGCGGATTGTGGCAGCGGTATGTAAGGGAGAACGGTGTGTGAGCAACCTGGAAAATCTACTCGAGCTCAAACAGGCCAATGTTTCCCAGCATCTCTCGATCCTAACCAGGGCAGGGATTCTCACCTCCCGGCGTGATGGGATGAGAACCTGCTATCGTCTTGTCGATGAAAAGGTTGTGCAGATCTTGGAGATGCTAGGGGTGGAAATGGACCCTGCGGCCTGGGAGTGTACTTCCAACCGGAGCGAATGACTCTTTTGAAGGGGTGTATTTATTGATGGGTCAACACACAGTAGAGCTAACAGATGCAAACTTTGATGATCAGGTTGTTAACAACAATGGCGTGGTACTGGTCGATTTTTGGGCGGCTTGGTGTATGCCCTGCCGTGCAGTGGCACCGGTAGTCGAGGAAATTGCGGCCGAGTACGCAGGGAAAGCAATGGTCGGTAAGCTCAATGTGGACGAAAATCCCAAAACAGCTGGGGCATATGGCATTATGAGCATTCCAACCTTAATGATTTTTAAGAACGGACAGGTTGTCGACCAAATCGTAGGCGCTCAACCAAAGGCAGTATTGGCCAAGCGGTTAGATGAGGCACTCAAGTAGGTGAAGAAGATGCAAAAGCAAGTTGCAATTGAGGTCTTTGGTAGTCGTGAAACTGCCGGTTGCTATAGTGGTGGCTGAGGTCCGGCGAAGTCTCTGGAAGAGACAACGTGGGAAGTAGCTCAGATCCTTTCGGCAATGTATGGTAACCTGGTTGACACCAAATTTCGGGATATTGAGCAAACCACTGACCAGGATATCGTTGAGCTCCTAGCGGATGGGGCAACGCCGCTACCAATCATCAAAATGAATGGTAATATTCGGATTACCGGTCACTTATTTGTTCCGTTGATCATCAAAGAGATCGATGCGATCTTAGAAGAACAAGTGGATGAGACGACGCCTTAGGTGTCGTCTCGGCTGTCTTCCGCTGGATTGAGGACAATTTCATAGGTTAACTCGGCTGCTTTTTTCAGCATCGCCGCAACGGAGCAATACTTTTCCTGAGAGAGCTGCACAGCTCGTTCGAGGTTTTCCGCTTTGAGATCTGCCCCGGTAAAAATGTATTTGAGGTGAATTTTGGTGAACACCTTGGGGTGCTCCTGATTTCTTTCTGTTTTGGCCTTGATTTCAAATGACTCCGGCAGCATCCGCATTTTTTTGAGGATAGAAACCACATCAAAACCACTACACCCGATGAGGCCGAAAAGCACCATCTCCATTGGCGAACTAGCGCTTTCTGTGCCGCCAAACTCTTTGCGCGAGTCCATGACTACGTAATGACCACTGGATCCTTTGGCAACAAAGGTCATACCATCTACCCATCTTGCTTCAGCTTTCATCGTTTGACCTCCTTAGGTTGTTTGTCCCGAATTATCCCTAATTTCGGTGATTATCGTAGTTGGCCCTAGGATAATCAGCGTGGATAACGAAGAATACTTATTAATGGGAAGGGCGGGAAAAATGCATCAACACTATTATTCTACAGAACCCGAGGTGGAAAGTCATCCCCTTTTTATCGATGCCCTCATTCGCGGAAACCCGATGCGCTTTAAAAGCGATGCCGGAGTCTTTAGCAAGGACAAAATCGATCGCGGCTCGTTGTTGCTAGTCAATAGCCTGCCGGTCAAAGTTGATGAGATTATCCTCGATTTAGGCTGTGGTTACGGGGTTATCGGTTTGGGTCTGGCTAAGGTGGCGCCGCAAGGTCGGGCGGTGTTGGTCGATGTTAATGCCAGAGCGCTGAGCTTGGCGGCGGAGAATGCTAAACTCAACCAAGTGACAAATGTCGAGATCCGCGCCAGTGATGGGTTTGCGGCTATCTCGCCAAGCGAGATGTTCAGTCTGATCGTTACTAATCCCCCGATTCGGGCCGGTAAAGAGGCTTATTATCCTTTTGTGGACGGAGCTTATGCCCATCTCATGGCCGGGGGCATGTTTGCGGCTGTGATCCAAACCAAGCAAGGTGCCAAGAGTTTCGCCGAAAAAATCCGTAATACTTTTGGCAATGTCGAAACACTGGAAATAAAGGGTGGTTATCGAGTCCTGGCGGGTCGACGCTAACAAGAGTATACCCTGTGCGCTGTGTGAATACCTTTAACCAAGGTTCTTTATGAGGTAGGTGAAGGTTGTTGCGCCACAGGGTAGTTATCTGGGTGTCAGCTCGCATGGTGATCTGTAGCTTGTTGGCCTGTGCACTCGGTGTGTTGGTATTGGTGGCTGTACCGAGAGTCCGTGAGACCTTTGTCCCGTTGACAGAGATTGTTTCTGGCAAGACCATCTTCATTGATCCTGGCCATGGCGGGCGAGATCCCGGTTGTGTTAGTTCGGCGGGACTAACCGAGAAGGAGTTGGTTCTCGATTTGGGTCTTCGCCTCAGGGACTTGTTTTTGCGCTCCGCGATCAACGCCGAGCTGACTAGGGAAGAAGATAGCGAGGTTTGGCCGGCT
>CAZAAT010000028.1:0-9218 GCA_964483175.1 uncultured Bacilli bacterium
ATCTGAACCGGAAGTCGTTCACCGGAGATCGGAGAGTAGACTTCCATTGCATAAGTAACACCCACACCGGAACTACCGGTGAAGGTCCGTGCTCCTGAAGCGGAAGCACCGTAGACGATACTTAACTGGGCATGCTCACCTTCAGCATGGATAAACTCAGCATCTAACTCTCCATCAGCCACCATCCTCGCCAACTCGGACATAACACCGGTATAGGGACGGATTGGATAAGAGGAGATTACATCTACATCGGCTAGCCGGACAGCATGGGCTACCGCAACGCATCCCGAGATTAGTCGTTTATCGGCCATCATTTATTCCTCCTCTCCGCTAAATTCCAGTTCAGGCACTCCGGTTATAGCACCAAAGACGCACTGATTTATGCAAAGTCCGCAGCCCTTGCAATACTTGTAATTGACTTCCATCGTATCGCCAAAGGGGTTAATACAAGCATCCGGGCAAGAAAGCCAGCAATTGAGGCATTGGGTGCATTTTTCTGCATCCACTACTGGACGGATCATCCGCCAGTTGCCGGTAATCATTTGATCATTTTCAGTCACGGGAGACTTAACTGTCCCGGCAAATGGTGCCTTATACGCATCGTTCATGAGTTAAATCCCTCCTTGACAACGGCTTGTTTATAGCCGAAATCTACCAGGTCAGGGTTGATGGTCACCTTTTTCAGAGAATCCAGCTCGACAACCCCGGTCGCTCTGGCCACCGCCCCGGCCAATACTCCGGCCCACCCGCCGCCAATACCGGTAGCATCCGTTGCTCCCTCAGCACCGGACAGGGTAGCCTGCGCTTCGGCGGCACCGGCTGCATCTACACAGACAATGGCTTTTAGCTTGGACGTATCCCCGAGAAATTGGGCGATGTACTCTGGATCTCGTTTGCTGTTAACCACTAAAGTACCGCCGGGTTTGAGACCTTCAAGAACATTATTCCCTTTGATCAGATCTTCGGTAATTAAGACCACAATGTCAGGAGACTCATTTTCATAGACGTATTTTGATTCGATCGGGTTTGGACCAAAGCGCGCGTAGGCCCGTACAGGGACATGCACACGGTCGGGCAGGTCGACATAGTTTTCCCAGGCCTGCATATATTTGCCCTCACGGCCGGCAGCTTCGGCCAAAGCAACGGCTACGTCACGGGCCTCCTTGTTATGAAGTACCCCTCTACACCATACGGTTACTTGGACTAAGTCCTTCTCTACGAAGAGTTCTTGCTCTTCAGGCAATAGGTTGGCACTCAATTTCGTTTTCCTCCTTCCACAGCTAAATATTGAAGCTAGGTTATCGGGTTTCGCAACGTTTTTCCACCACCTCCTCAATCGCCCGGTCTAGCTCTGCTCTAGTGATGCAGGGAGCATCCTCCTGCACCAGCCCCATCTCCCGTCCTGTAAGGTAACGGGCGAGAGTTGAAGCACTAGCTCTTCTGCAGATACCGTAAATCGCCGCTCCTGTAAGACCAGGCGTTTTGGCGGCCAACTCCTGAATAATCACATCAGGAGCAGTCGGTTTGTTCCGCAGATGGACTGCAAATATTTCTGCTCTTTCAGCCTCAGTCGGCAGGGGAAACTCAATCTGTAGATCAAATCGCCCCGGGCGAAGAAATGCTGGATCCAGTAGATCAAACCGATTGGTCGTCCCGATTACGATCACCGGTTTCAAGTAGTTGTCCAGGCCGTCAAGCTCCATCAGCAATTGGCTGACCAAGCGCTCCGCTACTGACCCCTGACCCCCTCTGGTCCCTGCAATTGCATCAATCTCATCAATACACAAAATGCAGGGCGAAGCTTGTTTAGCCCGGACAAACAGTTCTTTGAGCGCTCGTTCAGACTCCCCAAACCATTTGGAGAAGAGAGATGGACCTAACACAGAAATGAAATTAACACCTGTCTCAGCAGCCAAAGCTTTAGCCAGCAAGGTTTTGCCCGTTCCACTAGGACCGTGTAAGAGAACCCCCTTAACCGGACCAAACCCAAACCGACGGTATTCATCCGAATACTTTAGCGGCAAAATAATCGCCTGAAGGAGCTGCTCTTTGATCCCTGTCAGGCCTCCGACATCTTTAAAGCTGACCTCAGAACGCTCAGAGTAAAACTCCCTCGTTGCAGTTGGTTGTATTTCTTTCGCCGCAGCCAGGAAGTCGGCCATCGTCACCTTAACATCGGGGAACTGGTCACCGTGACTCGGCAAAATCCTCCGCAAAGCATTCATCCCAGCTTCCCGGCAGATGGATGCGATATCGGCACCTACATACCCGTGCGTAATCGTTGCTAGTACCCCAAGATCAACACTGGCATCCAGAGCCATACCCCTTGTTTGAATCGCGAAGATTTCCCGGCGCCCCTCTTTGTCCGGGACCGGAATAAAGACCTCCCGATCAAACCTGCCAGGCCGGCGGAGCGCAGGATCTAGCAGGTTCGGCATGTTGGTGGCGCCAATCACAATTACCTGGCCGCGTGAGACCAAACCGTCCATGAGGGCTAACAGCTGGCCAACTAGACGCTTTTCAACGTCTCCGATCACCTCGGATCGTTTGGGTGCCAGAGCATCCAGTTCGTCGAGAAAGAGAATGCTCGGGGCCTTGCGTTTAGCTTCATCAAAAACCTGTCGCAGTTTAGCCTCACTTTCCCCATAGTACTTGTGCATAATTTCCGGACCATTGACATGGATAAAATGCACTAAGCTCTCGCTGGCAACCGCACGGGCAATTAGGGTTTTGCCCGTACCGGGAGGTCCATAAAGTAGGATACCTTTCGGCGGGCGAATGCCCAACCGGATAAAGAGTTCAGGCCTTTTAAGCGGGAGTTCGACAATTTCACGCACCAAACGAACTTGTTCGGCCAATCCACCGATGTCTTCATAGCTGACTTTGGGAAGATAATCCTCAAAAACATCCGGCTGTAAAACTCGGATCATCGTCTGCGCTGTAATGCGGACTGGTCCGGCCGGTGCGGTTCCTGATACTCTTAATGAGGCATCGGTCGACCCAAACAAACTCACCACGATCTTATCACCGCGGGTAACCGGCAATCCGATTAGATACTTTCGCAAAAAGTTGATGTCAGCCTCATCTTCGACCCTTGTATCAGGGTCAAGGGGAGTCACCGACAAGGAACTGGCATCACTGATCTGAGCTGGGGTTAATACAACTTCTCCGGCCAAGATGGTACCAGCGTTTTCCCGAACAACTCCGTCTGCTAAGACCTGGGTATCTGAACACGTCCCAAATACGCTCGGCAACAATTTCGCGTAGGTTGTCCTGGAGCCGGTAATCGAGACTATATCACCTGGATTCAGCCCTAACCGGTCGAAGACTGCCTGACTGACCCGGACGATTCCTTTGCGGACATCTCCCGGCAATGCTTCGGCAATGTAGAGATGCAGTTGCTCACGCTGACCGCCCATCTAATTTATCACTCCTTCTGCTTGAAGGTTGGAGTCGCTTAACCAAGCCCCTTGGCATGTCTGATTTGAATCCGTACAATTGCGCTGGTTACCGCAGCATCCGCGTTAACCAGCATGATAGATCTCATGATGCTCCTGCTAGGCCCGGTAGCTCCGGACGATCCCCTTATAATGAATTCCCGAAAAACTATTGGTATGCCACCGCCATGCTTCCCAGCAAACCAAGGCGCATTAGGGCCTATTTGCTATCACCATTGTCCCTTTTGGTATACTGGTACACCTAAAAAAGCAATAATATGCCCATTTTTTCTTTTTTATAATCATTTTAATACAATCAAGGTAACCAGCGGTTGTCTTGATTGGCATTTTTTATGAATTACAGGTAAGCTACTTTCGCTAAATGCAAAGAACAAGCCGCGTTCGGATCCCAGATAGTCAAGGCCAAATCCGTCAGAAAGGATTGTTAATCCCTAGCCCATAAATGATTCAGAAGTAAAGGTTGAACAACACATGGCCGAGTGTGGTCGCTGATGTGATTTAGAATAGGAATTACAGAATAATTGCTTGTGATGGTGTAGTTGCACAAGGCCACTACTGACTTCGGTTTTATTATACTACATTTTTTTCCAATTGTACAGGAGTTTGTACACGCTTTGTATTAACTATTAAAAAAAGTTCAAAAATATGCCACCTTTGGGAGATAAGCAATGAAACGAAAGTTTTCTCTGCTGGTTGTAATCATTCTGCTTACAGGGGTTTGCCACGCTGCTGAGACTGGTCTGATCAATCCACCCCGCCTGACCAATTCACCCAGGTTAGATGTGATTTTGACTAATCAACGTCCCCTGCTTTCGGTCTTTAACTCCAGCAGCACATGCGGTCCGCTGACCTATATCTTTCAGCTGGATACCACGCCAGAGTTCAGCAGCCCTGATCTACTCACTTATTCGGTCCCGGAAACACCGCTGGTCACCAGCTTGCGGATTCCTGAGGGCGAAGAGTTAGCTGACCAGACCAGATATTTCTGGCGAGTGAAGGCTGTGGACGGCCACGGAAATGAGAGTCGGTGGGGTACTGAAGCAGATGGCATAGTTGCCCGCTTTTGGATTGACACCACAAGCGATGATCAGCCGGAAGGTCTCGCCCGTACCCAAATTGTTCAAATACGCACCTCTGGCGGAAGCGGTGAGGCTAATCTGATTGATCAAGGTGACAGAGCTGACCGGACATTTTGGGAAGGTCAGGCAGACCTTGACGAGCACTGGCTCGAGTTAGATTTGGGGGAAAGGCGCCCGATTCACCGGATCTGGATGCTGGCTGCGCCCGATGAACTATCCGGACGTCCCCAAGATTTTCGGTGGGAATACAGCAGCGACCGGCTTACTTGGCAGCCTATCGAGAGGGCGACCATCACCGACGCCGACTCTTTCCGGGTGATCGTCGATTTGTCTCCACCGGTAACAGCACGATTCTTGCGACTTCGGATCACCCGCTGGCATGGCAACTCCCCGCGCATCTGTGAAATCGCCCTCTATTCAGATGCCCCGGAACCTCTGCTCCAGGCACCCGACAGGCCTTATGTATTGATCGTCGGAAACAGGCACGATGGAACCGGTTACGAAAAGATTTCTTCGCTCATTACTGAGTTGAATTTGGGGCTCGAGACCCTGACCCTCCCCTATTATCTGGTTTCTCCCGAAATCATCGCCGGACTTGATCAGCCTCCCCGGGCAATCATCCTCAGTGGATTAGGCAGAAATTACGAAACCTTACCGATGTTTGAGTTTAATGGGGTATTTGAATTGATCAGAAAGGGAGAATATCCGATTATGGGCATCTGTGGTGGGCACCAGTTATTGGCCATGGCCGAAGGTTACAGCTTTGTCCGGCAAATGGGGAAAGGCATTTATCTCGAGACGCTTGAAGATATCCTGATGCAGGCGGCCGAACCAATTAAAATTATTCAAACCGACCAGCTCCTTAGCGGGTTGCCGAATCCTTTTTATGCCGTCCAATTACACAGTTGGGAGATCGCGGTCATCCCTACGGGCTACGATATCTTGGCCCACTCCACCTGTGTAGAGCTTATCAAACATAAAAATAAGCCCATTTATGGTGCGCAGTTTCATGGAGAAATCAGCACAGCCTTTAATGTGGGCCGTCTATTTACGATAAATTTTTTGCGAGCTGTATCAGCCGATGACTAGTTTTATTCGCTCTTCGCAATGGAAACCGCACCAAACAAAGCCGCCAATTCATTGCGTTTGGCGGAGACCTTTTGCACATACTGTCTGGTTTCGCGGATAGCAGGCACCGAAGTTGTCACTCGACTAGGCCCGGCGTTATAAGCAGCAACTGCGAGCGACTCATCGTCATACTTATCGAGTAATCGTCGCAGGTAACGGGTACCGGCCTCGATATTCCGCTCAGGGTTATACAAGCTATCCGGGTCAATGCCCACACTATAAGCCGTTGTTGGTTTAATCTGCATGATACCAATACAGCCGGCTCCACTGATGACGTCAGCGCGAAAATGACTTTCACTGGCAGCAACCGACAGAAGCAACCATAAATCAACCCCGTTGGCCTTGCTCGAACTTAAAAAAGCCATCGTTAATCGGTTGACTTCAGCTTCAGTAAGGTACCTATTTTTTTGCTTGATGAACTCCCGAACTTTGCTTGCCTCGTCTAAATTTTGATTAGGAAGATCTGATACACTGTTTGTTTTCTTATCGGGTAGTTCAACTAGTTGGCTCCGGCTGGTCATTGCGTACACGGTAAAGGTAAGCAAACCCACGAGTACCAGCACAACTACGGCCAAAAGCCACTTGGATCCAGCTCTCACCATAAACCTCCATGTGGGAGAATTTAATCCATTATTGGTTGTTATCTCCAGATTAGCCAATTGGTATACATTGGCTCGTTCATTATAACAAAAACGGATTTTTTGTCAATTGTCAAATGAAAGGGCCAATTTAAAAGGCCCTCCGCCATAACGAAGGGCCTCTCCACATTATTTACCAAAGAGACCAAACGGTAGTTTAATCGGTAATTCGAACTTACTGTATCCCGGGGGAATTTCAAAGAGCGTGGCAGGTTGCGGCCCAGGCCTAACATTGGTGATATCAATCACTGAAGTAACCTTGCCTTTCCGATCCGTCATCTCGGTTCGTACCGCGTACTGCAGATCAGGCACAACCCACTGGATCATCGAGCCCAGAGATTTGTCTTTATAAATGTACTGGATCTTGTCGCAAGTATAGCCGTTTACCACCTCTGAACCAAGGTTAACGACTTCATAATCTGGAGCCTTTGGAGCACTCGGATCCATAACTGCTTCGCCGGATATTTCCATATAGGTGTTGTCGTCGAGTAAAGTCCACATCACCTTTTTGTCCAAGCGAATAATCGTAACTGCTGTCCCATCAGAACCAGACATTTCCTGCCTGAACTTATCGTTGGATGCATAAATTTTGCCAGTCGTGGTTTTTTTGTTTTCAGTAATCGATATGTCTGCCGAAAACTCTGCTGCAAAACTTCCTAGAGAATAAGCCATTATCAAAACGGAAATGAGGAAAATAACCCAAATTAACCTTGAGGATAACTTTGTCATGGTGGCTCCTCCCATATCCAAAATAGCCGTACATAAAGTCTAGGAACAACAACCGGTATGCCCTTTCACGTAAGCTACCAGCTCAACCTCGACTGGCGCCCCGAGAGGTAAACCTGAAACCCCGACAGCCGCCCTGGCATGCTGACCTTTTTCCCCAAACACCGCCTGCAGGAGATCTGATGCCCCGTTGATTACTTGGGGTTGATCGGTAAAACCGTTGGCACAAGAAACATATCCGGTGACCTTGGCAATCCGTTCCACCTGATCTAGGTCAGGAACGACTGCTTGCAGCGCTGAAAGACAGCGAATTGCACAAAGCCTCGCCGCTTCATATCCCTCTTCGACCGTGACCGTCTCTCCCACCCTGCCGGAGTATAACAAAGCCCCATCTTCAACTGGTAGTTGGCCCGAAACGAACACCAAATTGCCCACTGCTACCGCAGGCAGATATGAAGCAACCGGCGCAGGACACGGAGGCAAATCTACTCCCAGCTCCGCCAAACGCTTGGCTACGCTCGACACGATATAATCACCTCCATTCCATCCGTGTAATCGCCTAACCATTCTACAAAGTTATTGAGTTGGCAAATTTCGCCGTGACTCCGGCTACTCCTTCGCACAAGCTTTGCTGAGATCGGGCAAGCCGGTCAAAATAACCCTGTGCCTCTTCGGACTGGGCTGAAGCCACTTGGGCCTGGGCCGAAAACTCCTGGGTAATGGAGGATAAATCATGAGCAGTATTCATCAGCCCATTAATTAAATGAACTGCTCTTTCCCCCTGGAGTGCCATATCCTCCATCGCCTTGAGGGTTTCATCAGCCTTACGAGTGATTAGGGCTGAACTTTCCCGCCCCTTTTCCTCGACCGCCCTAACCTCGTGGGCGAAATTTTGGCTTTTCGTCTGCAAGCTTAGTGACTGCTCCACCGAGTGAACCATTCCGTTCAGCGAAGAATTAATCTCCTCGGTTGCCTTTTGGGTATTTGCCGCCAACTTGCGGATCTCTGCAGCAACAACTGCAAACCCCTTGCCGGCCTCACCGGCTCTTGCTGCTTCAATAGCCGCATTCAAGGCGAGCAAGTTGGTTTGATCCGCGATCTCCTCGATCATCCTACTCATCTTGGAAATGTTATCGGCTTGAGCAGATAATTCCTTTAAAGCGGCGCTCGATTCATCTACCGAGGCAAATAACTGACTAAACAACTCAGAGAGCTTATCCTGTACCTGGCTATTCTCAGCATTGGCCAACGAGAGAGATTCTGTAGCCGTACTAACCTCAGCGATTGTCCGGCCCAACTCATTGATCAGCTCGGCTACTGTATTGACATCTTTGGCAAACCCCTCTATCGACCTAGCTTGATCCTCTGATGCGGAGGCAATTTCCGCGGCAGTACGGACCTGACCGTCTAAGATTCCAACTACATCTTGAATGGTCGCGCGGACCTCCTCACCTCGAACGTTGGTCTCTTGCTGGCTGGAAAATAAGTCTTGGATCAGTTGGCGCAGCCGGCTCATGCCCTGTACCAATGCACGCTGCATTCTCGCCGGCTCATCGGTGAAAGAACTCTCGGCCGGAATTCGCGAAAAATCACCATCTTCGAGATAGGTCGCCACCTGCTGAACCTCCCGGATGGGCTGCACAACAGTCCTGGCGATTAACATTGCTGGAAAATAGCCGGTTAAGATGCCGGCCAAGGTGGCGATCACCCGTAGCTGGGGACTGAAAACCGCCACCAAGAAACAGCCAGTGATGACTGTATATGAAATCATCAGGCGCCAAAAAATTGGGAAAGCACGCATAAATCTAATCCATAGCTCGATAATCATCGATTTCCCCCTCCTACTACAAATCCCACCACCTTTTATTCTTTGTTGTATTGCCATAACCTTCCGTAATTTACATTAATTGTATGAAAATTATTTTAACTTTACCCCGTAAGATTTTGCCTGCTCTACGAGGGCTGCCCAGTCATCTTCATTGCCCATCTGCTGGTAAACCTGTTTGAGCCGGTAATAAATCTCCTCATTAGCTGGGGCGAGCTTAAGAGCCTTCTGGTACTGATTAAGAGCCTCAGCGTAGTCTAGGGCAGCTAAGTCCACATCCCCGCGGACCATGAAGAGGCGCGCAGATTCGGCTCCCCCTGCCTTTTCCGCCCGTTCTAAATAGTGCCGAGCCTGTTCGAGCTCG
>CAZAAT010000028.1:9228-28187 GCA_964483175.1 uncultured Bacilli bacterium
TCTCTGAGTGCGATCACTCCTAAATCAATCAGCCTAAAAGCTTGCTCCCCCGAACTGCTTAGCGCCTGCTCGTAATAATCCTTCGCCCTCAGGTAATCACGTTGGTCAAGGTAAGTACGTCCAATCAAGGCCAACAGGGTCGCTTGTTCCGCCTGATCAATCCGACCGCTGTTTAGCGCCCGTAAATAAGCCTCCCTAGCCAGCCCAGGCTGGCCATTGGTGCTGAGCAGAAAACCAGATAAGGTCAAAAACTCCTCATCAACTGGAAAACCACCCTCTAAGATCTGCGTAACTTCGACTGAGGCCAGCTTGAGCCAGCCAACCTTAATATGGGTTAGGATCGTTGCCAGGCTGGCAGGTGCAGGTGTCTGGGCACCAACCGTGACTAAATTGACGCCAAATGACAAACTCACCAAAAACAGAAAGATAATAACAACGATAAACCCGCGGTAAATCCGGTTCACCGGAGTCACCTCCTTTATCCTGAAAATATTCAACACCAGCCCTGATACACCTTGTGCTTGGTCGGTTTCCTTAATTGACCAGCCAATTTGCCCGGTGCTATACTTGGAATATCTAGGAGGTTGCAATATGTCCTTTAGCGGTCTGTTTATCCAAGGGTTGCTTGATGAGCTGCGCCCAGTACTAACACAGAGTAAGATCGACAAGATTTATAATTACCAAAACGAAATTCATTTTTGGCTGCGCTCGCCCCTGGGAAAGCAGATACTGGTTGTATCGATTGATTCGCGTAACTATCGCTTGCAGTTACTCTCGGCTAAACCAGAGATAACTTACCCGGAGAAGCCGAATAATTTTTGTATGCTCCTCCGCCGATACCTGATCGGCTTGCCTTTAGTTGAGATTACTCAGCCTGGCCTTGAACGCATCGTTGTCTTAACCTTTGCCGCCGGATACTGTGCAGACCTGCGCCCACGGCAATTCCAATTAGTTTGTGAACTAATGGGTAAAAACAGTAATCTCCTCTTGCTTGATACGGACAACTTTATTCTAGGTGCCGCCAGACTTAGTTCCGGAAACAAAAATGCCTATCGCGAAGTTGTTCCCGGCGCCGAATACCTGCGACCACCGGCCCAGAGCAAGCATGACCTATATTCCATCGACTCACCTTACTTTCGCCGAACCGTTCTCTTGGCTCCGCCGACTGAACCGCTCGTTCAGGTGTTACTGCGCACTGTTCAAGGTCTGGATAAACTATTGGCATCTGAGATTTTGCATCGGTCAGGCCTCACACCACAGCTCACACGGGCTGAGTTAAAAGATTTTCAGCTCTCACCGTTATGGCAGCAGATCGCAGAACTTCGCCAAATTGGGTTATCCAAACAATGGTCACCCAGCCTTGTTGTCAACTCCGCCGGTCAGCCAATCGATTTTTCTCCGGTGGCCCTCGCCCAAGAGAATCTTCAGCATACCCCCTCATTTTCGGCACTGCAGGAAACCTACTATCAAAATAGCTATCACCAACAAGAGGCGGTCAATCAGAAGGGCGAATTAGCTGAGACTTTAAAACGGGAAATTAAAAAGATTAAGCGCAAAGCCGCTGCACAACAGAGAGATTTTGAGTCTACCGAAGAGGGTCAAGATTATAAAGATAAAGCCGACCTGATCCTTACCTACCAGCACCTGATTAGACCGGGCCAATCCAGTATTACTTTGCCACGGTTTAGCGACAACCAACCGGTAGAGATAGACCTTGACCCAGCTGTGGGAGCAATCACCAATGCCGAAAGATACTATACGCGATATGCCAAAGCAAAACGGAAACGTGAGCGTTCCCAGCTTGAACTGGCCAAAACCATCGAATATCTTCGTTATCTTGAACAGCTCCAGGAAGACCTGCGCCAACTAGAAAATAGCGCTGAACTAGTGGCATTAAGTGGTGAACTTGCCTCATTGGGTATCATCAAGGCTAAGCGAAAACCAACTAGCAAAAAAGCAAGTTCTCATCAACAAGCTCCCAGGTATAAAATTGTGCAGCTCGCCGATGGAACCGAAATTTTAGTCGGCCGTAACAGCAAGCAAAACGACCTGATTACGATGACCAAAGCTAAGCCCTCAGACCTCTGGTTTCACGTTAAAAATCGTCCGGGCTCACATGTGATCCTCCGGACCACTCAGGGCGAACCCCCTTCGGAGGAGGCTGTTTTATATGCTGCTCGCTTGGCTGCAACCTATAGTAGTGCTTACCAAAGCTCAAAGGTCGAAGTTGATTATACCGAGCGCAAAAATGTCTGGAAACCCAAAGGTGCCAAACCAGGGATGGTTTTATATGAGAAGTACCGGACGATTATAGTCGAACCGTTTGATCTGACGGAACTTGCCTAGATTTACCAAATATTTTATATTTTCTAAAATCCTGCCTTATTATAACCAATTTTGTGCTTTTGTCAGCAGGGACTTTTCTGTTTTCAGATAATTGTTAAGCTTAGGAAAATACACATTGTATTTCCAAAACAGAATAAGGGGGAGTATGAAAGAATGCACAAGAAAGCTCTAATTGTTTTGTCGTCTGTCCTTATCGTCTTAGTCGTATCGTGCTTGGCCTTTGCCGGTTCGGTTAGCGAACAGTGGGCCGGTACAAAGCACAATGCAGCCAACCTTGGTGAAATCACCAGCAACAGCCCGATTATGCGTGACAACTGTATCATCTGCCATGATGGACAGGGTTTTGCCAACAACGTCACTAAGCGGGCCGATCTCCCGGCTAGTGTCAGAGATACCGCCAACGGTGTCGACTGCTCAGCCTGCCACAGCAGCAGAGCCAATGAACTTATGAGATCGGGTGACACCGGTAAATTGGCCAACGGCTACCAGGTTAAAGGTGCCGGCTCCGGTGCTCTATGTATCTTCTGCCACAACGGCCGTAAAGTTGCCGACCCGGTCGCCAAGCCTGCTCCGCACGCTTCCGCACAAGCTGATGTTGTCTTTGCCTTGTCCGGAGCTACAATCCCTGGCGTTGCTTACGGCAGTTCACCTCACGGTGCCAACCCTGATACCTGCGTAAGCTGCCATATGGCCGAGTACCAGGGTGTTGTCAACCACACCTTCGAAGTAATCGACACCCCGGCTTACGTAGAGAAAGCCTGTGCTTCCTGTCACCCGGGCCTCACCGTCGTAAACCGCCTCTCCTTGGCCGACTATGACGGCGATAAAGTTGTCGAAGGATTCCAAGATGAGGTTCAGGGCTTGATCAATCTGATCAACGACGCGATCGCTGCTAAAGAGGCTGAGCTAGGTGTCACTGGCGGCTACTCGCACGGATCATTCCATTGGACCAATGCTGCCGGTGCAGAAGTCGATGTCCCAGTAGCACTGTATAACGCTTACTTCAACGTCACTCTGGTTGAAGATGACGGTAGCTTGGGTATCCACAACCCGGCCTACGTAGTCACTCTCCTCCAGAAGACCTACGAAGAGCTCACCGGCAAGCCGGTTCCCAATGCCGCGCTCCGGTAAGCAACCATTCTAGTTACGAAGGCGGGTCACCTGACCCGCCTTTTACAATTTCCAAATCTTAATAGAAAGCTACCTCCCTATCACAATTTGATCATCCCGCAAAACCCACCCAAGCAGAGTGCTAAGATGCCAACGACAATGAAGATCATCGGAACGCCCCGGAAAGACTCCGGAATATTGCTAAAGCGAAGCTCATCGCTGATTCCAGCCAAAACTAACAACACCGCCGTTAAGCCAAGACCCGAACCCAAAGCATAGACCAGGCTTTCGAATAGGCCATAGCCTCTACCAATAGTCAACAGGGCCAAGCCGAGCAGCCCGCTGTTAATGACGCTAAAACTCCCAAAAGGTCTTATCCAACTGCTAGCAAGTCGAACCGTCGCCGCGATAACCAGTAGTATCACGATTGGTCTCCCAAACCAGATCTCGAATGGTGCTAATACGAGGGACTCCACTAGATAGACGATCGGAGTAGCTATCACCATAATCAAGGTAGTGAACAAGCCCAGTCTAGCAACCTCACGTAAGTTGACAGCCTCATCCGGCAAGGTATCCAAGCCGAGATAACGGCTTAACAGCAGATTATCTACGAAGATCGAGCCGAGACAGATAAGCAATAGTTCTTTCACCGCAAACCCTCCTGCTCACTGCGGCAATTACCCCTAAGAGCAACCCAAAACTCAGAAAGCCTCCAGGCGCCGATGAGGCCAGCGGGGTTTGCCGACCGAAAATCTCCCGTACTCCACCTACCACACCTAATAGTCCAAGATAGTAGCCGCCCCCGATGAAAGCCCAGATCAACGAAGACCAGTGCTTACCCAAGCCTTTTTCGAGCGCATCAACGCTGAGAAGCAGACAGCTCACTGTGGCCAGTGGCAAATAGATTCCCAACTGTTGTCGTTGTTCTGCAAAGAGCATCGTCAGATAAAGATCGGCCAAGCCGATCACAGTTCCGACAATAATGATGTGGCAAGCCCTGCGCGAATCAGGTGGTAGATAGCGTTGGATTAATCCAAAAATCAGGGTCGCAATCAGGGTAGTCACCAGGACTATCAAACCCATCAGCAGGCCGATTTTCCAAGTGGTAGCCACTACAAGAAGTGGACATAACCCAAGTATCAGTTTCTTCATTACGATTCACCTCGGTAAGCAGCTAAGACTTGCCTAACTGAACTGTCGACTATTTCCGCCACAGCCTGACTGGAGACCGTAGCTCCGGAGATTGCATCAATTTGCTTGAAATCATCCACCATCTTGCCGGAGAACTGGTCGGTAAATTCCGGAGCGGTAATTCGATCGCCCAAACCTGGGGTTTCCGTCTGGGAGATGATTTCAACCTTCATGACCCGTCCAGAGTGCGGGTCTAAAGCTACCATCACTTCAATGGGTCCACAAAATCCATCCGCTACAGCCGTGAACGCCAGGCCAACCACTTCCCCATTCACATCCTTGGCTTCGTGTACGACCAAAGCGCCACATTCTAGGGGAGCAAAACTTATGGCCTGTGGCAGAACCATCTGGAAAGGCGAAGGGCCGCTATCTTCGAGGCGCGCGTCAGCAATTTGGTGAATTAAGAGATAGCCGCTGCCCAGTACACCAAATGAACAAAGAGCAACAATCCCGATAGCCAGAAGACTCTTGGCTTTTTCATGCACGACCTCTCACCTCCCCAAAAACTCGTGGCGTCGTAATTTTATTGATTAGGGGGGTCAGGGCATTCATTAGCAAAATCGAATAGGATACCCCTTCCGGCAACCCTCCGAATCGCCTAATCAGAACGACAACCACCCCCGCCCCGATAGCAAATATCCAACGCCCCGGCTTGGTTATCGGGCAGGTAACCAGATCAGTGGCCATAAAAAAGGCCCCGAGCATCAACCCACCCGTGCAGAGCTGCAACAATGGATTGCCTCCCATAAAACCCGATAATACCGCAACACTACCGAGATAACCAACCGGAATTCGCCAGTCTATGACTTTACGCCAGAGTAAAAAGATGCCTCCAATTAGAATAGCGACCACCGACGTTTCCCCGATGCATCCGAGTACATTGCCCAGAAGCAAATCGCCAAACGGTGGCGGGTTGCCCAGCTCTATTAGTCCTATCGGGGTGGCAGTAGTTACAGCATCTGCCATGATCCCGCCAAGAGGCTGCCAGGAAGTCATCTCCAACGGATAGGCCGCTGCCAAAACCACCCGCCCGATTAGGGCTGGGTTAAAGGGATTTTCCCCTAAACCACCAAAAAGTTGTTTACCAAGTGCTATAGCCATAAATGATCCAAAAACGGCGTGTCCGAGCGGAAAGCCCGGTGGGAGGTTGAGGGCTAATAATAATCCGGTGATGACCGCGCTGCCATCAGTTATCGTTACCGGCTGACGCCGCAGCAGTTGACAGGCTGCTTCGGTCAAACAGGCGGCTGCGACCGATACCAACATTAACCATAGGGCGTGGACTCCAAAGAGGATTACCCCCGCCAATACCGCTGGTAATAAAGCTACCAGCACCGAATACATAATTTTGGCTGTACTGTCCGGGTCAAGCAGATGCGGCGCTGGCCGGACTACTAGTTTGGTTAGCATGAGCCTCCCCTCCCCCCTTACAAATCTCCTTTGCCTGTTTGATCAGCATGGCCAACGGACGTTTGGCCGGGCAAATATAGGCACACGAACCACATTCGATACAGTACAGCACGCCTGCCTGTTCTGCCTCTTGCCACCACTGTTTTTCGGCCAAGCGAGCCAGATGTAAAGGCTCTAGAGCCATAGGACAGGCATCAACACAGCGGGCACAACGGATACACGGTGTTTGTCGAATTGGCTGGATATCCGCCTCGCCAAAAACTAAGATCCCCGAGGTTCCCTTGGTGACGGGCGCTTGATCATCGAGCTGAGCCTCGCCCATCATCGGACCTCCAAGGATAATTGCTTTAATCGGTGCCTTTACCCCGCCCGCATAATCAAGCAGATCTCGAATCGGTGTCCCTAAACGAACCAGATAGTTGCCTGGTTCGTTGACGATTGAGCCGGTCACAGTGACTACGCGTTCAATTAGTGGTTTTGCATAGCGGATAGCTTCGGCCAAAGCATACGCGGTAGCCACATTATGAACCAAGGTGCCCACATTTGCCGGCAAACCACCTGGTGGAACTCGTCGTCCGGTGATGGCCCAGATCAATTGTTTTTCAGCGCCTTGTGGATATCGGGTGGGAACCTGGCGAACCTCAGCCGTAGTATTGTTGATTATTGACCCATATGGCCGGAGTTGGGCTTCGGTCAAGGCAGCCGCCAGCGCTTTAGCTGCATCTGGCTTGTTATCTTCAACAACGATAACGATGCGAACAGCCCGTAAAGCCTGGGCCATCGCATATGCTCCAAAGACAATTTCCTGGCTTTTTTCCAGCATCAAGCGGTGGTCTGCGGTAAGATACGGTTCACATTCGCAGCCGTTGAGAATTAAAGTGTTCACCCATTGGCCAGCGGGTGGAGCAAGTTTAACCGCCGTGGGAAATGTAGCCCCGCCAAGTCCAACTACTCCCGCCCTCCGCGCAATGATCCGAATTTGCTCAGCGTCAATTTTATCCAAATTATGCCATTTACCTGCAGGTATCTCGCGTATCAATTCACGATTTGCCGACTCAATTTCAATGAATTCTGCGGCCACCTTTGTAACTGTACCGGAGACGCTAGCATGTATTGGCGCGCTGATGAAGGCATCGGAGTTGGCCACGATCTGACCAGCCTCAACCTGCTCACCCACTTTAACAACGGGTTTGGCTGGTTCGCCCAGATGCTGCTGTAGCGGCAAAATGACTCGAGGTGGAATTGGCGCCGAAACAATCGGCCTAGTCGCAGTTGTTTCTTTGTGATCTTTCGGATGGACCCCACCCCGAAATGGTCTCCATAACATTGCTACCCACTTCCCCCCATAGGCAACCCCATTATATTTTATGTGATATAATTCACGATTATTAATATATGTATTCGCCAGGGGTACTGTTTCATCCTTCCAATAAATGACTATTTTCTCAATTGTATGATTTTTTAGGGTTTCCCGGGTCAGTCTCGGGTAAAGATTGGTCAGTAAAAAGAGTTACCATGGGTGAACGGAATTAGTAAAGTTTTTTCTTGCTTGGCAACCAGGATAAGGGGTCCACTGTAATCCCGTTGACCTTAATCCGAAAATCTAAGTGCGGACCGGTAGAAATGCCCGTACTACCGGATTTAGCAATGAGTTGTCCCTTTTGTACGAGATCACCTTCTTTAACTAATAGCTTGGAGTTATGGCCATACCAGGTGGTAACCCCACCCCCATGGTCAATAACGACCCCCAAACCAAAACCGTCCATATCACCGGCCCGGATAACTTTTCCGGAACCCGCAGCCAGAATTGAAGTTCCGGTTGGTACGGCAATATCGATTCCACCATGAAACTGCCGATTTTTATAAATCGGATGAGTTCGCCAGCCGTAACCGGAGGAGATTGGTCCAATTACCGGCCAAACCAAACTTCCTGGCTCGGCAACCTCCCGTGGTGTCGGCACCAGGAGACGTTGCCCAACTCTTAACAAAGATGGGTTCTTTAGCTTGTTGGCTTCAGTGATCGCCGTGATCGTAGTATTAAATCTCTTAGCGATCACATAGGTGCTCTCCCCCGGTTGGACCTGATAAGTCATCATTACCGGGCTACCGATGCTTGGTTCGGCGTTGGTATTGCCAGTTCTATTTGCCTGAAAGGACTTGGTTGGGATGATCAGTTTTTGCCCGATATAAATCCGGTGATCTGTGAGATCGTTAGCATCCATGATATCTGCAACGCTTGCACCATATTTGACGGCTAATACACTTAAGGAATCTCCTCTGGCTACTTGATGCACCAGGTGTCCTCCGAGGGATTCCAAGGCCTGCCAAGTCGCTGGGCCAACAATCCCATCAGCCAACAGTCCGGAATCTTGCTGGAAAGTACGGACTGCTAATTCGGTTCGCTGGCCGAATTTGCCGTCGATTGTCAGATCGTACCCCAGGGAATCCAGAATCTGCTGCAGCCGTACGACCGCAGCGCCGGTCATTTCTCTTTTCAGGACTGGGCTTTCTGTCGCCCAAACTACCCCAGTTGTAACAATGGTGATGATGACGATTAGTATCAAGATCCGCAGGCTTTTGGGCACGTACACTAGTTCTCCCCCTTGGTCATTTGGTCCCAATATTACTAAATTCAAGGGGTAGTGAATTAATGACAATTTGCCGTGAAAAAATGGACGGCCGGCGCAAATATTCGAGGTTTCCTAATTAAAAAGCGATTTTAAAACAAAGTGTTGAAACCCCTAGCTCCATGATTAAAGCTGTATTTGGTTCGGCTTTTGGCTGGTGGATGAGTCCGGTGTGGGTAGGGTAATAACTTCTTGCGATAAGCCCAGTTTTCTTTAGGGTATGCTCCAAATCCGGCAGCATCCCCGCTAGTCCTCCGATAATCGCGATTAGGTTATCACCCTCCTCACTATTAAATAATTTATAGGCATAAACCACTGCTCCGACCGCGGTCACCAGCGAGATACCCTTCACACTATCATTGTGCGGAATAGCATCTAAAAGGGCATGACTTGATAACCCAACCAGAATAGCTGAAAGTTCATTCTTTGCCAACACCTGGGACATACTAGAACCGAAGACGAAATGAGTCCCCGGGGTCATTGCTTCTAGCTCAATTGTTAGCACGCTGATACAGCTGACAACCATCACTAATATTAGAATAATTCGTCGCACTATTAACCACTCTAACCATATTAAGCTACATTGACCGATTCTTAACCAGTATACCAAGTCTTGGACTGGCATGACCGTGGCAAATTCTACCTTGATCGGAGGTGATACGATGGAGGCGGGGGTCCGCAATAAATTTGTCGGCAAAATTGCCGAAATCAAAAAAGATAACTTGATGGCCGAGGTGAAAATGGCGGTAGATGGCTGAGTTGATCCGCCACTAGTTACGTCCGTGATGACGAACGAGAGTTTACAAGAGGTTGGCTTTCAAGAGGGTGACCAAGTCGAAGCGCTGGTGAAAGCAGTTAACGTCGTTTTTGTTAAACGCTAGGCCTGAAAGACTTAATTGCAATCTTGGGCAAAGCCCCATTATACTGGGCCTTGCCCTTGTCTCTTATACTAAACCAATGATTGTCTCCGCCATGGAGTGTTCTCCTTCTCCATCGGAGCTCCTCCTTTAATAGTCAATACCTAATTCTAGTTAATAACCTAAAAACGGAAAAAAAGGTATTTATAGCCATTTGGCGAAGGTGGTTTTACCGAAAATCTATTGCACCCTATGGGGGGAAGCCTTATGGCCAAAAAAATATTGTTACTGCTCGTACTTTTGGCTGCAGGCAGTGCCGGGGTAGCTGCCACCGAGGTTAATCAACCGACGGTAACCATCATGCTCTTTGAAACGGATATCCGTGACGCCCTCAACGAGATCTCGTTACAGACCGGTATAAATCTAGTGCCTGACCAGACCGTATCCGGTACGGTGACCGCCGATATCGTGGAGGTCCCGCTTGAGGAAGCTCTTCGTCTGATCTTAATCGGAGGCGGCTATACCTTTCGTAAGATCGATGATTTCTACCTAATCGGACTGGCTGACCCTCGTAGCTCGACTTTCGGGTCATTGGTTGATACAGAGATTATCACCTTACACCATACTTCAGTTGAGCAGGTCTTGGCCTTGCTGCCATCTTTTCTGCAGCAGTATGTTAAAGGGGATCGTCAGACAAACCTGCTCAGTGTCACCGCTCCTCCGAGCGAGATAGAAAGAGTGCGAGCCTTTATTAATCAGGTAGATAAGCCTTCGAAACAGGTCGAGATCCAAGTTGTAATCACCGAGATCTCATCGCAGACCATTCAAGAGCTTGGCGGCAATCTGCTTGAATTCGAGGCTCAACAAGGCCAACAGTTCAACCCAAACTGGACCGGATCTCTTACTTGGTCAGCCGGCACCATGACCATCGACACGGATATCTTCGGATCACTCTTAACTCAATTGCGTCTGTTAGAATCAGAGCAAAAAGCGAAGATCCATGCTGACCCTAAGCTCTTGCTCGCCGATGGGCAGAGCGCCGACTTATTCTCCGGTGATCGGCAGATCCTGCTAATCAGGCCTGATGACGACTACAGTGTAACGTCTCGGATCGAACGCATCGAGGTTGGCTTGGCCCTTAAGATTCAAGCCGATTTGGTCGGTCAGGACGAGGTAATCCTTAAGCTAGCCCCGGAGATCAGCTACTTTGTCAATGAAGCCAGACCAGACCTGATCGTTAAACGCAATTCCCTCACCACCACTGTTAGACTTAAAAGCGGCCAAACAGCAACCTTAGCCGGCCTAACCCTTCAAGATACTTCAGCCTATACTAAGCAGACACCGATAATTGGCAGTATTCCGCTGATCAAATGGCTGTTCCGCACTGATGTCGACCGGCAAAGTGACAAAGAACTATTGATTTTTGTCACTCCGGTCATCCAAGAGGAGTGAGGGTCGGTTGATTAAATCACCAAAATCAGCGGCCATTACTATTTGGATACTGGCATTAGCAATCACTTCTGGTGGTGCATTTGCAGCAACCACGGATAACATCATTATTTACTCGTTGGGTTTCTTGCGCCTTAACGCACAGGCTACTGCGGCGGTTAAAGGCCAATTAAGCCTCGTTTCCCCTACTAATCTCGAAACAGGTTGGCAAATCTACAGCAGCCCCGAACTGGCCAAAATCGTTATCGCTAATCAGCAGGAAATTACTGCCCAATTAAAAGGGGTGCGTACTAACCGTCAAGACTCTCTCCTCTACCATTCTTGGCTGGCCTCAGCCAATACAGAGCCGATCTCAGTCAGACTTGAAGAGTCTATCTTTACCGGCACCGAATATGTGGACAAACTCCTAACCAATTTTGAATTATCGCTCGCTCCGCTTACGGTTAACCGGGACAGCAGAGAAGTGTTAACTCAAGTAGGCCTCAGATATCAGTCGCCTGCAGGCGAATTTAGCGAGGCTAGCTCGACCGTCTGGTTGAGCAGGCAAGCCGCAAACCCGATAATGCTCGTAGCCAAAAATATTTCCGGGTCAGAACAGTCTGAAACAGAGTTTTTTGCCCTCTGCGCTGGAGCAAGCATCATTCCAGCTACCGAGCTGCTAGCTTCAGGGCCGGTACTCTCCTACGGTGATATCGAAGGAATTCGTGAATTTGTTTCCACTAGGTTTGAACCAACTCCACGCCATGACATGAAGATCGGTCTGCTCTACTCCAACCCCAAAATCGCAGTAAGCGCCAGAATCGATCGATTTTTCGGGGACCGGCACTGCTATTTAGCGCTCAATAACGAACAAACTGCGGCACACGCATCCCTAGGTTTTGACCTGCCGATCCAATCCACGCTCAGATTTGCTACCAATTTTAAGACCAGCCACAAAGATAGCGCGGACTTTACTCTCCGCTCCGGCCTGCTCGATAAAACTGTCCTAGGCAAGCTTCAGCTTGAGGCGGTCTGCTACTTCATTAACATCAATCTTGACGATAAAATGGTCCTCAACTATCCGCATCTTGAGCTGTCGGCGGCTTTTTCTCAACCTCGTTGGTCCCTCTGGTATACGGGGGAGTTTGCGACAGGATTTTACTCACAGCGGAGTGGAATTGATGTGCTGCTCACATCTCATCTCACACTTCAAGCTAGTTACTGTTTTGAGGAGGAGAAGGCCAGAAAATATACCCTCGGCCTCTTCTATCGATTCACTAAGTAACGAGGAGGAGTTTGGATGGGCGAACCTACCCTGAAAATTAACCTTTTGGGTACCTTTCGCCTTGAATTGAAGGGCCAGGAGGTTCCTTTGAATGCCTGGAAATCCAAGAAGGCCATGCTCTTATGCAAATATTTAGCCTGCCGTCGCGGTAAGAAAGTACAACGAGCAATCCTTGCCGATCTCCTCTGGCCGGAGGCAACCGCTGAAAACCTTGAACACAACCTGCACACCGTAGTTTATATGCTCCGGCGTACGTTAGAACCCGAGCTCAAACGCTTCCAACCGTCGAAATTTATTAGCCATTGCAATGGGTTGTATTGGTTCAGAGCCGATGCGCCCTGTGTGATTGACACCGAAGAGTTTGAGCGCCTTATTCAGCTGGGCAACGACTTAATAACGGTCAACCCCCAGCAAGCTTTGAAGTGTTATCTTAAAGCTTTAGAGCTATATAAGGATGATTTTTTGCTGGACGAGTTATATGCCGATTGGGCCGTGGAGTACCGGGTACACTATCGAGAGTGTTTTCTGGCAACTTCCCTACAAGCCTCACAACTCTTAGCAAAGTATAAGCAAGATTACGTCGGGGCAGTCAGATTATGCCGTCAAGCCCTGCAAAAGGAGCCTTGTCGAGAAGATCTGCACGAAGCGATCATCTCCTACTGGATTGAGGCCAAACGCTATGATCAAGCGGTAGCCCAATATAAGCAGTGTGAAGAATTACTTAACAAAGAATACGGGCTTGAACCGAGCAAAGAGGTCCAAGCTCTATTAACGCAAATACCGTCTGTCACCGAAAAGACTCAGACCAGTAATGTGAGTGCGGAAGCAGACCGCGGTGCCTTCATCTGTGATGCCACCCTATTTACGCTGATTCATCAGCTTGAACGGCGTCGGCAATCCAGAAACGAAGCACCACTGCTCATTCTCACGGTATCCACGCCAGAATTTGGGCAAATTCATGAATCCATACTCCTAGCTATGATAGCCGGAGCACTACGCCGGGGGGATGTGGTTGCAAAAACTGGAGAGGCAGAGTTTCAGGTGTTGCTCGTAGATGTTGAACCCGCTGCTCTGCCAATTATCGAACGCAGGATCAATCGAGCTCTAAAAACTATCGGCAGCATGCCGGCCAAATTTAGCCATATTGTGGAGTTTTTTCCACTTAACTCTCAAAATATTCTCAAAACCAAGCCTTTGATCGCCAACTCTATATGGGAATACTTGGAATTCGCCTGCTAACGCAGGTCTTTTTTATTTGAACGTCTTTTGACCCCAAACATTATACTTATAGATACCAGATTCGGAAGGTGAACAAGCGTCTTGACAGCTATCACTGAACAATTTAAAGCCAGATCTACAAGCCGTAATCGCACCTTCATTGTCCGAATCTACCGCACTGAGCATGGTACTTGGCAAGGCCAACTGGCCCATGTCCAATCCGGCCAGGTGCACTACTTTCAGAGTTGCCTAGAAATGCTTAAAATGATGGAGTCGGTCAGAGAGTTTGCAGCCCTAGAAGATGGTGAGAGTCATGTGCAGAGCCAGGAAGCTAATTAAAGCTCTAACCCTTGCACTTGCAGTTTTGTTGCCGGTCTGCTCTGCCCTGCCTGCTCTAGCGGTAATTACTGTGGCCCCGGGACAAATAATGTTTGTAATCGACGGCCGGGCTAGCGATGATATCCATGCTGATAAAACGGTGTTCATCACCCGTAAAGGCAATAATGGAAACGGTCACAGCAATCCGATTTACTACTGGGCCACCGACTTAGCCGATTCACATGGGCATACCATTACTGCGGACATGCTCTATGCGCTAACCCCATACGATTCGGCCTGGCAGCGACTTGATAACAGCGTCCTATTTTTAGCGGATAACGAAGCAGGCGCAGAGATCCGATTTAAGCTGGCCAAAGAGGCTCGAGGTTATAAAGGTGTTTACAAGGGGTGGCTTCGCAGCTCTGAGGGGCGTAACAGGGATATCCGAGTAATCGTTCATATCAAGTCATACTTCAACCTGATCCTTGATGGCGGAGCCTTTCTGGTAGTAGCACCGACTCCCGGCATGCACGAAGCCGAAAGCCCTGTAACATTGACTGTAAACTCCAACCATGATCAGTGGCTGATTACCGTAGGATTAGATGGGGGTCTAACCTATAGCAGAGATAAACCTGGTGATATCCCACGGATTAGGCCAGAGAACCTGTTTCTCTCCATTGATGGCAAGGATTTCAAACCATTAACCCAAACCCAGATTATCTCGGGTGGAAAGTATGGAAGCTCAGCTTCGATCAAATTAAGGCTAAGAGCCCGTACCGAATGGCAGCACATCGCCGGTACCTATTCAGGTAAAATGAGTCTGATCGTGTCGGAAAGTTGTGGTAACGAAGAGGAGTTCATTGATGATGAGCAATTCTTCGATACTCGGTGGTAACCCACCGATCTATCATGCTGCTGGAGGTGGTCAGGAAAAGTTTTTTGATAAATTTGGTAGTTCAAGCAAGCTAGTAGAAAGATACTTTCTCCTTGGAGGCGAAGACTCGCTACTTATAATGTGGTCACCAATGGGTAGCGACGAGCCAATGGTGAAACCGGCCAAGAAGCAAAACAAAACCAAGGAGGAATGTAGTAATGAAGAGAGTCTTAGTGTTTACGGCCCTGTTGGTTTTGGTTGTGAGCTCGGTGGCATTTGCTGGTAAATCCGGCATCGGCAATCCACCAAAATCCACTGATGTAGATGTCTTAATAAACGTCGAACCATGGGTAAGAGTAAATACCGCTGTTGATTTCGTAGAATTAAATTTCACACCTGGCGAATCAGGAGCTTCTGCCGATTTTATTGCCTCAGTCAAAGGCAACACCAACTATGTTGTCCGTGGCGAGTTTGTGAAGAATACCGACGATGGTTTTAAACTAGACTTTAGCTTTGCAGATGAAAATGGGGATTTGCCAGGGGTTAATAACGGGAGATTTAAAACTACTCCGATTTATTCCCGCGTCATTAACGTTGAGGACACTGCTGTTGAAGAGAACTTGCCGGTTCGAGTAGCTGCCCATAAGTTTGATCCTGCCGCAGTAGAAGGGCATTTCGCAGGCACGTTGCGTATAACTGTATCCGCAGACCTAGCAATGCCTCAATAATTGTCCATCATCATGATCACTGGTTCCATCTAGACCTCACCCTTGTAAGGCTGGGTGAGGTCTTTAACTTAAGGTTGCTTTATAGTGGGTTCGACGAATACTGCCTAAGAGGTGATGGATAGATTATGAAAAGATTTTTGTTGGCCCTGATGCTATTGCTGTTAAACGTAAATAGACCTGCATTTGCAATAGGGGTTGAACCCTTACTGATCAACTTAAACCTTTCTCCAGGCAGTTCTCAGACGTTCGAAATCATAGTCACCCCTGAAGAAAGGGAAGAACTCACGCACTTGATGTTATATCAACCTCGTCAAACCCCTGATGGTGACATTCAATATGAAATACTGAACTCTACCGATACTCTACTTAGCAAATGGATAGAACTTGAAACCAATCGCCTACTGGTTCGTCCGGGTTCGAAATCTGTTATCCGGGGTACTGTACACGTACCTTTCGACGCCAAAGGTTCGTACTTTGCGGTGGTAATGGTCGAGCCTGATACAGCCCAAACCAAGGAAGGTATAGCCTTCCTAGTCCGCTACGCAGTCCTGCTTAACATAAATGTATCTACTATTGGTATTCGCGAGGAAGCTACTGTTACCGAATTATCGCTTAAGCAGGATGAGCTTAGTGAAAGTCTCTTACAATTTCAACTTTCCAACCCGTCACCGCTGCATTATTTTTCATCTGCAGAGGCGATAATCCGTGATGAGAATAACCGTTTAGTAGAGCGAGTAGATTTACGCACCCCGTTTGCTTGGGCTAATAATCAAACAGCAACCATGGTCATGCCTGGAGCAGAAGTTCTATTCACCGGCAAACTCTCACAACCCCTCTTCCCTGGCAAGTACAACATTCGCCTCTTTGTCCGCTACGGCAACTCACAGATAGTAAAGAACAAGGTAGTAGAGATCAGTGATGCCGACTTCTCCTCTTCCAACGTCCAAGTCAAGTATCTCAAGGTTACTCCTAACTCGCTCGATGCTAGAATTATGCCCGGGGGGTCAACTAGTAAAGTAATTCAGATCAGCAATAACTCTCCCGAAGAGTTAGAGATAAAAGTGAGACCACATGATATTGAAAAGGACTATACAAATTCGATCTTTAGTAATGCCAGCGTTGCCATGCGCACCAATCCTGAGTTCACCCTAGCCCCACGAAGACAGCAAAGATTGGTCCTCACCTTAAACGCTCCGCGCGATTTAGCCCCGGGCGGATACTACGGTTATCTCGATATTAATGTCTTCTCCAATGGTGAGCTACTAGAGAAACATCTAGTCGACTTATCCCTCACCACTATGGGTGAAGTATCCTACTCAGCCGAGGTGATAAGCTTGGCTCAGAGCACTCTAGATGGTGAGCAGCTGTTTAGTGTGGACCTCAAAAACTTGAGCAACAGCGAGATAGTACCAGAGGGTACCATCAACCTTAAAGATAATGATGGTACGCTTAAACGCACCCTGTTTTTAGGGTTAGAAGAAGGCATTACTAGGGTCTTACCGCAGAGAGTTGGAAGGGTCGTTGCAGTTACCAAGGGGATCGGACCCGGCGAGTACATCGCCGAAATCGTTATCCGCCATAACCGGAGCGAAATAACCACAGCCAAGTTCCCGGTTACTGTCGAATAGCCCTACCCCGCCAACTCATTCTGGTTCCCCACAAACTGACTATTGTACAGGTCAGCGTAAAAGCCGCCTTTCTCCAATAGCTCAGTATGGGTGCCTTGCTCGATGATCCTACCGTTATTGATCACCAGGATTAAATCGGCATTTCTGATGGTAGATAGGCGATGCGCAATTACAAAGCTGGTTCGACCCTTCATCAGCTCGATCATCGCCTGTTGTACCTGTATCTCGGTACGCGTATCGACATTACTGGTGGCCTCATCCAAGATCAAGATCGGCGGATCGGCGAGAATTGCCCTGGCAATTGTCAAGAGCTGCTTCTGCCCCTGCGATAGATTGGAGGCCTCTTCGTTGATCAGCGTCTCATAACCATTAGGCAATGTGCGGATAAAGTGATCGGCATTAGCAGCTTTGGCAGCCGCGATAACCGCATCATCCGTGGCCCCTTCTCGCCCATAGGCGATATTCTCCCGGATCGTGCCATGAAAAAGCCAGGTGTCCTGGAGCACCATCCCAAAAATTTTGCGTAAATCACCCCGCGTCATCTCGCGGATATCCAGCCCGTCAACCGTGATCCTGCCGCCATCGAGCTCGTAAAAGCGCATTAATAGGTTGACCAGCGTCGTCTTGCCGGCGCCGGTCGGGCCCACAATAGCTACCGTCTGTCCAGAACTGACATCGATGTTCATCTCGGTGATCAGTTCCTCACCTTTGATATAGCTAAAAGCCACATCCTCAAATCTGACATCACCCTGTGGAAACTCAATTACCTTTGGCTCAGCAGTATCCGGCGCCTCCTCTTCTTCATCCAAAATCTCAAAGACCCGTTCCGCTGCCGCGATCGTGGACTGAAGTAAATTGACAATCTGGGCTGTCTGCGTAATCGGCTGCGAGAAATGGCGAGAATACTGAATAAAAGCCTGAATATCACCCACCTGAACCATCCGTTGGGTAGCCAAAATGCTGCCGGCGACGGCCACTAAAATGTACGCAAAGTTATTAACCAAGTGCATCAAAGGCATAATCATTCCCGAGATATACTGGGCCCGCCACCCAGCCTCGTATAGCCGTTGATTATGCTCCTGAAACTCGGCAATTACCTTATCTTCTCGGCCAAAAGACTTGATCTCTTTATGTCCTGTATAAACCTCTTCTACATGCCCATTCAGCTCGCCAAGCGCTCTTTGCTGCTGCTTAAAGTAGTTCTGCGAACGTTTAATAACCGGTCGCGCCACCGCTACCCCCAGCGGTAAAGCCACAAGGGTAATGACCATCATTAACGGGCTAATCAATAGCATCATGATGATAACGCCCACCATGGTCACAACGGCCGTCACGAGCTGAGTCAGACTCTGCTGGAAGGTACTACTAATCAGCTCGATATCATTGGTGACCCGGCTCATCGTCTCCCCATGTGTCCGACTGTCAAAATACCGCAGGGGCAACCGGGACAGCTTTGCATTGACATCTTCGCGTAGATTAAAGATCGCCTTCTGAGATACAACGACCATCAAGAACTGCTGTAGATAACTAAATAACGCGCTAAGCAGATACAGCCACCCCAGCGTTGCCAGGATATTCGCCAAAGCGGCAAAATCGATTATCCCCTGATTAACACCTGTCCATAGAGTCGTAATCGCTTGCCCCACAATCCGTGGACTAAAGACATTGAAAATAGTGCTGAGTACAGCCATGATCAGCACCACAACAAACTGATACTTCCAGGGAGAAAGATATCTAGCTAATCGTTTGGTGGTTCCTTTGAAATCCTTGGCCTTCTCGCCCACCATCGCTATGCCGTGAGCGCCTCCAGGCCCTTGCCCGAAGCCCCCCATCTTGCCAAAGCCTTTTCCGGACGGCCTGTGCCCATGTTGCGAACTGCTGCTCATGCCAATTCCTCCTCCGATAGCTGAGAGGCCACAATCTCCCGATAAACCTGGCA
>CAZAAT010000029.1:0-27841 GCA_964483175.1 uncultured Bacilli bacterium
TGTCCTCGCCGGCTTCGGCGACCTTCAACCACTGCAAATGGAATCCGAAGAAGTGCTCTTCCACTTCGACCACATCTTCGGGCGGCAACACCTCGAGCGGCAACACGTCGAGCGGCAACACCTCGAGCGGCAACACCACGTCGGGCGGCAACCACTACTACACCAGCGGGCAATGTCCTGTCGGGGAAGCCACAAGCCCGAAAGGACCTCACGGCTATTATGGCAGCGCACAACCTGCCGTACGTAGCTCAGGCCGCAATTTCTCACTACAATGATCTGATCGCCAAGGTGCAAAAAGCCTTGTCCAAGGAAGGACCAACTTTTCTTAATGTCATGGCGCCCTGTCGCTTGATTTGGGCGACCCCCCCTGAAGAAACAGTCGAAGTTACCAGGCATGCCGTAGAATGCAATTTCTGGCCTCTTTACGAGGTGGATGAAGGGGTATGGAGGTTGACTTACCGTCCGCGGGTCGCGAAATCCTTCCGGGAGTGGTTGCAGAGACAAAGCCGTTTTAAACATCTATTTGGGAGGGATGATTCCGAAGAGATCCTTAGCGACCTGGAGGCAGAGGTTAATCATAATTGGGAAAGACTTCAAGCGCGTTGTGCAGAGTAGCCTGAGGGGCAAAGTTGCGACTTTGCCCCTCAAACACTCCTATTTAGGTTTATAGGTGGCACACATAGTCTCTTCAGAAGTCCGGGCATCCATTTCACCGATGGTACCAATTTCAAAAGTTGGGCTGTCGATATTGTTTTTAACCATGATCTCATTGGCCTCACAGACGTTGCCTGAACCCCAGTAGTAACAACTGTCTACGCTGCATTTAACGCTGGTTCTTTTTTGCGTTGATCGTTTCGCCATGTTAGACACCTCCACTAGTAAGTCTGGAAGAAAAACACGGTTAGTATGCACTAGGGACAAAGAGGGATTATCAAATGAAATACAGAAATATGCAACTGAGGTGATCTGGATGAAAAGATGGCTCTTACCGGTCATTCTGGTCCTAGTGGCGATTGGGATTTGGTTTGTGACCAGCCGCCCAGAGCCGGTTCAGGTGACCCTCTATTTCTCCGATCAGAACGCGGAATTCCTCCGCCCTGAGCTTCGTCGGGTTGTATTAGATAAAGGTGAATCCCCGATAATAGCAGCTATAGAAGGGCTTATTCACGGTCCGCAAGACCAAAATCTTTCCCGGACGATTCCTGAGGGAACAAGGTTATTGGGGATCGAGATTAAAGACGGGGTAGCCTGGGTTGATTTCTCGCGAGAAATTCAGATTAACCATTGGGGCGGCTCCGCCGGGGAGATGCTGACAACATTCTCGGTGGTAAATACTCTGACCGAGTTCCCGCAAATTCAGGCGGTTCAATTCCTGGTTGAGGGTGAAGTTCTCGAGTCAATTTGGGGCCACGGCATCACGGATGAGCCTATCGGCAGAGCTCCTGACCTAATTGCCCCCAAATAAAAGTGGTTCTATTCTATATGTAGCTGGGTCAAGCAGTCCTGACAAGGGCTGCTGTATTTTTGGGCAAATAAGCGAAAAGTCGTGAAACAATATACAAATAGTGCAGGAGAAAGTTCTACCTAAATAGTAGGATAATAAGAAGAAAATAGTAGGATAATAAGAAGAAAATAGTAGGCAAATAATGATTTTGCCGACATGTTGACACCATTGGGAGGTGGTCTGCCGTATGGAGCAAAAAGAAATAGTGATTTTAGGAGCAGGTTACGCTGGCATCCGAGCTGCGCAGGATTTAACCAAGTTATTTCGGCGAAACTCGGAGTACCGGTTGATATTAATAAATAAGCATAATTATCACCAATTCATTACCGAAATTCATAAGCCGGCTGCCGGGACATGTTCGGCTGATTTTGCGCGCATACCGATCTCCGATTTGATCGACGAAGATCGCGTTGATTTCATTAAGGGGACCATTACCCAAATTAAGCCCGAGGATAATCTGTTGATCTTCGAGGATGGCCAAGAACAAAGTTATGATTATCTTATCGTGGGTTTTGGTGCTGACCCGGAGTTTTTTAATATTCCGGGATTAGAAGGCCATAAACTTACACTACGCAGCGTCAATTCTGCGCGTCTTATCCGGACTCATATTGAAAAGATGTTTGCCGAAGGCAAGCAGCAGCCTCCGGAGATTCGGCAGGCCTACTGGACCATCATTGTTGTCGGTGGGGGCATGACCGGTATTGAGTTTGCTGGAGAACTGGGGGAAATCAAGCCGAAGCTGGCCAAAGAGTATGATGTGCCGCTGGAGCAGATCCGGATTATCAATATTGAAGCCCTGCCAAATATCCTCAATGAAGCAGATCCAGAGTTGGTTGCTCATGCTCGCAGCGTGCTCGAACAAAAAGGTGTCGAAATTATTACCGGTCGGCCGGTAGCCAAATTTGAAGATAATCAGATCTTCTTACAAGACGGAGAAGTTATTCCGAGCATGACGGTTGTTTGGTCGGCTGGAATCAGGGGCAACCGGATTCTTGAGGATTCCGCCCTCGAAACTGCCGGAAGAGGGAGAGTCGTAGTCGATCAGTTTCTCCGGACTAAGCAATATCCGAATGTTTTCGCAGCTGGAGACTGTGCCTACTGCATTGACCCGGAGACCGGAAAGCCGGCGGCTCCAAACGCACATAATGCTATAGATATGGGTGCCGTTTGTGCCAAGAACATCTATAACCTCGAACATGGCAATGAATTAGTACCATTTAAAGAAGTTTATCTCGGGTCGGCTACTTCTTTAGGTGGTGCTGCTGGAATTGCCGATATGGGTAAATTCCGGTTTAAAGGTGTACCAGCCACCGTGTTTAAAGAGATGATCAATGTTAAATACGTTTTCTCAATTGGTGGAGTGCCTTTGGTGGTTAGAAGGATACTAGGACATTTTAGAAATTAGGCTGACGAAGAGATGGCTTTCTGTGATTAAAACCCCGATTTCGATCGGGGTTTACTTTTGTTTCCGATAATAAAATATTTATTGCGACATCTGTTCAATTATCGTATACTATACTCAAATCTTGTTGCGAACATCATAGCAACTGCCGGGAATGGGGGAGTTTTACTTGAACTATCAGGAGTTAGATTCACTCGATCGTCTAATCCTTAAATATCTCCAAGAGGATGGTCGGACACCGTTTACTACTATCGCGGCAGCTGCAGGAGTTGCCGAAGGAACGATCCGTAAACGTTATGCTCGGCTGATTGAAAAGGGAATAGCTAAAGTTGTTGCGGTTTTAGATCCTGAGGGATTGGGCTTGAGTACCAGGGCAATTGTTGGGATTCATGTTGAAGGTGAGCAGGGAGATGAGGTAGCGAGAGAACTTGCGGAGTTGCCCGAAGTCCGTTATGTAGCCATTTCTGCCGGAGAGCATGATCTGATTATCGAAGTTGTTGTGCCTTCAAACGAAGCTTTATATCGCTTTTTGACCAAACGGCTCAGAGAAATAGCAGGGGTTAAATCCAGTGATACTTCGATGATCATGAAGACTAGTAAGGAAGCGTATCTTTGGAATGCTGAGTAACTAAGTAGTGAGTAGTGAGGAGGAGAGTAAGTTGAAACGGTTGTTATTGGGGTTGCTTTTGGTTGTGATTGTGTTGGGTGCAGCTTTGGGGGTACAGGCGAAGACTTATACTATCGGAATTACCCAGATAGTGGAACATCCGGCCTTAGATAATGCTGTAGACGGATTTATGCAGGCTCTCGCCGATGCTGGACTAGAGGTTAGGTATGATCGGCAGAACGCTCAAGGTGATATGTCCACGGCGCTGATGATCGCACAAAAGTTTGCGAACTCTCGGGTCGATCTGGTTTTGGCTGTAGCCACTCCTACAGCGCAGGCTGCCGCAAATGTGATTAAAGACATTCCAATTTTAATTACTGCGGTTACCGATCCGGAATCTGCCGGCCTGGTTAGGTCCAACTCTTTGTCTGGAACTAATGTCTGCGGAACTTCGGATCTGAACCCCGTTGATCGTCAGTTGGCATTGTTTAAACAACTTAACCGTCCGGTTTCTAAAGTAGGCGTTTTATACAATGCCGGAGAGACCAACTCCGTGGTACAAGTGGAGATGGCTAAGCAAGAGGCGAAAAAATTAGGTTTAACGCTAGTAGAAGCAGCGGTTAGCAATTCGAGCGAAGTATATCAGGCCGCGCTTTCGTTAGTTGGCCGGGTAGATGGGATTTATGTGCCGACTGATAACACTGTTGTATCTGCCTTTGAATCAGTAGCTAAGGTTGCTGCCGACAATAATCTTCCCGTAATTACCGGGGAAGATAATAGTGTTGAGCGGGGTGGGTTGGCAACGGTCGGAATCGATTATTACCGTTTGGGTTACCAGACTGGAGAAATCGCGATACGAGTATTGCAAGGTGAAGTTAGGCCGCACGAGTTGCCAATTGAATACCAACGCGATGTGCGCTTGGTGGTTAATTTAAAAGCCGCTGAGGAACAGGGCGTCAATCTACCACAGTCCTTAGTTGAGCAAGCAGATTCAGTAATCAAATAGAGTTTTGAGGTGAATGTAGATGTTGACCTTTCCGGTGGTAGCCGGTGTGTTGGAGCAAGGATTGGTCTACTCGTTGATGGCTCTGGGAGTGTATATCACCTTTCGGATTTTGAATTTTCCGGATCTTTCGGTGGATGCAACTTTCCCTTTAGGTGCAGCGGTGTGCGCAAAAATGATCATTTCCGGTTACGATCCGTTTCTAGCCCTGGTCTTTTCGCTAGGAGCGGGTCTAATCGGCGGACTATTGACCGGATTGCTCAACACCAAACTCAAGATTTCCAGCTTGCTTGCTGGTATTTTGACCATGACCGCCCTATACTCCGTAAACCTTCGGATCATGGGCAGAGCAAATATTCCTTTACTGAGGCAGCCTACCTTTCTCACGACACTAGAAGAAATCGGGCTTCCTCAGCAGTATCTAGCATTACTTTTTTTCGTAGGCTTAGTGTTAGTTGTTAAACTGGTTCTGGATTGGTTTTTACATACCGAGATGGGATTTGCCCTTAGGGCTACCGGTGATAACCCCCAGATGATCAGGAGTCTGGGGGTAAACACCGATGTGATGAAGGTCCTGGGCCTGGCCTTGGCCAATGGCTTGGTGGCCCTTTCCGGCGGTTTGGTAGCTCAGTATCAGGGCTTTGCTGATGTCGGGATGGGTATCGGCACGATAGTCGCCGGGCTTGCTTCGGTAATCATCGGGGAAGTCTTGCTGCACCCGAAGAGTGTAGTGACGCAAGTCCTGTCAGTCATAGTTGGATCGATGGTATATCGGTTGGCAATCTTTTTGGCACTTCGTCTCGGCTTTGCGCCTACAGACCTGAAGTTGGTTACTGCTTTACTAGTTATCATTGCTCTGGCCACACCGAATCTCTCTCGGTCACGGCGTCAGACAAAACTCCTGGCTAGACTGGGGAAAGGGGTGGTTAACGGTGTTAAGCCTAGCGGCAATTAGTAAGACCTTCAATCTTGATTCACCATCACCGAACCCAGCTTTGTGCGGCATCGATCTACACTTGGAGCCGGGCGAATTTGTCACCATTATCGGCAGTAATGGCGCCGGCAAATCGAGTTTGTTAAATGCGATCGCCGGAGTCTTTCCGGTAGACAGCGGGCAGATTTGTGTAGACGGCCAGGACATTACAGCTTGGCCTGAGCATAAGCGGGCGAGCCTGATTGGTAGGGTCTTTCAAGATCCGATGATGGGAACGGCTAGCTCGATGTCGATTGAGGAAAACTTGGCGATGGCCGCTAAACGTGGAGCGGCCCGGGGTTTTTCGCGGGGTGTTAATGTTAACTCCAGATCGCGATTTCGCGAACTGTTGGCCGATTTGGGGCTGGGGTTAGAAAACCGTCTCTCTGACAAAGTAAAACTGCTCTCCGGTGGGCAGCGTCAAAGCCTTACCCTGCTCATGGCGACTATTTCCCATCCAAAACTATTGTTGTTGGATGAACATACCGCGGCTCTCGATCCCAAGACCGCGCAGCAAGTTGCCGAGTTAACCGAGCGGATCGTGAAAAGCGCGGGATTGACTGTATTGATGGTCACTCATAACATGGAGCACGCTTTAAACACAGGGAGTCGCACGGTGATGATGCACGAGGGGCAAATAATCTTTGATGTTAGCGGAGAGAAGCGGGCCAATATGTCCGTCACCGATCTCTTAAATGAGTTCAGTCGGTTACGCGGGGAGAGCTTGGCGGATGATAGATTGTTGCTCGGATAAATTTAAAGTTGCAGGATTTTACCAAGTTATCAATGAATAAAAGAAGTAACGATTGGGATTCCTGTTGGGGGGAGACGGTAATTGAAAAAGATTCCGAAGCCGGCATTAGAACGGTTGTTTCTTTATTATCGATTGTTACTAACCGCCTATAACAACGGAGAAAAGATTATTTCTTCAGTTGAAATGGGTAAGCGCCTTGATTTGGATCCGGCGCAGATTCGCAAGGATCTGACTTATTGTGGGGAGTTCGGGAAGCCACGAATCGGTTATCGGGTTGAGGGGTTGATGACTGAGCTTCAGAATGTTTTGGGGCTGGGCGAGCGGAAACAGGCGGTTCTAATTGGTGTCGGCCGCTTGGGGATGGCCATCTACAGCTATACCGGTTTTGCCAAGTTCGGTCTGGAGATTGTCGGCCTATTTGACAGCGATCCGACCAAGGTCGGTTTGGACTTAGGCGGCCAGACCATCATGAATATATCCCAGCTAGGAGAGTTTATCCGTCATAATCGGGTCCCTCTCGGGATAATCACCGTGCCGGCTGCAACAGCGCAAAAAGTCGCCGATATCATGGTTGAGGCTGGTATCTGCGCTATTTGGAACTTTGCACCGATTACCCTAAAAGTACCTGAAAACATTTCCATCCGCAATGAGGATTTAGCCATCGGTTTGGCAACCCTTTCATGGAATCTGATCAACTCCAGTTGTCCATATATCCAAGGTGAAGAAGATCTAGACTAAGTGGTGGGCCAGGTTTTACCTGGCCCTAAATCATTAGCATGTTGATGACGCTAGGATCTTGGTTAAGATTTTTTGGCGTAGGGCTGCAATGGCTTTAAAGTCCATAGTCGGTATATACAACTTCTCCATTGCATCATGGGTCTCTTTGGCCTTGCGAATGTATGAAATCGCAACTCCGAGCAGTTCCCAGTAGTATTTTTGCACGGTGGCTAATACTTCGGCATCGTCAGGGGACTCGTTTTTAGTCAACCCGGAATCGAGGTTGACCCATAGATCCGATTTGTGGCCCTTGTATGCATGTGGTTCTTCCGAGGTGGTTATCGCCACCCCGAGATCAGGAATTACTAAATGTTCAACCCGGTCGGGGTTTAGGGCGCAATGAAACATCTCTAAGTTGAAACCACGTTGTATTGCCGCTTCGGCTAAAAGATTTAGCAATTTAGAGCGGCCTGTTCCCGGCAAGCCTTGCAACACGATTTTCAAGGGCATCGGATCGATTAGGGTTTCCAAGTGATTGATCATTCCATCGGGTGTAATGGCCGAGGCAAACAAACGACGGATCCTCCCCTCAACCGCAGTTACCGGGCGATCAGCAAAAATCTTCGTGATGAGTTCCGCAGCTTGCTGGTTGATATAACCGGAGCACATTCTTTTGCCGATCGTCGCCTCCCAATCCTGATAAACAGATTCTGCCGCCGCCAGATAGCGGTAGGCTCGCTGGAAAAATTCTGAGATTTTGGCGTTGAGGCGCAAAATATCTGCCCGGGTTTCCCGCAATTTTTTTTCATCCCAATAATCGCCAAGGTAAAGAATTTCATCAACACAACCAGGGGCTTTCGGATCGACAAGATGCGGAGCCGTACCATCTATTAACGCAACTCGCAATTCAGGAAAGACAACACCATCCAATGAGTCGATATCGGATGAACAGTGGTGATATTCTACCTTATACCCCCGATCGAGAAGCTCTTGGGCGATAGTTCGCATGAAGGTTGATTTGCCTACGCCCGGGCCACCTTTAATGACATAGATGTGCTCGGCATCGCCTTCAATAATGTAGTCATAAAAGGAATAGAAACCTTTGGAGGTATTTCCGCCGGGAAATACCCTTTTGATTTGTTGAATTTGCTTCATTTGGCTCAGAATCCCCCAATCATTTGCAGCCGCAATATTTTTGGCGCCTGCTTTATTCTATGAATGGCTGGGGATGCTGTGCTGAGGAAAGCTACTAATACTTTGAGCGCATTAGTAGCTTTTTGGACTGAGCTAGCTGTAGTTGTCGGATAATAGCTTCGGAATCATGTGCTACGAGCGAGTTGCGGATATCTTGTAAGCGCGCCGTGAAGGCATCAAGCAGCTGCAACAATTGATCATCGTTAGCTAAAAGAATATCCCGCCACATTTCCGGGTTGCTACCAGCGATGCGGGTGGTGTCGAGAAGACCCCGGCCGGCCAGCAGATAATGGGTCGACAAGTCGTCAGCAAGCTCGCCAACGGTATTCATTAAGCAAGAGGAGACCAATTGGGGGAGGTGACTCAAGACGGCCACTGTCTTATCATGTTCAGCGGCAGACATTTGCACCGGCTGGGCACCGATGGCCGTAATCAACTGGGCCAGCTTACTAACTGATTCTTGGTTGCTGTCATCAGGGTCCACCAGCACCCACGGTCTCCCGGCAAAAAGGTTGGGGTTCGACTTTTCCAAGCCTGACTTTTCTTTCCCAGCCATTGGGTGACCGCCGATAAATACAGTTCCTGAGGGAAGGGTAGTGGCAGACTGCAAAATCGCCCGCTTAACACTACCCACATCGGTTACAATCTGGTCTTTACCAAAACAGGAAGAGTATTGGGCTAAACCACTGCAAATGGCCTGTACCGGCAAGGCCCAGACAATTAAATCAGCTTCCGGAACGCTCTCGCCCAGCTGGTGGGTAATGCGGTGAACATAGCCCTGCTTGTGAGCGAGTTTCAACCGTTCGCTATCGTGGTCATAAGCGATTATTTCGCACCCTACAGTATATTTATTGAGGGCTCTAGCCAGCGACCCCCCGATCAAGCCAAGCCCGATAATCAAAATCTTATTAAATGAGATTGTCGTCTTCATCTTTGACAACCTCCATGCTGCGACCAACGGCTGCCGCTACCTGGGTGAGCTCCGCCATCAGCTGGGAAAATTGCTCGCAGTTAAGTGATTGGCGCCCATCACACCAAGCCTTGGGTGGATCATGGTGAACTTCGATCATTAAGAGGTCTGCCCCCGCCGCTACGGCGGACTTAGCCATCGCGGGAACTAGCTCCGACATTCCGGTAGCGTGACTTGGATCAACCCCTACTGGTAAGTGACTCAATTTGTGTACGACCGGAACCGCAGACAGGTCGAGGGTGTTGCGGGTATAAGATTCAAAGGAACGAATGCCCCGTTCGACCAGGACTATCTGGGTGTTTCCCTGAACTGCGATGTATTCCGCGGCGAGCAGCCAATCTTCAATAGTGCAATGCATCCCACGCTTGAGTAAAACCGGGAGATCGGTTTGGCCAACTTCTTTGAGCAGTGAATAGTTTTGGGCATTCCGGGCGCCGATTTGCAGCATATCGGCGTGCTCCGCAACGACCTCCACATCACGTGGATCCATGACTTCGGTAACCACCGGCAGTCCTACGGCCCGACCGGCGGATTTAAGCATTTCTAATCCCTCAGCCCCATGCCCCTGAAAGCTGTATGGTGATGTACGGGGTTTATAACTGCCACCGCGTAATAATCGAGCTCCTGCAGCTTTAACGGCTTCCGCGATTTGCACTAAGGTCGGGTAATCTTCGATTGCACAGGGGCCGGCGGCAACAACGACATTGTTCAGGCCGATTGGCACCCCACCGACTTTAACCACTGAAGACTCCGGGTGAAAGCTACGGCTAACTAGTTTATACGGTTCTACGACATGGACAACTCGTTCGACCCCCGGCAGCGATAGCAACTGTTCGATGTCGACCTTTGATTTGTCGCCCCCAATAGCTCCGATGATGGTACGTTCGACCCCTTGGGAGCAATGGATACCAAAACCCATTGTCTCCAGCCAATTTTGAACCTGCAGAATATTCTCTTTGGCAGCACCGGAGTTCATAATTACTACCACGTTCATCCCCTCCTGAAAATCAAAGACCGGCCTCGTCATAAGGGACGAAGCCGGTCCTTCGCGGTACCACCCTTGTTGGCTGCATCAACAGCCCACCTTGTGCCGAGTACGTGTTCATACTCGTCTCCCGGTAACGGGGGAGAGCCGTCAGCGCCTACTCAGTAACCTTTCGGGCTGCACTCTCGGGGGTATTTCACCATTATCTCCGGTACGACTTGCACCAACCGTCGTCTCTCTTGACCATCCGATAATAGCTACTTATCCCGGTCATTGCTTTCGTAAAAAAGAGGTTTTTCCTTATTTTAATACCGAATTAGTTACAAGTCAAGCAAATTATTTACGATTTTTTCTCCTGACTAGCGGTGGTTTACAGTGAATAGGTATTTAATGCAGTGGCATACTACTCCTGTTTTTCAACTCAAGATTAGGAGGGATTGAATGAAAGTTTGGGTTGATCCTGATCTATGTATCAGTTGTGGCTTGTGCATTTCAATGTGCCCTGATGTTTTTGATTGGAATGATGATGATAAGGCCTACTCCATAGTGGACGCTGTTCCAGATGATCAGCAGGAATGCGCCCACGAGGCCGTAGACAGTTGTCCTTCCGAGGCAATCAAAGAAGAATAGGTCTGGCGTGAAGCAGGCAATTAAGCCTTGGCCGGAGTTAATTTTTCGGTTTGGCGGTCTTCGCCTACACGGCGTTTCTTTTCCAGATATTTCGCATATTTGGACATGGCGTAGCAAACTACGAAATAGATGAGGGCGACAAAGGTAAAGATTTCGAATGACTTGTATTCCCGATTGTTAACGATAGTTGCCCGCCTGGTTAACTCCATAACCCCGATAATATAAGCTAAGGAAGTATCTTTGAATAGTGAGATAAACTGGCCAACTAGCGGCGGAATCATTTTGGTCAGCGCCTGCGGCAGGACGATATAGCGCATGCATTGCCAGTAGGTCAAGCCGGATGAGAGCGCTGCTTCCACTTGGCCGCCGGGTATGGACTGGATGCCCGAACGGACGATTTCAGCAATATAAGCGCTGGTGAAAACGGTAAAAGCCGCTACTGCACTAGGAAAAGGCTGAATCGGACGGCCGATCACAATCGGGAGCAAGAAGAAAATCCAGAAGATCACCATTATTAGCGGGGTTCCGCGCACAATTTCAATATATAATGTTGCCGGGATGCTGATCACCCGATATTTCGATAGCTTCGCGATTCCTAAGAAGGTGCCAATGATGAAGCTAAGGGCGATTGAGATTACAGCTAGTTGCAAGGTTACTTTAAATCCTTCATAGAGGTAAGGGATGTTTCTGGTAATAACATCGATAGACACTGTATTTCGTCCTCCTTATGCGACCACTGCGCGCTGCCCTTTTGATGACCAGCGTTCCAAACGGCCCATCAAAAAAGATACTGATAAGGTCAGTGCAATATAGATCAGAGTTGCGGCGGTAAATGCTTCGAAACCTCTGAAGGTATAGGACTCAATAGCTTGCGCTTGGAAGGTAATTTCGGGAACGGCGATCGTCATGGCTAAAGATGAGTTTTTAATCAAATTAAGAAATTGATTGCAGATCGGTGGAATGACGACCCTGATAGCCTGTGGCAAAATGATATACCACATGTTTTGAAATTCAGTAAGTCCGCTAGAAAGAGCCGCCTCCCGCTGTCCCTTGTCGATGGATTGTATCCCGGCGCGCACAGCTTCGGCTACGAATGAACTTGTGTAAATGGAAAGCCCGATTACGCCGGCGATAAATTCGTAATTGTGGGCCCATAACCAGAAACGGAGGGTCTCCGGCAAGATCATAGGTAAGGCAAAATACCAGAAGAACAATTGGATGATGAGCGGCGTATTCACAAAAAACTCAACATAGGCAGAGGCAAACATGCGAATCAGCACGTTTTTGGACAGCCGCATGATGCCAAAGATAATGCCGAGGATCGTGCAGATGACAATAGAGACGATCGATAGCTGAACGGTGATTTTTAGACCTTCCAGGAGCAGTTCGCGATACTCCCACAGGACTCCCCAATTAAACTGATAATTCATTGACTCAACCTGCCTTAAAAGTACTGCGTCTGTTGCCAGAAGGGGCAGGGAAGGCTCCGCTGCCCCTATCTAATTCGGAAACTATGGGTTTATGGCCAAACTTCGATCTCTCCGGTCATCGGGAGATAGTAACCACTATCAGGTCCAAACCATCTATCGTAGACCTTATGGTAGTCGCCATCGAGCCACATATCCATGATGGCAAAGTTGATGGCATCACGGAACTTGGAATCATTTTCCCGCATACCAATGCCATACGGTTCGGGGGCGATTGACGGACCGACAATCTCATAATCTGGGTTCGGTCCGGCAAAGCCGACAAGAATACTAGCATCAGTTGTCATCGCCTGGGCGCGCCCCTGCTGCACGGCTAAGAAGGCCTGTGGATACTCCTGGAAAGTTAAAACATTTGCCCGGGGTTGAGCTTTGCGGATATTGACTTCACTAGTTGACCCTTGTACAGTGGCGACGGTCTTGCCGACGAGGTCATCGACGCTCTTGATGCCGCTACCTTTTCTGACGAGCAGCCTTTGATCAGCAAAGAAGTAAGTGATGCTGAAGTCGATGGCTTCGTCACGACCTCTTTGGTGAGTCATCGTGGCAACCAGCATGTCAACTTGGCCCTCTTGGAGCATGGGGATGCGGGTTTTCGATGTGACCTGCTTTAATTCAAGTCTTACTCCAAGTTTGTCGGCGATGTACCGCGCTACATCAATATCAAATCCTACTGCTTCGCCTTTTTCGTTAATATAACCAAATGGTGGGGCATCAAACTTGACCCCTGCGACGAGCACTCCGCTCGACTTGACTTTATCCAGGGTGGATGCGGCCAAGGCGGTTACGCTCAGGCCAAGTGCCAAGACTAGCGTCAAGACGAAAAGAACTGCTTTCTGCTTGAACTTCATGTACTTTTCCCTCCTGTTTTACTCGATACGGAACCGATATAATATGGCCATCCTCATGGTTATAAGATCTGTTTAAGGAAGGCCTTGGTCCTGTCTTCAACCGGATTAACAAAGAAATGTTCCGGAGTACCGCGCTCGATGATTGAACCACCATCCATGAACAGTACGCGGTCGGCGACTTCCCGGGCAAAACCCATTTCGTGGGTAACCACAACCATGGTCATTCCTTCACGAGCAAGCGCCTTCATTACATCGAGGACTTCTTTGATCATTTCGGGGTCAAGCGCTGAGGTCGGTTCGTCAAAAAGCATAATTTTCGGTCGCATTGCCAGACCACGGGCAATGGCCACCCGTTGTTGCTGGCCGCCTGAGAGTTGAGCAGGGTAGGCCTGTGCTTTTTCAGGGATTCCGACCTTTTCAAGCAACTCCAGCGCAATGGTTTTGGCCTCCGTTTGCGGGATCTTGCGAACCTTCATCGGGGCGAGCATAATGTTTTCAAGCACGGTCTTGTGTGGGTAGAGGTGGAAGTGTTGGAAAACCATGCCGATCTCGGCTCGCACAGGGGTAATGTTAATCTTCGGATTGGAGATTTCATATCCGTCGACTACCAGACGTCCCTTCTGGATCGTCTCTAGGCGATTGATACACCGAAGCATGGTACTTTTGCCGGAACCACTTGGCCCGATGACCACAACCACTTCGCCGGCATAGATATCTTCGTTGATATCTCTTAACACATGAAGTTTGCCAAACCATTTGTTAACTTCACGAAAACTGATGATCGGCTCTCCATTGCGATTTGGTCTTACCGATACCTGGTCAGCCTGAACAACTTCGAGGGACGGTTTTTCCTCTCTCTCGGTGATGGGCTGGCGACAATAAGGGCAGATAGGATCATAGCTTTGTTGGCTGGTCATTGGTAAGATTTCTCCTTTCTAAACACCAACCGAGGCCTTTATTGGCTGAAAAATGTCAATATTCACAATTAATCTATGGTTTTAATTATTTTCTGGAAGTCCTGGCAAATTCCTTCCTAAATTCCAAGAGTATTGTGTATACATTTTTGCTCATATACTAATAGCATCTTACGCGCGGCGGAGGTTGTGCCATTGACAGCTGTCGGGATACTAGTGATAATTCTCAATTTTTTTGACGCAGTCTTTACGACAGCCGGGCTTTCACAAGGGGTAGTAGTTGAGTTAAATCCGATGTTAAGAGAACTATATGCGATTAGCCCGCTGGGTACATTCATTGCGAAAGTAGTGTTAATTCCGCTAGGGGTTATTTTTGCTCTACGCGCAGGAGCGGGAACACGGTTAACTCGAGTGGGTTTGATCATCTGCCTTTTCGTATATCTTTGGGCCTTTGGATTGCATTTCATCTGGCTGAACAGGGTACTATTTTGCTGAGCCTTTGGGTAAGCAGGATTTGTCGGGTCCTGGGCAGAATGCAAAGTCAACTGACCGCAAAGGCAGATGAGTAATTATCAGCGCACTCCGGCAGAGACTTCAGAATCTATATGAGCAACTGGTGGCCACGTTGCCGCCTGCTGCGCTTTTGCACCGGCGTAGTCCGCTCCATCTCGGCGCAGGCGATCCGTTAAAAGTATTAATTATCGCTATCCTTTCTCAGGCTACTTCCGACCATAACTGCCTACTCGCCTACAACTCCCTACAACAAACTTACTCGAGCTGGGAAATGCTAGCAATGGCCGATCAAGAGCAGTTAGCGGAGACGATTCGTGCCGGAGGCTTGGCCAATAATAAGGCCTCCCGCATTAAACAAGTACTAGCTGCGCTCATGGCCGAAAGAGGAGAATATTCGCTAGATTGGTTAGGTCAGCTAGAACAGTCAGAGGCGTATGCTTGGCTAACTACCCTGCCGGGGGTTGGCCTCAAGACCGCGGCCTGTGTCTGGGCATTTGGGTTTATCAAACCTGCTTTGCCTGTTGATACCCACGTTTTTCGCGTTCTTAGCCGGTTAGCAATAGTGAATCAATCGCAACCGGAAAAGATGCAAGCTGAGGTGGAAACCCACGCTCCGCTGGAGATCCAACGTGATCTGCATGTATTGTTAATTCATTTTGGCCGTACGGTCTGTCGGCCGCGGAATCCATTCTGCTCAGAGTGTCCATTTGTTGGCGAATGCCCTTTCTTTGCGAAATCTTCATAATCTTACCCTATACTTGCTCGGAGGGAGGAACAGATGGGCTGCAAGATACTGGTAATTGATGACGAGCCGAAGATCAGAGAAGTCGTCAAGGCTTATTTGGTTAAGGAGGGGTTTACGGTGATTACTACGGACAACGGTCTTGAAGCCATTCGCTTAACAATCACCGAAGACCCCGACCTGATCATTCTCGATCTAATGCTTCCGGGTCTTTCCGGTGAAGAAGTCTGCCAACAGATCAGAGAGTTTAGCCAGGTACCGCTGATTATGCTTACGGCTAAGTCTGCTGAGGGTGATCGGATTAGCGGGCTAAACCTGGGAGCGGATGATTATGTGAGTAAGCCTTTCAGTCCACGGGAGTTGGTGGCTAGAGTAAGGGCAGTACTGCGCAGGACTGCGAGTGTCAATTGCACCTCCGCCATCTTACGTTTTAATCAATCTGACTTAGTTATCGATCTAAAGGGGCATGAAGTTCTTAAGGCCAACCAAGCGATTAATTTGACTCCGACCGAATTTAAACTGCTGGTTTTACTGGCGCAATCTCCCGGACAGGTCTTCCCGCGTCCTCTTTTGACCGAGCGGTTACAGGGCTTTGACTATGAGGGATATGACCGGACAATTGATGTGCATATTAAAAACCTCCGCAAAAAGATCGAAACTGATAGTCAAAATCCTCAGTATATCCTGACCGTTTATGGGGTTGGGTATAAGTTTGGGGTTGAACCTGATGCTTAGTAGATACCGGCTAGGATTACGGCTGAAAGTGCTGCTAGTAGTACTGGGCACTGCGCTGTTGACATCGGGGCTCTTCGCCTTCTGGATCAATACGATTCTCAGTCAACGCTTTACTTCGTACCTCGACCAAACTATTGAACAGCAAAACCTCAGGATTATCGAGGTAATCCAAGAGTTATATTCTGTCTATGCTAACTGGCAACTGGTAGCTGAACGCTTTGACACGGTGGCCCCAACAATTAATGCTGTGGTTAGGGTGAGAAACCTTAATAACCAGGTGGTCCTGGATACTACTACCGGACGAATGCATGCTTGGATGATGCGTCAAGGAAGCATGGGCCGTGGAATGATGCGCACTTGGCGAGAACGTTCGTTCTCCGAACTTGTTGAAGAAGGTAATCTTTTTACCTATCCGATTACAGTTCAGGGGCGTAAAATTGCTACCGCGGAGATTGCTGTGATCGGAGCAATTGGACGGTGGAGCCAAGAAGACCTCGAGTTTCGAGAGACGATTCAGGAAGCGGTATTGTATTCTTCGATAATTGCAGGTCTGTTGGCCCTTGTTTTAAGCCTCGCATTTGCCCGCAGGATCACCCAACCAATCACCGAAATCACCAAAATCGCCGAAAAACTGAAGAGTGGTAACTTTAAAGCTCGTGCCCGAGTCACGGGCGCTGATGAGCTGGCAACCTTGGCTAGCAGCATTAATGCAATGGCTGAACGCCTAGAACAGACAGAAAGGCTCCGCAAAAAATTTACGGCTGATGTGGCTCACGAGTTACGCACCCCGGTTACCACAATCAAAAGTTATATTGAAGGTTTTCAAGATGACGTATTGCAGCCTACCCCTGAACGTTTTGCAGAGTTAGAGGAGGAGATTATCCGGCTGTCTGAGCTTATTTCGGACTTGCAGATGCTAACCGCGGTTGATAGCGAACAACCGGTGATCAATCCAACTGCTTTCGATTTGGCGATTGAAATTAGAAATCTGGTAGCCCGGATGACTCCTTTATTTGCCGAAAAAGGTGTCCAATTAACTGTTGAGGGCGCCTCTTCCGGCTGGGTATTCGGAGACAGGAAACTTCTTCTGCGGGCCGTAGCCAACCTGGTCGGCAATGCGCTGAAGTATACGGAGCCTGGAGGTAAGGTAGAGGTGCTTGTGCAGGCAACCAGCGATGAGCTGATTATTTCTGTTTCAGACAGCGGGCATGGCATTTCAGAGGCTGATTTGCCGTATATTTTTGACCGTTTTTACCGAGCAGACCCATCGAGAGCGCGTAGTACCGGTGGCAGCGGAATCGGTTTAGCTCTGGTTAAAGAAGTTGCCGAGGCGCACCAGGGCAGAATTAGTGTCGAAAGCACTGTTAATCAGGGCAGTACTTTTAGGCTTGCCTTGCCCCGCTATTTTTCATAGGTTTTTCACCAGAACTTCATTAGCTCTTCATAACCTCAGACTATACTAAAGTCACAATAATGATCAGGGAGGTTTAGTGAAGATGAAAAAAACAATGATTCTAGTTTTAGGTGTGGTCTTGGGTCTAGTCGGTGTCTTACCGGTCTGGGCATCAGACAATGGCTCGGCTGCGATTACCGAGGCATATATCCAGAGACTAGAAGCCCAGAAGAAATACTTCGACTCGTTAGCCGAAGCAGGCAAACTCACGCCGGAACAGGCTGATCGGGCAAAGCAGCACCTGGATATCCGGATTGAGTATCTGAAATCGGACGATTTTGACCCGTCAGCCGCTTATCACGGGGGATTGCGGGGTGTCCGGCGAGGTGACCGCCACTTCGGTGCGCCGATGGGCCGCATTGGTGCCAGGATGATGGGCAACGGTTTCTGTGGTGTTTGCCCATACGGTTTCAATCAAGCTCCTTTTGGGGCGCAGTAATGTAAAGTTTAGGCCTTTAACCACCCATTGGGATCTCCAATGGGTGGTTTCTATTGGGTAGAGGAAATTAAAGAGACCTGCCGAAACAGAATAAAGGTATGCTTCAGCTAATTCTGATGATAGAGGTAAGATATGGACTCGACATTGACGATGATCTTTAACTTAGTCGGCGGGCTTGGTATGTTCCTCTATGGCATGGGGATTATGGGGGACGGCCTGCAAAAGGCCGCCGGAGATCGAATGCGACGGCTCCTAGAAATTTTGACGACTACTCCGATCCGTGGGGTGCTAATCGGCGCGGTGGTTACCGCGATTATTCAAAGTAGTAGCGCTACGTCTGTGATGCTAGTCGGCTTTGTCAATGCTGGTTTGATGACCCTGCGCCAAGCATTTGGCGTCGTGATGGGGGCCAATATCGGTACAACGATAACGGCTCAGTTAATCGCTTTTGACATCACCGCCCTGGCACTGCCGATGGTTGGTATTGGGTTCTTGATTAACCTGGTTGGCCGACGAAAGAGTCAGAAGTACGCTGGTCTGGTTATCTTAGGCCTGGGGCTTTTATTTTTGGGCTTAGAAGCCATGAGTAATGCGATGAAGCCATTGCGCGACAATGAAGGGTTTGTCCATTTGATGGCAACCTTCGGCCGGTATCCGTTCTTAGGTCTGTTGATCGGTGTTATGATGACGTGTATAATCCAGAGCAGCAGTGCTACCATCGCTATCTTAATGGCAGTGGCCAGTCAAGGTTTGATCACCTTTGATGCCGCGTTACCAATTTTATTTGGCGACAACATCGGTACCTGTATTACCGCAGCTTTAGCTAGTATCGGTACTAGTCGGGCGGCCAAGCGGACAGCCCTAGCTCACGGTTTCTTTAATACTTTTGGGGCAATCATTTTTATCATCTTCTTGCCGCAGTTTAAAGCTTTAGTTTTAGCCTTTTCCGGCAACGCCGATATCAATCGTTTGATTGCCAATGCCCATACTACTTTTAATCTCTTGAACACAGCGATCTGGCTCTTTTTAGTTGATGTGATGGTCAAGATCGTGATGATGATTTTACCCGGGGAGAAAGACGAAATCTCCGGGCCGCGTTTCTTGGATGGGCACCTGTTCAACACTCCTGCTGTGGCCCTGGGGCAAGTTACCAAAGAGCTGGTGCAGATGGGCAATTTAACCATCGAGATGATGGATCGGGCCCAAGCTGCTGTAGTACATAAAGACATGAAGTCAGCAGCACGAATCTTTGAGGTCGAGAAGGTGGTTAACCACTTTCAGAAAGAAATTACCCAATATCTTGCCGATCTCTCCCAAAAATCCTTGTCAGAGGAGCAATCTGATCGACTGATCAATTTGATGCACGTGGTCAATGACATTGAACGGGTAGGCGATCATCTGGAAAACATTGCTGAACTGGCTGAGTTTCGAGAGGATTCTCGGATTGAGTTCTCCGAACTTGCCTATAAGGAGCTTAGTGCGTTTTTTGCACAGGTCAAACAGACTTTTTCCGAGACACTCAGAGCACTCGAAACTGATGATTATACTTTAGCCCGTTCGGTCTTACGCCAGGAAAACGAGACAGATCAGATGGAGCGGGAACTGCGTAATAACCACATCTTCCGTCTAAACGAGGGAGCGTGTATCCCCAAGGCAGGGATTATCTACCTTGATATACTCAGCAATCTTGAGCGAGTTTCCGATCATGCAGCCAATATTGCTCAGGCTGTTCTCGATCGTGAGGGCGAAATTGTCCTCATCTAAATTTAGAAAGGAGCTTTTTGGGTGGCGAAGAACCAATCTCAGAAAAGTAGAGCTCGTAAGATGCGCAACAACCAAATAATTATCATCATTGTTGCACTGGCTATGGTTATTAGTATGACCGCCGTCTTTTCTGGCCTCGGCGGAAAACCAACAGGCCCCACAGGCGGCGGTACGGTAACCGACCTTGTGAACTTGGGAAATCGGGCGTATGATGATGGCAATTTTGCGGATGCCATTATCTATTATGAGACAGCACTTGAGTCCAATCCTAATTTAGTAGGTGTCTTGACTGACTTAGGCACCTCTTACTGGTATCTCCAGCCGCCGCTACCGACAAGGGCTATCGAGTATTACGATCGTGCGATCCAAATCGAGCCTACATTTATTAATGCCTATTTCAACAAGGGGATTGTTCTGTTATACGGTCTAAATAAACCGGCTGAGGCTATTGACTCTTGGCAAAAAGTCTTGGATTTGAATCCTCCTCAGGCCTATGCAGACCAGATTAATAACACCTTGATTCCCGAAGCTCAGGCGTGGCTTCAGGATTAGTCGGGCAGTTCAAACGGGGGAGTATTGATGATCGGAACCATAATTAATGTGTGCTTAATTCTAGCCGGCAGTTTTGCCGGCCTTTTGCTTAGGGGTAAATTGCCTGATCGGTTTATCGACCGGGTAATGGAAGCGGTTGCGTTAATAATTATTCTCTTGGGCTTGGGCATGGCGATGACTGAGTCCAATCTTCTGTTGGTTTTGACCAGCCTAGTTCTTGGGGGACTTATTGGCGAGTATCTGCAAATCGAGGAGCGTTTACAAAATTGGAGTCAGCGAGTTGAGCAGCGCTTTACTTCAGGTGGTACGGACGGTTTTTCACGGGGATTTGTTACCGCTAGTCTATTGTTTGCTGTAGGGCCGATGGCGATTATGGGAGCATTCGATGCTGGGTTGCGAGCCGATTACACAATTTTAATCAACAAAGGAATTATCGACGGGGTGACGTCAACGGTCTTAGCTGCCAGCTTGGGCTGGGGGGTAGCGTTCTCTGGTTTGACAATCCTGGTTTATCAGGGTGGACTGACTTTGCTAGCATTTTACCTCAAAAATTTGTTAAGTGATCCTGCGGTGGCTGCGATGACAGCTACCGGGGGATTAATGATCATCGGCCTGGGCTTGGGAATGTTGGAGATTAAACGCATTAAGATCGCCAACTTTCTTCCGGCGTTATTCATCGCTGTTTTTTTGGCGCTTTTTTGGGCTTGACCAGGAGTTTTGATTAGATGTCAAGCTAGAAAGTTGCCTGAATTTGGCAAAAGTGCAAGATATAACAATTGTCACGGCTGGAAAACAGGAAAAAAAGCAGGAAAAGTTGTTTTGTAGGTGAACTTATTGGAATAAGTGTAATTATGCCTGGGTGGGTTATGGCAATAAAAAAGGGGGGAATCAAGGCGTACAAGCAAGTTTGTAGCAATTCGAAGGCAGTAATGTAACCTTTAAAATGAAAGGAGTTGTCGATTAGTGAGTCGTGAATTTTTCCGCGAGGTAAGCCGTAGAGACTTCCTCAAAATCTGCGGCGGGGTAGCAGCGGCTCTTGGCCTCTCAGAAATGTCTGCTCAAGAAGTGGCTGAGGTATTGGCTGCTAGTGCAAAGAAACCACCAGTTGTTTGGCTTGAGTTCGGTTCATGTTCCGGTTGTAGTACATCTTTCTTAAATGCTGATGCGCCCAGTGCGGTTGATGTCTTACTAAATCATCTTTCTGTAAGGTATATTGAAGTAATTATGGCAGCGCAAGGCGCTCAAACTGAAGAGGTATTACATGAGACAATCCAGCAGGAGGCCGGTAATTACATAGCTGTGATTGAAGGAGCCGTTCCGACCCTAGACGGTTATGGCATGATTGCTGATCGGAACTTCTATGATGTGCTGAAAGAGGTTGCTGCGAAAGCAAAAGCGGTTATCGCCCTTGGCTCCTGCGCTGCCTATGGTGGCATTCCCGCTGCCAAGCCAAATCCGGGCCAGGTTAAGCCGGTTAGCGAGATTATCGGAAAAGAAAAGGTTATCAACATTCCAGGTTGTGCTGCTAACCCCAGTTGGCTGGTTTCAACCGTTGTTCATGTATTGATGTTCGGTATGCCTGAGCTTGACAGCTTTGGTCGTCCGAAGTTTATCTATGGCCAGTGCATCCATGACAACTGTGAGCGTCGTGCCTCGTTTGACGAAGGTATGTTCGTAGACCAGTATGGGGATAAAGAGGTTGGCCGCGATTACTGTTTGGTTAAGGTAGGATGTAAAGGCCCGAACACTCACGCGAACTGCCCGCAGATCCGCTGGAATGGCGGCAAGGGCTGGTGTGTTGCTGTCGGTGCCGGTTGTATCGGTTGTGTTGAACCGAGCTTCCCGGATGCCTTCATGCCGTTCCATGATCGCTTGCCAGATCTTGCTCTACCAGGCTGGGCCGGCTTACGTGCCGATGCCGATTTAGTTGGTACCGTGCTCGGAGCAGCTACGGCTATAGGCATTGGAGTACATGCAGTGGGAGCTGCAGCCAAAGGCAAGCTGGGTAAGCGCGCGGCTCAAGATGAACAGGCAAAAACTGAGGCTTAAGGGCGAAAGGAGGAAGCAGACTAGATGAGTCAGATTATTACTGTCGACCCGGTAAACCGTATCGAGGGTCACTTGAAAATTCAGGTTGAAGTAGAAAATGGTAAAGTCGTTAACGCTTGGACCGTCGGCACCGCCTACCGTGGTTTGGAACAGATCTTACGCGGTCGCAAGGCTGAGGATGCCGTTTTGATCTCCCAGCGTGCTTGTGGTGTCTGTCCGATTCCGTATGCAACAGCTGGATCAAAGGCCATCGAAATGGCTTACGGAATTGAAATTCCCGAAAATGCACGGGTCCTTCGCAACATTATCATGGGTTTCCAGTTTATTTGTTCGCACATCTTGCACTTTTACCACTTGGTCGCACTGGACTATGTGGACCCGGCTGCTGTTGTACATTACACCGGGAATGACCCTGAGTTGCTTGACTTAAAGAGCCTGGTGCTCTCAGGTGATAGCGCTCCCTTCACACCCCGGTGGGATCATGACTTCCGGTTGCCGACCGATATTAACATCGCCGCAACCAAACACTACATCGAAGCTGTTCACATGTATCAGAGGGCCGGCGAAGCCATTGCTTTGTTGGGCGGAAAATTCCCCCACGTAGTTGGTATTGTCGCTGGTGGAATGACCCCGAAGGTCACTCCGACCCTTGTAACCGATTTGATCGGTTATGCTAAAGAACTTAAAGACTTCATCGATACTAAATATGTTCCGGATGTCTTGGCCGTTGCTCCGTACTATATCGACTACGGTAACATCGGTGTTGGTCCGGGTAACTTCCTGGCTTTTGGTAGCTTCGAAGGTCCTGATCGCGATCCGTATAACACCATTCTACCGCGTGGCGTGATCATGGATGGCGACATCAATAGTGTTCAGGAATTCGACCAATCCCGGATCATTGAGCATGTAGCCTATTCATATTATGAAGATGGCAATCCGAAACATCCTGGCGATGGGGTAACCCTGCCGAAATATACCGGAATACCTAGCGATCCACGCAGAGGTGAAAAATACTCATGGCTCAAGGCTCCGCGCTATAACACCAAGGCGATGGAGGTTGGCCCGTTAGCCCGGATGCTGGTACGTCAAGACGCGAATTTGCTGGATCTGGCGGCTAAGTTAAAGATCGGTCCATCGGTTTTGGCGAGAATAGCAGCGCGTGCGCTTGAGGCTCAGTTAATCGCTGACAACATGCTGGGTATGATTACCGAGTTAAAGCCGGATGGCCAGGTACCATGTGCTCAGTACAAACCGACGAGCGGCCGCGGTTACGGTCTGGATGAAGCTCCGCGTGGAGCAATCGGCCACTGGCTCGAAGCTGAAGCCGGTCGAATCACTAATTACCAGATGATTATCCCCACCGGTTGGAATGCTAGCCCGCGTGATATCACCGGTCAGCCGGGACCGTATGAGATTGCCATGATCGGCACTGAAATCAAAGACGTTTCGAGGCCAATCGAATTGACCAGAATCATTCGCTCATACGACCCATGTATGGCCTGTGCTGTACACGTAGTTGACTTGGAGAAAGAAAAGATCGCCGCTAAATTCACTATTGGTTGATAGACCAGGAGAAGGAGGTTAGATTGATGGCTGAAAAAGCTGTGGTCCAAAGAAAGCCTGATCAGCCCCTCGCGATTAGGATAATGCACTGGGTTCATGCTCTGTGTATGGTCCTGTTGGCCTGGTCAGGAATGTATATCCACTATCCTGGTGACCTCTGGTTTCCAGGGGCGATGAATGGGGCCAGATATATCCACTTCTTAGCGATGTATGTGGTGACGATGAATTTGATCGTCAAAATTTACCACGCCCTGGTAACAGGGTATTACAAGCAGATCTGGTTCTATCTGCGCCATACCAAGGACTTGGTTCCCTTGGTCAAGTACTACCTGTGGTTCAGCGATGTTGAGCCGAAAGACGGACACCTTAATCCTGGTCAGCGTGCTACCTACAGTATGTGGCTATTCCTCATGATCTTCGAAGCGATTACCGGGTATGCTCTATACATGCTTCCCGGGTTTGAGTGGGCGAGATTTGGAGCCTCTCTATACTGGGTTCGGGTGGCGCACTTCCTTGGTTGTTGGCTCTTCATCATCACGACCGGTATCCACGTCTATTTGAGCTTCTATCATGGCTTAGACTTGATGCGGGGTATGATTACCGGTTATGAAGAACCCATACGCAAAGCCTAATCAAGATCAAGAGGAGAAGGTCCCAGTCCTCATTGTGGGGATTGGGAACCTTCTCCTTAAAGATGATGGATTTGGCATCCATGCGGTTCGGCGAATCCATGAGCTCGGGGTTCCCGAAGGTGTAGAGGTGATGGATGGAGGTACTTCCGGTCTGGACCTCCTGACACCCTTTAGTCGGGCTAAAAAGATTATCGTAATCGATGCTGTCAAAGGGGGAGGCGAGCCCGCGACAGTATACCGGTTTTCATCTGATGATGTTGATTTTGAACGAATACCAGTAACTTCTATGCATCAGGTTAATTTGCATGAGGTCATTGCCCTAGCTAAACAGACGGGATATATGCCTGATGAACTGATCATTTATGGTATTGAGCCCAAGTCGATCGAGGTAGATCTGGAGTTAAGTCCTGAGCTAGCTGCAAAACTAGATAAAGTCTGTGAACTGGTCATTCAAGAAGCAAAGGATAAAGGGTAAATTTATTGACGGTGTGATAGATTGCTGTTATCACCCGTCTATTTTTGTCATTTTTAGGAGGAGTACATGCACGAATTATCCATTGCGATGTCTTTGATCGATCTAATTACCCAGGAGTGCAAAAACCACGGGGTCGATCGCTTAAAGAAGGTTAAAGTAGTTGCCGGAGAGTTGGCTGGGGTGGTTCCGGAGGCGCTCAAGTTTAGTTTTGAAGTAGTGAGCGAGGGAACAGTAGCCGAAGGAGCAGAGTTGGAGATTGAGGTTAGACCCCTGCAGGCAATTTGCCAGGATTGCAGCACGGAGTTTATAATAGAGAAAATGAAGTTCCGTTGTCCACAGTGTGAATCACGGAACCTGAAACGCTCTGCTGGAGATGAGCTGTTCATCGATTATCTCGAAACAGCGGATTAGGGTAAGTGGAGGTATAGTTATGGAAATTGAAGTCAAAAAGAATGTTTTAGGGAAAAACGACCGTTTAGCAGCGGACTTGCGAGAAGATTTTGCGAACAAAGGCATTTTTGTCATTAACCTAATTAGCTCTCCGGGAGCTGGAAAAACTACGCTTTTAGAGGCCACGTGCGCGCGGCTAAAGGACGAGCTCAGACTGGCGGTTATCGAAGGGGACATAACTACAACCCGCGATGCCGACCGGATTGCTAGGCATGGGGTGCCTGTCTACCAGATTGAAACTCATGGCGCCTGCCATTTGGATGCCAAAATGTTGGAGGAGGCGCTGAGCCATTTTAACTTAGATGAGCTTGACCTACTGATTATCGAGAATGTCGGCAATCTGGTCTGCCCGGCTACCTTTGATTTGGGAGAAGACGCTAAGATTGTCGTACTGAGTATTCCTGAAGGGGATGACAAGCCGGCGAAATATCCAGGCATCTTTCAACGCGCTAAGGTCTGTCTGCTTAACAAAATCGACCTGTTAGAAGTTAGCGGTTTTAACAAGGCCAATGCCCTAGCGGATCTCCGTGAGATCAATCCCGAGGTGATCGTCTTCGAGACCTCTGCAACCAAAGGTGACGGGATGGACACCTGGTGCGACTGGCTTAAAGAAAAGGTTGCCGCTAAACGAAACTAATCACTGGGGGATTTATCATGGAAGCGGCATTACTCCGGATTAATGGGGTGGTCCAAGGTGTTGGGTTCCGCCCCTTTATTTACCGCTTAGCCCGGGAGCTTGGTTTGGCAGGTCTAGTTTATAATTCCTCCAGTGGTGTGGTGATCGAGGTTGAAGGGGAGCGTGAAACGATACTGGCTTTTGCCGAAAAAATCCCGATCGAAAAACCCCCACTTGCTGAGATTTTAGAGTCATCTCTTGAGTGGATCAAGCCAAGGGGCTATGCGGATTTTACAATTGATCACAGCAAAGGAGAGCAAGAAACAACGGTACTGGTAACTCCAGATGTTGGCACTTGTCCGGACTGCGCCAGAGAGCTGTCTTCGCCCACGGACCGTCGCTTCGGCTACCCATTTATCAATTGTACCAACTGTGGCCCCCGTTTTACAATTGTCAAAAATTTGCCCTATGATCGGCCGTTTACTACGATGGCCCCTTTTATGATGTGCCAGGAATGCCGGGATGAGTATCATGATCCTGCTGATCGCAGATTTCATGCTCAGCCGAATGCCTGTCCAAGGTGTGGCCCAGCTATTTGGCTTAACTTCGGACCTGAGCCGCCCGAGTCGATCCCCCCGAGCGAGGAAGTTTTCCGCGAGGCCAGGCGCCGACTGCGTAAGGGGCAAATTTTGGCCATTAAAGGACTAGGTGGGTTTCACTTGGTCTGTGATGCCTATAACGAACAGGCTGTGGCGGAGTTGCGGCAGCGGAAGAGACGTCCGGCCAAGCCGTTTGCCGTGATGGTTCCCAACCTAGAGGTTGCCCAGAGGTTATGTCTGATTGAGCAATGCGAAGCTGAGGAGCTCACTTCATGGCGCAAGCCGATCGTTTTGTTGGCGAAAAAGCCAGATGTGGCCAAGCTAGCTCCGTCAGTAGCTCCGGGGCTAGATCGTTTAGGGGTGATGATCGCCTATACACCGCTACACTTGTTGTTGTTCGCAGATGGCCTCGAATGTCTGGTAGCAACGAGCGCCAATTTTTCAGACCATCCACTGGTAACCGACAACCGAGTCGCTTGGGAAAAACTTACTCCGATTGTGGACACCTTTCTCTTTCATAATCGGGAGATTTTTAACCGCTGTGACGATTCTGTTCTTGCGTTATCTGCAGGGGAAGTCAGGCCGATCAGGCGTGCTAGGGGCTATGCTCCCGGTCCTTTGGACTTCGAACTCATTGCCGGACAAACTTTAGCATTCGGTGGCGATGAAAAGAACACCTTTTGTCTGACCAAAAATCGGCGCTATTTTCTGAGCCAGCATATTGGCGAGATTAACAACCTTGAATCGGTAAGTTTTTTGGAGAAGGCGATCAGCCGGTACGAACATTATTTTCAGACCCAGCCGGAGCTGGTTGTTCACGATTTGCACCCCGAGTATCGTAGCACCAAGACTGCGCTGAAATGGGCCAAGACTAGAGGCTTGCCTACGATAGCTGTACAACATCAGCAGGCGCATTTGGCGGCTTGTCTACTCGAGCATAACTGGACAGGACCGGTCCTTGGTCTGGTCTGTGATGGCACCGGCTATGGCACCGATGGCAAATTGTGGGGGTTTGAACTTTTCAAAGGTCAATTGCCTAGTTTTGAGCGAATAGGTCAGTTAGCGTACACCGGATTGCCCGGGGGCGAAGTCGCTATCAGGGAGCCATGGCGGATGGCTTTTAGTCATTTATATACTTATCTGGGTCCCGAAGCAGCGGCCGAGTTCGCCGAAGGTCGTGGCCTAGCCGCTCAAGGAGTGGTAGTCAGTCGCCAACTCGAACTTGGGCTAAACTGTCCGCTAACCTCAAGTGCCGGTCGGTTTTTTGATGC
>CAZAAT010000030.1:0-25973 GCA_964483175.1 uncultured Bacilli bacterium
AGTGGTTGCCGCCCGACGTGGTGTTGCGCTGGAACGTTGAATACCTGTATTGGCATAGCCTCCATTATCATAACAGATATATAACATCCGGTGCCCCCGCTCCATCGCTCCCGAGAGAGATTGTAATCCGATATCATAAGTTCCGCCATCACCACCAAAGGCAATAAAGGTAAATCTTCGATCCAGCTTACCCTGTCTCTCGAGTGAACGGTAAGCCGTCTCAACCCCGCTTAAAGCAGCTGCCGCACTGGGGAAAGCGGTATGAATAAACGAACACTTCCAGGCTGTCTCCGGGAAGATGGTCGTCGTAACCTCCATACAGCCGGTTGCGCAAGACACAACTAATGGCGGTTCACAAACAGTCATAACCAGGCGGATGAGAATCGGGAACCCACACCCTGCACAGGCGCGGTGTCCACCGGTAAACAAGGTCTCGCGTTGCGAGAGTTCACGTAAATTGGCCATTAAACAACCCCCTTGACTTGAGCCTTTAGTCTATATCTGCCCGCGGTCCACCAAAATCATGCAGCACTTTTCTTCGCATTTTTTACCCTAGTTCGGTGAAACTAGTGGCGAAGACAGACACTAAGGAGGTGACCAAGTATGTCTGATCTGCTGGCAACATTCAAAAAAACCTTGAAACAACGGATTGAGGACGGCCGTAAACATGGTGTATCGCCAGAGGTTCAAAAACAAGGGATGGTCAATTTGGCCGATATGATGGTCAACTTCGTCAATCCTGACACCCCCGAAGAGGCACTAGTCAAAGAACTTTGGGAAGTCGCCGATGAGGATGAAAAGAAAACCTTGACCGACCTTGTGTATAAACTGGGACAGAATGATTAAGTTATGGATACACGGTTTTTCCTAACCAAGACCATGTTGGAAAAGCAAGAGGCCGTCCGAGACTATCAACGGTTTGCTGACTCCACATCAATTGCGGAGATCAAACAAGCCTTTAAATCCTTTGCAGAAACTGAAGCAGTGCAATCTGCAAAGATAAAAGAACTTCTTGATAAGTACACGTTCGAAGACGATGGAAGCCAATAAATAAAGATAGAGCCGGGAAAAACTCTCCCGGCTCTAATTGTATCTTAATTCGGGAGCGCTTTGCCGCCAAACAAAGTGACAGTGAAGGCGATTTCTCACTCCCGACACCTAATTAGTATTCGTTCTTGTTATGTGCAGAACTGGTACCCGCCTTTACATCAGGTTCTAACGGAAACCCCGCTCCTTTGAGCGACTGCGAGAACTGTGACTTAACAGTAGCAGTAGCCTGGTCAATTAGAGACTGCTCGGCAGCAGCAATCATCCGACGAACCATGTGTCCACCAACAGCACCGCATTCCCGGGAGGAGATATTCCCCCAGTAACCGGTCTGGAACTCGTTGTTAATTCCCAGTTCGTTAGCTACTTCATACTTGAACTGTTCGAGTGCGTTGTAAGCCTGAGCGATTACAGGCTTGTTGGATGTATTCGAGCCTTGAGCCATTCAATTTCCCTCCTTTCGACATTGCTAATAATATAATGAGTCGATAGCAACACTTTTAAGCTGGAGAATTACTGGAAGGTTTGCAAGGATTGACAGAATTGATGGGTCCTGCGTAGGCTATAACGGATTTGCGTTTTTTTTGAAAGGGGCCGTCGAAATGAGTCTACGCTTAGAGTACGGTAGAGTGGGGAACTGGGCTGAACGCTATTTCCCAGTCTTCAAAATAAAAATCTCCAGCCTTCTCCAACTGCTACTGCCCTATCTGTTCTTCCTCACAGCCTGGCAAATCGCCGCAGTCACGGTCCAATATTTTAAAGGAGCACCCTTTCCAACCCCATTTGCCACCTTGGCCAGGGGATTTGAGCTGCTTACGGGTGAGTATTTTCTGCAGCATTCTATTTACGAACATCTTTTTGCCAGCTTGACGCGGTGGGGAATCGGCTTCGGTTTGGCCGCAGCCATCGGTTTGGCCACCGGAATTGTAACTACCATCTCACGTGGAGTAGATAAGTTACTTATGCCGATAACTGCTTTCCTGCAACCAATTCCTAGTCTAGCCTGGATTCCTTTGGCAGTTTTATTGTTGGGGCTGGGCAATCAATCAACGATTTTTATTATCTTTTTAGCCGGCGTCTTCCCGATCGTTATCAGTGTATCCGCCGGTATCCATAGTATTCCCAAAGGATTAATTAGGGCAGCTCAAATGATGGGAGCGGATAAACGTAATATCTTCTTCCGCGTGCTTCTTCCGGGGGCGATGCCACACTTGCTTACCGGACTGCGGGCCGCCCTGGCTAACGGATGGCGCGCCCTAATTGCGGCTGAAATGGTTGCCGGCACCGACTTAGGCCTTGGATACGCAATCTTTCAAGCTCGATGGAGCCTTGACTATCCTTCAGCTTTCGTAGCGATGATCATTATCGCCCTGATCGGCCTGCTAATTGAGCGGGGCATTTTTAAAAAAATTGAAACTAAGACGGTAGAAATATGGGGAATGTCCAATCAAGGAGGAGGCCAATGCTAACCATCGCTGAAATAAGCCATACTTACCATAATATCGCCGAAAACAAGCGATTGGCGGCACTAGAAAGAATAAACTTATCAATCCGAGACGGCGAATTTGTTTGTTTAATCGGGCCCAGCGGCAGCGGTAAAAGTACCCTCTTAGATATCATCTCTGGATTTATTATCCCGTCGGAAGGGCAAGTCTGTTTAGATTCCAACTTGGTCACCCGTCCGGGACCCGAGCGTGGCGTCGTTTTTCAAGAGCCTAATCTCTTTCCGTGGCTGACCGTGCTGGAAAACGTCTCTTTCGGACTCATTTGCCAAGGTGTGCCCAAAGAACGTTCCGAACGGATCGCCCGCGAAATGCTTGAACTAGTCAGCCTGGTCAAATTCGCCCACTTTCGCCCCCATGAACTATCCGGCGGAATGAAACAGCGGGTAGCAATAGCGAGAGTGTTGGCTTTCGATCCGAAAGTCCTGTTAATGGATGAACCATTTTCTGCTCTGGACGCTATTGCTCGCCGTAAGCTCCAAGATGAACTGCTGCAGATTTGGTATCTCAAGCGCAAAACCATAGTTTTTGTGACTCATAACGTAGAGGAGGCGATCTTCTTAGCCGATCGGATTATCATTTTGCATCCCCGTCCTGGACGCATTAAAGGTGAGATTGAAGTAGATTTAGCCCGGCCGCGTGCCGTCTCATCCCCTGAATTTCAGGACTTTCGGGAGAGAATTACGCAACTAATGAATGTTTAGGGAGGATGTAGTGAAAGTGAAAAAAGTGGTTTTTCTGCTTATCTGGCTACTAGTCGGGGCGAGCACAGCACTAGGTGCACAGTATGGTTTTGGCTACCAACCAAGCGTTGGTGGGGCGGCGGCCGCAGTAGCAGATAAACTGGGCTTTTTTGCCGCCGAAGGTCTTGACTTGAAAATCAGAATTTTCGCCGATGGCACCCTCATTTCTGAGGCGCTAGCCGCTAATGCTATCCAGTTTGGAGTTGTCGGCGACTTGCCAACTATTACTCTCGTATCTTCCGGGGTTCCGGTCAAAATAATTGGGACCGTAGGCGGTGGTGGATCTAGGCAAAGACTGATGGTGGCCGACCCGAAAATTACAGATATTAGCGACCTAAGAGGCGAACGGGTTGGTGTCACACGTGGTACTAGTGGTTTCACTGCATTTCAGTACCTTTGCACTCAGCACCAAATACCCCTGACCGATTTTCAGATTATCAATATCAGTCCGCCGAATATGCCTGAAGCACTATCCTCCGGGCAGGTAAAAGCGGTCTTGGTCTGGGAGCCAACTCCTAGTCTCATCGAGGCTGCGGGTGTGGGCAGAGAGTTACTCAATTTAGGCCAGTATGAGCTGACATTTCCCTTGACCATTATCGCCCGTACAAGCGTAATCCAAAAAGATCGCGAAACGGTTTGCAAAATCTTGCGCTCACTAGCCCGGGCAGCGGAATTTATCCGGACAAATCCCGGCCAGGCGGCGGAAGTAATTGCACAGGTTACCGGATTAGACCCCGAAATTGCACTCAAATCTCTCGGCTATCACAATATTAGAGTCGGTTGGACTGAAGATGTAGCTCACACGCTTAAATACTGTGCTGAACTACTCTATCGAGAAAAACAACTTCGAACAATTCCTGATTGGAACCGAGTCGTCGACAGCTCATTCTGCCTTGAACTGGGCTATTGATGAACAAGAGCAGGTTGAAACCTCGGAGGTTACAACCTGCTCCAACTTACCAAGTAGTAATCGGTCCTGGCCATGCAAGCATCCCATCATAAATATTACGGACCTGACGAAAACCGGACTCCGCCATTATTTTAGCTGCTTCCGCGCTCCGGACTCCGCTACGACAGATCAGGAATATTTCCCTTTCTTTGCAAAGCTCACCCAAATGGGCTCTCAGCTCAGCAAGCGGGATATTAATGGCCCCAGGTATGTAACCATCGGCAAATTCGCATGGCTCTCTGACGTCAATAAGTATTAAGTTGTCACCCGAATGCATTCGCTCCAAGAAATCTCGGGCAGCAATATCCTGATAACGCTTACTTCCTATCCATGTTGACATGGCAAAAACTCCTAGCAATGTTACGGTCACTACTACTAATATGCTGCTTCGTCTCATCTGTGCTATACCTCCTTGATTGCTGCCTTAGCTAGTTGGTCACACTTGTTGTTGTAATGGTTGTCCGCATGGCCTTTAACCTTAACCCATTCAATCTGGTGGATTGAGGTAAGTGCGACGAGCTCCTGCCAGAGGTCTAGATTCTGAACCGGATGACCTTTGACATTCCTCCATCCGTTCTGTTGCCATTTGTCAAGCCAGCCTAATTTAAAAGCATTGATCAGGTAAGCACTATCAGAATACAAGCGGACTCTACATGGCTCTTTTAACGCTTTTAAGGCTTGAATTGCCGCCGTTAGCTCCATCCGCTGATTGGTGGTAGAATCCGCTCCACCGGAGATTTCCCTGCTTCGGCCATGATAAAGTAAAACCGCACCCCAGCCACCAGGTCCGGGATTGCCGGAGCAGGCCCCATCCGTATAAATCTCGACAAATTTCACCGACAAAATTCCACCGTTTCCTATTTTTAAAAAAGATTACTGCATATTAACTAGATTAACCTGCTACGATACCAAAAAAGGTTAATATTCGCCTTCTTGCTCTGTTATCCTCCTATACAGCAAATAAGAATAGATTGTCGCTCCAAGGCTAGGAAGTAAAATGCCCGCCATTAACAGGTAAAAGCCGGTGCGCTCATTGGCCAACATGCCTAGTAAGGCGATAAAACCTCCCGCGACCATAGCCTTTCCCGCCCAGCGGTGGGTCTGACGCCAAACCTCTTCATTATCTAAAGTCCAGGGTGTCCGGATTCCAAAGGTATAGTTTCTGTACTGAATTTTTGGCAGGTAATTTCCAAGGACGATAAATAATAAGGCTGCCAGGGTGCCAATGATTTTCCCGACGCTCACAGCATAACCCAACGCTGCCAACCAGGTAATTATGCCTAGAATCATAAAAAAGACTACCATCATCCACACAAAAACATCGTAGACTTTACCATATTTTTTAAAGTTGGCGCCTTTCGGGTCAATATGTGGTACCACCGCTAGCAGTAAAAACATGCCAATAGCCATTGCCGGTGGGAAAAACGCTCCGAATTCCCGCGAACTGTAAGCATCAACCTCCCCATCAATGTTCCAATGGCTTGGAACCTGCTCAGGCAGGCTTGGATATACGACAATACTGGCAATTGCAAATAAGCCCAACAGGATCCAGATTAGCTTATTTTTAAGTAGATGCATTTTATCCCTCCTCACGGCGCAGCGCCGTCAGCACCCACGCCATTGTATCTTCGAAAACACTAGTATTTAACGAGTAGACAATATTTTGACCCCTGCGTTCATCAAGCACTAACCCTGCTTCTTTTAGCATACTCAAATGGTGGGATATACTAGGCTTGGTCACGGTAAAATGATCCGCAATTTCGCCGGCGGATAATTCGCCACTGCGCAACAAGCGGATAATATCACGTCTAGTTCGGTCCGACAAGGCCCGAAAAGTCTTATCAAAGCCCACCGTTTCCCCTCCTTTATTTAGATGTTTTGAATATTATCTAATTATCTGGTACCACGTTTCACCGCACTTTGTCAAGGAGAAAACTACAAGAAAGAGGTTCTTTATTTTCCCCAAGAGAAATTAGCTCATTAGATCTTTAAAGGAGTTAATAAATTTGTTATTGCGCTCAGCTAGACTTATCTTAATGCTTCTCCGGTTTGCTTTTGAGCTCTATTGGCTAAAGAGAATCAAAGGTCACGATCCGGCAGCCCAAGCAAGACGGGAGCAGGTTTACCGGAGTCAAGCCCACCATTTCCGCAAAGTGGCAACCTCCCTGGGAGGATTGCCGATTAAGGTTGGGCAGTTTTTGAGCACTAGGGTGGACGTATTGCCAAAACCCTATACCGAAGAATTGGCTAAACTGCAAGATGAAGTTACTCCGGTTCCATTTGAACAAATTCGCGAAGTGCTCGAAGCTGAACTGGGCCCGTTGGCAAAACACTTTTCTCAGATTAACCCCGACCCGCTGGGAGCAGCATCCTTAGCTCAAGTTTACGAAGCCATACTTAACGACGGAACCGAAGTTGCCGTCAAAGTGCTCCGGCCCAAGATTCACCAACAAGTGCAAGCCGACCTGCGAGCCCTACGCATCTTAATTTGGTATCTAGATCGTTATTCCTCACTGCGCCGACAAATGAACTTCCGCTTACTGTATCAAGAGTTTCTACACACACTATCCAGAGAGATGGATTTAGAAGCAGAGGCTGACAATCTGCGCAGATTTCGTGATAATTTCAAAACTCATCCCAGGATATACGTTCCGTGGGTTCACGATGTTTTAGTGAGTCAGCGGGTTCTAGTCATGGAGAAGATCACGGGGGTCAAACTCACTGATCTTCCGGGGTTACAAAAACTCGGCGCTGATCCACGTCAGCTAGCGGATTTATTGCTTTCCAGTTTTATTCAGCAAGTGGTCGAAGATGGTTTTTTTCACGCCGATCCGCATCCCGGAAACCTATTAGTCGATGACCAGAAGCGACTGGTTTACCTCGATTTTGGGATGATGGGCGAGATTCCACCAGAGTCACGCCCCATCTTCCGAGCCGGGCTGGGTGGAATTTTACGCAACGAACCAAAAACCATGGTCACTGCCTTAGTTGATTTAGGTTTCGTACTCCCTCATGCCGATCTTCGTTCGATCGAAAAAGGTGTGGTTATGCTCTTGGATGCCTTCGCGGCCGGTGGCATGAAAGGCCTGTCAACCAACGAAGCGATGCGCCTAATGGAAGAGATGAGCCGTTTCTTTTTAAATCAGCCGATCCAAGTACCAGCCAATTTCACCTTTCTCGGACGCGCAGTGGGTATCATTTTAGGCTTGTTGGAAACACTCGCGCCCGAGATAAACGTCGTCGATTTGTTGAAGGAGGCTGTCAGTGATAATAAGACCGTTCAAGATGAGGGTATCGACTTTATCTTGGCCGAAGCAAAAGAATGGTTGAAGGCCGCTCTAGGGCTACCTCAGGCGATTCAAACAATCGCCTCATCCCTGGCAGCAGGCGAGATAATCGAGGTCGATCTTGCTCCAATTACTGCTGAACTCACGCAACTATCGGCGAAGGTTTCCCGCTTGAGTTGGCTCGTATTTTTTCTAGGACTGATTTTACTGGCGCTAATTATCCGCTTGGCCTGAACTATTCGCCGACGGCAACAATGGAAAGGTTCCCGTTCTTGACCCCTTTCTGGGTAAGCAAGCGATCGCTTAAACGACGAATCTCTTCTACGCTCCCTTTTAGCACGAGAACTTCTAGACAGTTGTCATGGTCCAAATGGACATGAACACTGGAGACAATGATATGGTGATAATCGTGCTGAATTTGGTTTAACAATGAATCTAAGCCAAGGGTATGATGGTCATAAATCAGAGAGAGAGTCCCAGCCACCTGTGCGGTGGTGCAAAACTCCCAATTATACTCAACTACGGCCCGCCGGATCAAATCCCCGATCGCTTGGGAACGATTCTTGTACCCACGTTTATTACTAATTTCGTCAAAGGCCTTGACCAGCTCCTGATCCATACTCACCCCAAAACGAACCAGCTTGTCCACTCTACCTCACTCCTTAGAGTAAATGTTCTCGCTGATCGAAGGTGATTCCTGTTTGTTAATATTTCGCCCAGATTGCTTGCATTTCTAAAGCCAACTGCAGACCAGCGGAGCGATCTTCAGCAATAAGCGCCCCTCGCATTCGGGCCAAATCGGTTTCAAATTGAAACAAGGGCAGGCGTTCTTCGATAAAACCCAGTCTGTTTCGAACAGCAGCCCAAGCTCGCTCTAATTCATCCAAGGTTGCCAGGGCAGCCGGCCAATTTTCGCTCGCGATATTATTATATAGAAGATCTATAGACTTCCCTACCTCAGCGCTTTTCCCGGTACGCCCATCCCAGCCGGCACCTAAAATGAAAGCAAATCCCACCAACATTACAACTACGAACAAATAAAGAAGTATCCGTTTCAGCACACCATCACCCTAATTTGGCCCCGGATAGTCGCTAACATCCGTCTGTTGTGGTTTGGCCAAGTCATCCTGGTACTTATCGACAAATAATGTTCCGGCGGGGCTCAAGGCAGCGTAAAAAACTTCTTCCACCTTTGAAATCCCCTGCTTATTCAGCTCTTGCATAAGCCAAGTATAATCTTTACTAACATCAGAAAGATTCTGGTAAATTACCACCCCGTCGACAATCAGTTCCGTACTGAGACCCTTATACTCGGTGTTTAGCTGTAAGTCATGTGGAGTAACCGGCATGTACTGCGATTTTTTAAGTACTGATAACTGACCGTCGGTTTCCAGCAAGGCAAACTCTAGTTCACTGAGGTCAAAAATACCCTTGGCGCGTAATTCTGACATCAAAGTATCGACGGGCAGCTTTGTTAAGGCTAAATTGCGTTCGAGAATTTTGCCATTTTGCACTACTACGACCGGCTCACCATCTAACAGCTTATGCAACTGCCTGTTTTTCAAGGATAAATACTGAAAAGCTATGATCAGCAGCATCCAGGTGAGTAGACCGGACCATAACGCCAAGGGCCGGTCATCGAGATTGGTCGCTAAGTCTGCCGCGATCGAACCGACCGTAATACCGCTAATATAGTCGAAAAAGGTCAACTGCCCGATTTGCTGCTTGCCAACCATCCGGGCGAATACATGCAAGGTCAAGACAGCAATAATTGACCTGATGACTATCTGAAGCAACTCAGTCATGTTTTTCCTTTAGTGGCCACAATGTATTACATATAGTATGTTCTAATTAGAATGGGATAAACAGAAAGAATATCGGCCAAAACCTCGGCCAAGCTAACTATGAAGGGAGCGATCTCCGAATGAGGCGAAAAAACAATATCGTAGATGATACTAGCTGGGAATTCTTACGCCCGGCCTGGTGGGCATTGCACACCGTTACTATTGGAGCGCTAGCCTATTTCGCAAAAAAATCGATGGATAAAAGATGACTCCCTTTAAAGTGGCCACTGGGGAAGTGGCCACTTTCTAGTTAGAGGTAGCGCCAATAAGTGCTCCCTTGGAGAGACTCATTGGATAATAACTCGGACAAAGGCCCTGCGGCAAGCACCGAACCTTTATTGAGAAAGACCGCGTGATCGGCAAGGCTCTGCCCCTCCACAAAATTATGCGTAATCAGAAAGATTGTTTTCCCAGCAGCTTTCTCCTCCAAGATCAAGCGATGCATCAGCTCGATTGAATCTACATCCAAATTGGATGATGGCTCATCAATAAATAGAAACTCCGGTTCGACAACAAGCGCCCGGGCGATCGAGACTTTCTGCATCTCACCGCCTGACAATCTTTTGGCATTGGCCTGTGCTAATTCAGCGATACCCAAACGTTCAAGGGCCTCCGCCACCCGCTCCTTAACACTGGCAGAGTCGCATCTACGCATTCTCAAACCCAGTGCGACATTGGCTGCTACCGACATATTAAACATCACCGGTCGTTGCCAAATAAAAGCTGAGCGGCGGTAAAACTCTTGCGCCACATCCTTTGAGCGGATAACCTCCTGATCTCCGATCTTCAAAGTCCCCTGGTAATCAAGGTCCAGCATCGCTAAGATTCGCAGCAAGGTAGATTTGCCGGCACCATTGGGGCCCATAATCACTGTGGTTTTGCCAAGAGGCAACGCTAAATACGGTAGATCTAAAATACGCTTAGTACCAATTACTTTTGTCAATCCTGCACATGAATACATCATCTTAGCGCTCCCGTAAGTAATTTACAGATGTATTAATTACAAAGAAAACTACCAGCAATACAATTCCAAGGGCCAAGGCAAAAGCAAACTCCCCTTTGCTAGTCTCCAAGGAAATTGCGGTAGTTAATGTCCGAGTGGCACCGGCAATATTTCCACCAAGCATCATTGATGCCCCCACTTCTCCGAGGACCCGGCCGAAGCCGGCGATGATTGCGCCGATAATCGCAAATCTGGCTTCTAATAAGACCAGACCCGCCGCCTGCCAGCGACTGGCACCTAACGATAGGGCGGTCAGTCGATAGGCACCATCAAGTTCTCGAACCGCATTTAAAACCAGTGCGGTAATCACCGGCATTACTACGATAAACTGACCTACTACGATTGCTTTCCAAGTGAACAATAGTCCCAGCGCCCCAAAGAGGCCGCGGCGCGAAAGAAATCCGTAGGCAATCAAACCGGCGACGACTGTCGGTATGCCCAAAAGGGTGTTCAAAATGCTGACCACAGTTTTACGACCGACAAACTCTCTAGTAGCTAGGATGAAGCCGAGCGGTGCCCCAATAATCGAGGCCAGCAGGGTTGATACTCCCGCGATTTTCAGAGATAAGAGAAGTACCTCGATAACTTCGGGATCGAACGCAACTAGTAGCTTTAGTGCCTGAACTATACTGTCAAGAAAATAGCCCATATTCCTCCCCCACATTCCAGTTTAGTTATGTCGAACTAGACACAACGATCGCAAAAAAATAATTATTGCAACTTAGCAAACAACTCGTTATAACGCTCCGAAGCGTAATCAGTGACGTCATTTTCGAGCTCAGCAAATGCACGGAGAAAATCCTTAGCTGTTTGGGTCAAGGAGGAGCCGCCACCGTGAACCCCCCCAGCCTGGGTAACGACCAAATCCTTGCCTAGACGCTCTTCAGCAAGGTGAATCTTTTCCCAGGCGCGTCGATATGACATCCGCAACTTCTCTGAAGCTTGGTTAATTGAGCCGGTTTGGTCAATGGCTTGCAGCAACTTGAGAACGCCCTCACCGATCACGATTTTATTGTTTTCATCTAACCAGATTTTAACTTTAATTTTTAACATACTAGTATGTTCCCCATATAATAAAAAAGTCCTGCAAAGGGGCTGCCCCTTGAAATGTTTCAAGGGGCAGGGGTTCAAGACCTATAGATGGGGGTCTATAGGAGTTAATTCTTTTTGGTTATGTCCCCTCTCTCAGAGGGGACGGGATAATTATACCATGAAAGTAATAAATTGTCAAAACTTTTCAACAAGATTATTCGGAAAATCAAAAGTGATAGTGTAAACCTAAAGCCAGGCCAAAACCAGCTTTATAACCTCCACCTGAAGAATCTCCATCCTCCGCTATTCCTAGCGACAACTCTACGCTAGTTGATACGGCAGCACCTGGGCGGGCCGTTTCCAGTCCAACAAAGCCCTGAAAACCATAGTTGGTATCGTCGCGTAGCCTAACATCATTTTCTGTTTCCTTGACTGTCTTCAACCCAACTCCCCAGCCGAGATATTGACGGTACGAACCCTTGATTCCCAAGTCATATAATAGTCGTAAGGCCAGAGTCCCCTCCATCGTCTTAGCTCCGGCATGCGCACCTGAGGCCGATAAGTAAAAGATCGGCTGGATGATTTGGCCTGGGGACAGCTCATATTTAACACTGAATCCGCTAAACTGCTGTGTGATCTGAAATCCAACAGCTAAGCGGTCAGCCAAACCCTCCGCACATACAGCCGTGGTGCAGAGCAGTATTAATAGTATCGCAATTAGTCCTACTTGTTTTAACTTGGTCATCATGATCCACCTTTACTCATGGGCGTATTAACTACTTTTTTTCGATAAGGTGGAAAGAAATCCTCTACTTGATATCGGTAACAACATCAGATAAAAGATCCACCGTAATGGCGTAATACAAAATAGCGCCTGCCTGCCTAACTCGACTGGCAAAGCGCGGAACCCACTTTGCCATGTGGTTCGCGCAAAACTCCGATTTTATCGTGCGGAGGTGTTTAGAAGCATGGCCTGTCCCTGCTTCGGCAATTGACTGGTGTAAATAAATCAAGAATTCCAGCTCTACACCCAACGAATCAGGGGGTTCCGGATAATCCGGCGGCAGAGCCATTCCGGCTTGCGAATACCACTCTGAGACTTGGAGGGCCACTTGAGACCCCTGCTGGCTGCATGCGGGAAGATATACGGATGCATATGGTGGAACCGGGGTTTGCCCGTAATCATTGATGAATAACCGGGTGTATTCAGCTGTCAACTCGGCTAAGATCTCTTGTCTTGGCCGCGCCAACTCCCGGATAAGCTGATCCCAGCCGACGGGGATGGCCAAGCCCAGCTCGATAAGAGATTCTTTCACATCTGAGGCCCAATTACCATCGGTTAGCTCAGCGATTAAGATCTCGTTCGGCAAGCGCAATCCCTCATAGATCCTGCGTAAGATCACGATTTCCGCGGTCTCCTTATTTAAGTGGACAGCCAAAAAATCAGCCTCGCTTTGCATCTAGATAATCGGTGCTAGCGGCACTATTGTATCCATCTCAGGCAAGTTTACATTCTAATTGAGTACTTGCGGAAGCTATATCCAAACAAGCCATTTACATCAAAAAAACCTTTCCGTCGTCTGGAAAGGTTTAAAATGATAAGCTACGCTGCTTTTCCTGCCAGCTACCGTGAATGGCAAGTCCAACAGAGTTTTTTAGAATCTCTAATTCGCAAAAATTTCGCATCCGGACCGGGGTCGTGCGCATTATGACAGGTAATACAGGTTGCTACCGTTCCCCCATTTTGCTCATCATACTCTAGCGGCAGACGATAACCATTTGAACCGACCGCCCAATAGTTTCCACGATCATCATGTTCAACCAGCGCATATGTCGGCAAGTGGCCTGGCCTGCTTGGGTAAGGGAACTCCACCCGGTGGCGCGGATGGCGCCGATCGATCCTCAGATCAGGGTTATCGATAATAATCTGACCAGATTGGGTCTTAAGATCTCCGTCATGGCAGCTCATGCATAACCCCGAGGACTCGAACCGAATCTTTCTACTAGGCTCCCAGCCATAATCAGCCGCAAACAAAGCTTTGCCAAAAACAGCCGAGTGGCTGGTGTGGCAGACGGCACACGGGTTTGCGCCGGCTATTTCAGCTAATATCGGATACTTAACATTCGGCCCACCGTTTGCGGGAGAGCGAAAATCATGGGCTGTGCCCTGCACCCCTGCTCCCAAAACTGACAGCGTCGCTGCTGAAAGTGTCACTAAACCAATGATAGCATAAATTAAGGGCCGCCAATGCTGCATCGTTTATTCCCTCCTATATTTGGTAATTCGCTTTTCGAGCTGGGATTCCCTTCCAGTTAGCAGGGTTAAGAGTTAGAACCGCGAAAGAAATGGTATCACCTTTTATAGGAGGGGTGTTATGGGTAATTTAGAAGATTCCCGGTTCATCAAACGGATGCAAGCCTGGTTACACTACGGAACTGCCATTGCGATCTCACTTCTGGCCGTAATCATTTTCGTCCACGCTCTCTACACCGGATTTATCCAAATTCGCCAGGATGTACTCTCAGGTAGTTTAGTAGTACTTAACAACATCTTTTTCGTGATCATTTTATTAGAGGTCCTTGGTACGATCATCCATCACCCAGACTCCGGTGATTTCGCCCTGCGTCCTTTTTTAGTTGTCGGTATCATCTCCAGCATCAGACATATCTTGATGCTCGGTGCTAAGGTGAGCTTAGATTCACATAGTGCTACCCAGGAATACTTGCTAGACCTTGGAATACATGGAATTCTCATCTTACTTCTCGCGATAGCCTACTGGATTGTGGTTAGAGCTAACCCCGATTCGAAAAAATAAAAAACCTGGCTTATGATGCCAGGTGATGGACAATAATGGAGCGGGCGACGAGGCTCGAACTCGCGACTTCCAGCTTGGGAAGCTAGCGCTCTACCAACTGAGCTACGCCCGCAATGCAGATATTATTATAACTTGTTGGAGGGAGAAAAGTCAATTGTGTTTTCTTGTCTTAACAACGTTCAATTATAGTTTCCTCCAACTACCTAGTAAAATCGAGTAACTACCCTCCGAAGAGCTGTAAGAACCACCTAATTCTAATTCTGCACACTGTGGATCATATTCAAAGGTACACCTATTGTAAAATTGAACGTCGTTAGCAATAATCGCACCTTTGTGGTGCCCTGCTCCCTGTGCCGTAACACTGTACTCCGGAGCATAGACCGTCGCACTTACGCCAGAATTTCCGGCAATCAAGATCTGGTTATCATCGTCTTCCCCCAGGCCCACTACAATAAAGTCTTTTGCACTACCTGAACCAGTTGTAACCCTGCCAGCCAATTGCACATTACCCCCTACATAGAGATAAACTGGGTGGGGACCGGTAATTTCAATTTCGGACTGGCCAACAGCGAAGAAATCCCCTTTAATGTAGACGTTCAAAGGCTTTTCAGTCGTATTGAAGGTCAATTTATGACCATTTCTGTTGATGCTTACCGACTGATAGACTCCGCTCTCAGCTATTACCGCGCTATTATTTAAGGGATCCTGAACATTCATTTGAGCAATCTCTTCCGGCACCGTCATCGGAGGATAATCTATGGTATCTGGCTCGGAAACCCGTGGGACGTCCTCAGCAAACCCCGATACCACGGTTGAAGGATCCCCCCCAGACCCAACAATTATCTTGTTGCCTTCTCCTAGATTTGAATTATTTAATCCCCTAATCGATCCAGCAGCTGTGGACTCAGTGCGAATAGGACCTATAATCTGGGCATCTATATTACCTTTATCGTTCTTGTTAATTACGATTTCTCCACGGGCACCAATGGCATGCTTAAAATAGTTGCCACCAGATGCATCCTTATTCAGCTGCAGCTGAATCCGTTGAGAGATCGACTCACTTATTCCCTCGGCCACCACCCGGTTACCATCAAACCAAGTGCGGTATGCCATACCATTTGCTGGAATTAAATCAGTTAATGGAAAGTCGTCAGCCAAAGAATTAAGACTAGGGGTCTGATCAGGATAGACTCGTTCTGGAATTAAATCAGCATCTTGGTTCAAAAGATAAATGGTTGCCTCTATCCCCGACTCCGCTGCATACATTGCCTGAAGAGCGCGCAGACGCGTCTCTGAACTTTTAACTGAATTAACTACCGATAAGTAAGTTGAAGCCGAAGCGATGGCTAGAAGAGTGATAGCTAATAGAATATAGACCATAACTGATCCTTTTTCACGTTTTAGGTCTATCATTTTGATCACCCTGCCTTTATCTAATATAAGCTAACAAGGTAATGATAACAGGGTCATAGTCTAAATGTTGCGAGGTACAACCGATGTGCGATAAACGGAACTTTTGGATTCAGTATTATTATCCGGTTCAATGACGATTTCAACCGCTCGACCATTCTGAGAAACCTCAAATGTTTTTACTCCTTTTAAAACCGGAATACTGTCACCTTCTCTTTTTTTTATGATCGTACCATCAATCAATTGGTAAGTAAGCTCTACAGCCGGCTCCCCTACCGTGAATGATAGTATCCCTTTCCCTACCAGAACATCCTTAGCCCCTATTAGTCCTTCGGTACCATCAACCATCTCGTTTAATAGGCGCTGTGCACGAACAGCAAAGCCACCCTCTGCGACGGAAATCCGCTGCAAATTTAGCCCACCGACAAGCAGCATGCTGACGGCCGAGATCAGAATCCAAGTTACCGCCACTACGACCAGCACCTCAACTAGGGTGAAGCCAGTAGTATTTTTATTGCCTGTAGATAAAGATTTGAGTTTTAACTTGTCCACCGGCAATCGAACTCCCATCGGCATTTAATATTTCAACCGTCACCCACTTAGTAGTATCAGGATCTGGCCCATCGCTAAGCGTAATCCCTATTTGGTATTCAGGATCAATTAATTTTATCTCATCCCAATCTATCGTTTCCCAGTCTTCTTTCGCCAGTAGCTTTACTTCTTCTACTGCACTTTGAAGTAACGAAGTGGCCTCTGCGATACTCCGGGCCGTAGAGAGCTGATGAACCCCCGAGGTAAGAAAAGACGAGATGGGCAGGAGTAACAACGTCAAAATCCCAAGGGCAACCACAATTTCCAAGAGGCTGAACCCTTTGTCCAGATTGATTTTGACCACTGCTCACTCCCTCCCAACTCAACACATCGGTATCACCTTAGCATCGCAAGTAGTAATTTCGGTAGCCTTAGTTCCATTTCCTGCCAGGAATTGGTTCGCGGGGTTTGGCAATCTGACCGTTTGACCTTCAAAGTTTCGGATGATAATGTAGTCCAAACCGCGTTCAACCAACCTGTCAGGATGCAGAGGGATCTTGCCCGCCGGCGAGTCAACAATAAAAGTTGGAATTGCCAGCCCTGAAGTAAAACCTTGCAGACTATTAATGATGTTCAGCCCTGTTTCAATCGGCGTCCGAAAATGCTCGGTGCCCCGTAGAACGTCACACTGGTATAAATAATATGGACGAACCCTAAACCCAACTAATTTCTGGACTAAGGCCTTCATCGTATCGACATTATCATTAATTCCTTTAAGCAAAACCGATTGGTTGCCAACCGGAATTCCCGCACGCAGAAGGCGATCGATCGCTGCCTGAGCTTCAGAAGTCAGTTCTTTGACGTGATTGAACTGGGTGTTAAGCCAAATCGGGTGATACTTCTCCAACATCCGCACCAGCTCCGGAGTAATCCGCTGCGGCAGGGTACAGACGGTCCTAGTTCCGATGCGGATTATCTCTACGTGCTCGATCTCGCGTAGGGCTTTTAAAATCAGCTCTAAAGTATGATCCGGCAACAGCAGCGGATCTCCGCCGGTAAGCAGCACATCCCTGATTTCTGGCGTTCGGCGGATATATTCCACCCCTTCCCGCCAGCTATAGTTAGTCTCCTTTCGGTTAACCATCCGTTTCCGGATGCAGTGCCGACAATACATGGCGCAGCGGGTTGAGACAGTAAAGGCGACCCGATCCGGATAAAGATGAATCAAGCCAGGGACCGGTGAATGGGTGACCTCGCTTAGCGGATCCATCAGCCCCACTGAATCATGCAACTCCTCAATTGACGGTATGGCTTGCCGTCTAACCGGACAATTCGGGTCATCAGGGTCCATTAACGTTGCATAATACGGGCTGATCCCCCACCCGAACTCCATACCAGCCTCACGAATACCTGCTGCCTCTTCATCACTCACACAAACAAATTTGCGCAATGCATCAACTGTTCGAATCTGATTGCGAAGCTGCCACTGCCAACTATGCCAATTCTCCACTGTGTGTCGCCTCTCTCTTGTTGATCTTCCGCTTGAGCGCGGAATTGACGATCTTCTCCAATAGCTGCGGATATGTCACTCCGGCGGCTTTAGCCTGAAGCGGATATAGACTGTCTTTTGACAACCCAGGCAATGGATTGATTTCCAAGAACCGTGGCTCGCCGGCCTTATCCAACCGAAAATCCACCCGCGCACAATCTCGACATCCCAGCACAGTAAAGGCATGTAGAGCGAGCTCCCTCAACTTAGACGAAAGCCCGTCCTCGATTGGGGCAGGACAAAGTAGAGTTTCACGATTGGCGCTCTTAACTTCATACGAATAAACGAAGTCTGTTAGGGCTTTCTCAGGATAGACGACCTCCAGAACCGGGAAGACCTGGACATCATCGCCGTTTCCGACCAGGCCCACAGAAAATTCTCGGCCTGGGAGGAACTCTTCAACCAAAGCTGGTTGATCATAAAGCGTATTAATTCTCTGAATTTCAGCGCATAACTGGGCCCTATCCATGACCAAAGAAGTAGTAGAAATACCCTTGCTCGATCCCTCCCACTGTGGCTTGGCCACCATCGGAAAGGTCTTCAGCGCATTCAACAGATCGTCGATCTCCTGCTCAGTTGGGTAGAAAAACGACCTGCCCTTAGGTACACAAATCCCCTGAGCAGAAACTACGTCTTTGGTTAAGGACTTATCCAAAGTCAACCCTAAGGTCGTTGGGTCTGAACCGGTATATGGCTTTCCTAACAATTCTAACAGAGCTGGGATAATGGCTTCGCGATTACGGCCACCGTGGACTCCTTCAGCGATGTTGAACACAAGGTCAACCGAAGAATGTTGTAAATCCGCCAGTATAGATGGGCCTTCGAATGGTATTAAATGGACTTGATGACCAATGGACCGCAATGAACTTGTTATTAGGTCCACTGTTTCAGTAGACTCGAACTCGGCATACGCGTCTATGGGGACGCCTTCGTCCGGAGGTTTTTTTAAATTGTACACTAAGCCAATGGCTAGTTTTCGTTCCATCTCCGCAACCTCTTTTCCTCAAGTATCATTATGAGTGTACGACCTCAGTGGTGTTAAGTCGATTGTCATTTTAGACGTTAATTGGCTACTTGAGGCTGCGGTTGACATTATTGAAATGTTGGTCTCTTGCCACATTGCCACACTGATTCTTTTTAAACCAAGTGCGCTGTAGCACAAAGATTATAAATTATTCCGTCAGTGAAGCGACAACCCTGTCCCCTCCTAGATCCTTGGCTAAATACATCCGGTTGCGAGCCGAAGTAATTAGCCCAAAAAGATCATCGCCATCGGTAGGAGCTTCAGCTATGCCAAATGAGATCCTGATCTCTGGCAAGCCACTCAAACTCTGAATTGAATAAGCCGTCTCGCGCAGGCGCTCGGCAATTTGAATTGCACTTTCTTTATTAACATCTGGCAAAAAGATTATATATTCCTCACTGGCATACCGGGCAGCTATATCGTTGGAACGAATCTGTCCCAGAACAACCCGGGCTATGGTTTTTAACACTTGATCACCAAGGCAATAGCCATGGATTTGGTTATAGCGGTTAAAATCATCAAGATCCAGTAAAATAACCGAGTATTCCTTTAGATTTTCTCTGGCAATCAGTGAGCCAACAACGTCGTTAAAGGTTGTCCGGGTTGCGAGGCCGGTGAGCTTATCAACTGGCAAGTCTGCGCGAAAAGTCGCCGAGCCCCTGTCAAGCACGACAGCTGTAAAGAATCCTACTACCAAGAAAGATATGATTTGCATTGACGAGATAAAATGGAGGCTATCAGTGAGCAGATGAGTAGTAACAAAAACCAGTCCCGCCATCAGCGCAGTGAGCAAGGCATCTTTAAGCCCATCTCGCTGGGCCACAGCGATAATCGGCAAATAGTAAAGGAAAAAAAGATAGTTTCTAACCTCAAGGCTATCGACACAACCGATTAAAACCAAGTCAATGATAATGCTGGTCTGTCTTAGCTTTAGTCTTAATTTGACCGAAAAATACAGCAGACCGGCATAGACGAGTGCAAAGATTAACAAGGCATAACCGGCAAAGTTGGCGGGCACCAGGATAAGCCCGAACCGATAATGAAGCAAAACACCAATAGTTATAATTAACCGCCAAAGAGCTAAATCGTTTAACTGAATCCGCATGGCAACCTCCGACAAATTTGGGTAAAGATACCAGATAATTATTCCAGCTTGGTTCCTCTATTCCTCCAGCAAATTGACAACCTACAAAACGATGACATATAATTAATGGCAATAATCAGAGCACTATTTAAAGTGAGGGTTTCCATTGTCAAAACGCATTTTTTCAGGTATCCAGCCAACAGGTATCATCCATTTAGGTAATTATCTCGGAGCCATCAAAAACTGGGTTGACCTTCAGAATAATTATGAAAGTATCTTTAGCATTGTCAACTACCACGCGATCACAATCCCCCAGCAAGCTGAAACCCTTGCGTCTAATGTAATGGATTTGGCCGCAACCTTGCTAGCTGCCGGATTGGATCCAGAGCGTTGCACTCTTTTTGTGCAATCAGATGTTCCAGAACACACCGAGCTCAGTTGGATCTTGACCTGCCTGACCCCGGTCGGACAGTTAGAAAGAATGACGCAATATAAGGACAAATCTCAAGGACAAAATGCCGAATCAATCGGGGCCGGATTATTGTGCTATCCGGTTCTGATGGCGGCAGATATTTTAATCTATAAAGCCGAGGGGGTTCCCGTGGGGCAGGACCAGACCCAGCATCTCGAGCTAACCCGGGACATTGCCCGTCGCTTTAACAATACCTATGGCGAGACTTTCCCGGAAATAGAAGGCATATTTACCCAAGCCGCAAAGGTTATGGCATTAAATGAGCCAACCAAAAAGATGTCCAAATCCATCCCGGGCAGCTATATTGCTTTAACGGAGGAACCAGATTCCATCCGTAAGAAAATCAAGCGCGCTGTTACCGCTTCTGACGCGGATTCTGACCAGATGCCACCAGGAGTAGCTAACTTGTTTACCTTGCTTGAGAGTTTTGCTTCTCAAGATGTAGTGGACAAATTCAAGGACGATTATGCTGAGCAGACCATCCGCTATTCCGAACTGAAAGAGGCGGTTGCCGAACACATCGTGGCAGGATTAACTCCGATTCGCGAACGCTACCTGGCCCTGAAAGAGCAGCCGGAACAACTCAGAACTATTCTCAGCCGCGGAGCGGAGCAAGCTCGGAAAATCGCCCAGGCTAACTTGCAAGAGATCAAAGAGAAAGTCGGCTTAAAGTACTACTAAATCGACCAATTCCGGACTAGAACAATAGACGTTGACCAAGATTGGCTCGGTCGCGGCCAACGCCTCTGTTAGCGCCGAATCGAGTTCACCGACATTGGAAACCGCGCGGTATGCTAACTGGTACGCTGCTGCCAAATGATTAAAATCAACCTGGGGCAAGTCTGTTCCGACTAAGCTTGCCCCTTTTTGCTGCATTTTTTGCCGTTCAAGGTCATATGAGCCGTTATTTACTACTATTACGACGACAGCGAGATTGTAGCGGCTCAATGTTGCTAATTCTCCTGAATTCAGCAGCAAACCACCATCTCCCACTATCGCCACAACTTGACGCACCTGGTCAGCCATTTTGGCTGCAATTGCCGCCGGCAGTCCGGCACCGATGCCGCGCCAATAGTTAGATAGTAAAACAGTTTGTTTTTTCGCCCAAAATGATTTATCAAACCAATGGATAAAAGCGCCAATATCCAGGGCGATGATCGCATCTTCGGCTATGTGAAGGCTCAGAGCCGACATCAGTTTCGAAGGGTGGATCGGTTCCTCGCTATGCTTAGCCTCGGCCGTAAGCTGACGTTGCAGCTCTTTTCTGCTCTCCGCAATTTCCGCCACCCATGTGCTGTCAGTATTCTGTCTCGGTACTATCTCCATAAGCTTCTTGGCTAAGTACGTAAAATTCCCTGTCAGCGGGGCCACCAATGGCAAGCTCCAATCCAAGTTCCCTGTCTTGGTGGCTATCTGCACCGTTGGCACCCGCGGCAGAAATGGTTTCTCATATGGGGCGCTGCCAATCATAATTATTCCGTCTGCTTTGCTCACCACAGATGGTAAGTATGATTCACCGATTCCGCCGATGTTTAAATAATGATCTCCTCCAACCAACCCTTTGGCAGCCTGAGCAACTACAAGAACTGCACCAAGCTTTTCAGCCAGGTGCAGCCAGTCCCCGGTGGTAGAAGCAGCTTCAGAGCCGAGCAGGATCAATGGGCGTCTAAATGAACGAATCTGATCAGCTGTTGCTTGGATATCTCCCGATCTATTTTCTAGCGGCTGCCAGGTTAGCTCCGGTAGCCCGGCCTCGACAGCCTGTGCGAATACATCCCCCGGGATGCCAAGGTGTACTGCGGTCCGCTCAGTTAACGCCGTCCCGATGGCGCGCGTCAGCACCTCCCGCAGAGCCGATCCACTGAAAACCTGTTCGCTCAGACCGGTTATCGATTGGTAGAACGACTGCTGGGCAAAGTACTGACTTGTGCCGGTCGCCACCTGAGCAACCTTGACCTGGCCGGTGATCGCCAAGAGCGGCTGGGCGTCAAAGTAAGCATCGGCAACAGGCGATGCCAGGCCGGCAGCGCCAGGCCCGGAAGTTGCCGTGCAAACCCCTAACCCACCAGTCAGACGGGCTTCAGTGAGCGCCATATAGCCCGCACTGAGTTCATTGGTGGCCGCCACAAAAGTTAAATTAGGTTGGCGGCTAATGGCATCAAGCAGTGGAAAAATAGCTGTTCCCGCCACCCCATATATCCGCCTGACGCCTATATTCGCCAGCAAGCCCACCAAATAATCTGCTGCGGTAAACTTCACCTCATAACGCCCCTTCCGAAAACAAAGAATATGACTAGGCTCATTATGCACACTATGAACCTGCTGGATACGATTGGAGATGGATAATGATGTACAAAATGCGCATGGGAATAATCGGAACAGGCCTGGCCTTCGAAAAATTACACTACCCCGCTTATCAGGAACTGCAGGATAAGTTCGAACTGGTGGCGCTCGCGGATACCGAGATCGAAAAAGCCAGATACTGGGCGAGCAGGCTGCAGATTAGCCCCGAAAACGTTTACTCTGATTACCGCCAACTATTGAGCCGCACTGACCTCGATGGCGTAGATATCATGGTGCCAATTGAGCTGAATTTCGAGGTAACAGAAGCTGCAGCCAGAGCATTTTCCGGTTCAAATCGGATAATCTTATGTGAAAAGCCTTTAGCTCCGACCTTCGAGCAGGCTGAAGCCTTTGTTGAACTGCCCCGCAAATACCGCGTGGCGATTAATATCGCTGAAAACTACCGATACAACGAAGAATACCAAATTATCCGGGAACTGGTACAGTCAAAACGCATTGGTGAGGTTCATTATTTTCTGCAGAACCGAGTTAATTGCTTCCTGTGTGACTTATCTGAGGGTTTGTTCCCATCTACAGAGTGGCGACAACACCCCGAGTATCCGGGCGGAGCTATTTTGGATACGGGAATTCATGATCTCGCCGGGTTACACCATATCTTTGGCCCGGTGGCAGAAGTCTTTGCCCATGGTAAAACCCAGGGATATGATTACTCTCCTTATTCGGTCGTTACAGCCACTCTACGCTTCGTCTCCGGCGTTATCGGTACTTTTAGCTTTTTTACCGCGGGAAAAGAAATGCAACGACCCCTAACGGGACTGCGGATCTTCGGTGATCAAGGAATGATCTATCTTGAAGAACGCGATTGCCAAACGGTTAATGTTGCCTTCAACGACGGCACTAGCACCCAAATCCCGTACCAAGCCCAGCGAGGATACTACAATGAGCTGTTAAATCTATACAACGCCTGGCTGGGTAGAGAACAGCTTGCCGTCCCGCCGGAAGTCGAATTTGGCGACGCCAAGCTAGTCTTTTCCATCCTCGAATCAATCCGCAGCGGCCAACCGGTTAGGGTAGACTCCTACTTAACCGTCCATTCGGTGTGAAAAATGCCTTCCTGGTCGAGGCGACGGTAAGTGTGGGCCCCGAAATAATCACGTTGGGCTTGGACCAAATTGGCAGGTAAACGCTCCTGACGATAGGAATCATAGTACCCTAGCGCTGAGGTCATGGCCGGGGTCGGTATCCCGCCTGCGATTGCTGTCATAGCAACGCTGCGCCAACACTCCTGCGCTTCGGCGAGTGTTTCATTAAAATAAGGGTCGAGCATTAGATTAGCTAGATCGCTATTAAGCTGATAGGCATCATTGATTTTATTCAAAAACTGCGCCCTGATGATACAACCGCCGCGCCATAGCAAAGCGATCTGTCCGAAATCCAGATTCCATGAATAAACCTTAGCGGCCTCGCGCAATAAGGCGAAGCCCTGGGCATAGGCGCAGATCTTGGCCGCATATAAGGCCTTTTCCAACTGGCTCAGAAACTGTTCTCGATCGACGGTAGGTCTTTGCGTCGGGCCGGTTAAGACTTGGCTAGCCGCTATTCTTTCCGCCTTTTGGGCCGAGAGAAATCTGGCATAAACGGCCTCGGTGATTATCGTCAACGGCACCCCAAGATCCAATGACTCCTCTGAGGTCCATTTCCCGGTGCCTTTTTGCTCGGCGCTATCAAGGATCAAATCTGCCAGTGGCCTACCGGTATCCTGATCTGCATAGCGCAATATATCGGCTGTAATCTCGATCAAGTATGATTTTAGGTCGCCCTCATTCCACTTGGCAAAGACCGAGCCCATCTCCGCGGCTGACATCCCGAGGACTTCTTTCATTAGGTGGTAGGCCTCAGCAATTAACTGCATATCGGCATATTCTATGCCGTTATGAACCATCTTCACGTAATGCCCTGATCCATCAGGACCTAGATAGGCGCAACACGGCTCACCAGCAACTTTGGCAGAGATGTCTATCAATAAATCCTTTACTAGTTCCCACGCTTTGGGCGAGCCTCCAGGCATGATACTCGGCCCCGTAAGCGCTCCTTCTTCTCCTCCGGAGACCCCCGTGCCTAAATAGAGCAAGCCTTTTTCTTCCGCTAATTTGGTGCGCCGGATAGTGTCTTTAAAAAATGAGTTGCCGCCATCGATGATGACATCACCCGGAGTTAGCAAGGGGATTAGCTGGTCGAGAACAGCATCCACCGCTTGGCCGGCCTTAACCATGAGCATTATTTTTCTAGGTGCTTCTAGACTATCAATTAACTCAGCCAGGGTATACGCCCCAACAATGTTTTTACCACGAGCTGGCCCGGCCAAAAACTCGTCAACTACAGAGGTGGTCCGATTAAAAACTGCTACTTTGTAGCCATGGTTAGCCATGTTAAGTACAAGGTTTTGACCCATTACCGCCAAGCCGATTAATCCGATATCTGCTTTCGACATCCTGATTTCCCCTCTCGTTTAGAGTGCCCTTTATTAAGCAGTATGACTCGCGGACATAGTAAGCGTAGATGTAAATATTGTCAAGCATCTAATTGAGGCAGTGAGTAAAAATAAGTATATCACATGTCTTGGAGGGAATCGATGACACGTAAAGAAACACCCTGCTGCTGCGGTGGTTGCGGGGAACGTCTCTCACCCACCCAGGTTAAGGGTGGCAAGACCATAGCTTATACGGACGAAAACGGAATTGGCTACTGCGCCCAGTGTCGAGCAAAACTGAAAAAATCTTAGCTTATAGAGGCTGTCTCAGCAATGATTGGGCAGCCTCTGACTTGCTGGTAATAAGCCGACCCTGCCTGAGTTGGGATAGTTGCTAAAACATCTAAATATGTCTGAGAAAAAACAAAAAAGCAAGCATCGCGCCTGCTATAATTATGGTGGAGGCGGTGGGAGTCGAACCCACGTCCGAAGAGGTACAAACAAGAGCTTCTCCGAGCGCAGCCTAACGTTTAAAATTTCGCTGTCCCGACCGACGCTAGGCAAACTGTCGAGCCAACTATCCCGGTATGGTTTCCCGCCGATCCCGCCGAGAGCCAGGAAGGCAGTAGTCGATTATCATGACGCCCGGACTTCAGGCCATCGACAAGCCCGAAGCGGACGAGCTACTTAGTTATTAAGCAGCTAAAGCGTAATCGTAATCGGCATTTGTAAGCCGTTCCACCCGTTTAACGAGTCTGGCGGAAAACTCGGCTCGCTACCCTTGCCTCTACAACTCCCCGTCGATACCAAGCGCCCCCATATTAAGCTGTCAAACTTATTATACTACACCCTGAGGACACATTGCACACCCCAGCAGCACTTTATTATACCATCTTCAGTCACTTC
>CAZAAT010000031.1:0-25931 GCA_964483175.1 uncultured Bacilli bacterium
GGGCGAGGGTGACGGGGATCGCTCTGCTGGGCAACGCCGTTTTAATCTGGGGCTATCTCCTATTTTTGTATCGGTTGTTCAGCGTTAAAAACAGAAACCTTCCCCCGCCAGAGAATACAGGGGAAGGCCATATTGTTCAAGGTTTCTAACGTGCTGTCTCAAAAGATGAATTGCTGAAGTAGCGCTTGATTCCTTCAAAAATACCCTGGCTCGCTTTATATCTGTAAGCCGGATCGGCAAGCCTCTTTTCCTCCCAGTAGTTCGAGATGAATCCGACCTCAACAAGGATGGCCGGCATGCGAGTATTGCGGAGGACGTAATAAGGGGATGATTTCACTCCGTGATCATGTGAGCCTAATGCCGCTACCAAGGAATTTTGAACGCTTTCAGCGAGCTGTCTGCCTTTGGCAGAGCCGTAATAATACGTAGTAGTCCCGACGATATTGCGGTCCCTATTAGCATCATTATGAATGCTAACAAATAGATCCGCGTTGGCCTGGTTGGCGATATGTACCCTGGTTTCCAGTTGATTTCTCGTTTTTGATTCGGGAGAAATATCAGTTTCCCGGGTCATGATCACGGTTGCTCCGGCTGCCTCGAGCATTGTTTTCAAGTCCTTGGCGATGAACAAGACATTGGTTTTCTCCCACGTCTTTCCGCTCGCTCCCACAGCGCCCGCATTATACCCGCCATGTCCGGGGTCAACAACAATCACTTTGCCTTTAATGCTATCAGTTTTTGTCCGTGAGGGGGTGAGATCAGCCAGACCACCGCTGGCAACTGAGTCAGCTGAGCCACCGCTGAAAAAGTAGATCCCCAATAGTAATATGGTAGCCCAAATGCTTGAACGAAGCTTCACTTGTTTTTCTCCCTTCTTGCTACAAATGCTGGTGCGACCAGAGGGCTTACCTTTACTTATTTACTGCTTTGGCAGGTGGGTTTCCTTGATGAAATAAAAGCATGCTCTGGGGGGATTATCCATAAGCTTTTAGGGTTTTTAGGAAAGAAATCAAGTCTGTCAGGTTTTTGCCCTGTATTTGAAAGCGGGGCATCGAGTAGTCCAGGCGCTTTCCCTGTGAGTCTATTCCGCGCGTGATCGCATCTTTAAGGGTGTCGTCTGTATACGCCGGGCGTAGCGAATCGCCGCCGCCGAGATCAGAGCGGAGGGTCTGATTATCGATGGCTGGAACAACAACTGACCAGTTTCGCATCTGTAGAAAACCTCCCCTGCCGGTTTCCCCATGACATCCAGCACAACTGAGATCCGTTTGCAAGCGTCCGGTATTGCGTACTTGGGCCAGAATCGGTTCACCATCGAGGGTAACGAGAGAGTAGTAAATGCTTTCGCCGTTAGAGGAGTAAGATTCTTGCGGATCCTGGTTATTGGAGTTTCCCGGGAAATAGGGACCGGGAACCGGTCCAAACCCTGTGTTTCCATCGGAGTTTCCGGGGTAGATTTCTTCGGGATCTTGCCAGCCTTGCGGTGGTAAATAAGGGCCAAATTCAGAGCTCCACGGGGGCCCACCCGGCCTGGCCGGATAATACCCGGGGTCGGCCAAGAAACCGCTTCCGTTGTTAAGTTGAGTTACGAAAACGCCGACGATCCCGATGGCCAGCAAGCCAATGCCCAAATATCGAAAGAGACGAGGTTTCACTGGCTCTCCTCCTCAGCGAGATCTTGTTTCATCCGCAAGTATTCTTCCTGAGACAGTTCGCCTTTGGCATACCGTTGCCGTAAAATTTCGATGGCTGAATGCGGGCCGCCGACTTGTAGCGGTCTAGTTGTCAAATAAGACCGGATTAAGAGGAAAACCCCAGCAATAATTAACATCCAGAACAGGGAGGGTAACAACGTCCAGATATTTAATCCTCCGCTAGGCCAAAAATGCATCATATTATCACCTCTTGCAGGTAATATAACCGATATGACCGAAAATTTCTCTTGTTTTGAGTGAATATATGAATGGAGAGAGTATCAAGAAATGATCATTCGCAACGCAGAAGAAAGAGATGTTCCGGCAATTACCGCAATATACAACGAAGCTGTTGTCGGTAGTACGGCTACTTTTGATCTTGATCCGGTGTCGGTAGCAGATCGTTTGGTGTGGTTTCGCAAGTACGGCGGAAGGTACCCGATTATCGCGGTTGAAACCGAGAACACCGGTGAGGTTATGGGTTGGGGCAGCCTGTCTCCCTATTCTGAAAAGCCTGGGTATCGCTTCACAGCCGAGCATTCAATCTATGTTTCCGCTAAGTATCACAACCAGGGTGTGGGCAAGGCCGTGCTCCAGGAGTTGCTTAGTTTGGCCAAACATCATGAATTTCATAGTTTGATAGCCCGGATCAGCAGTGAAAATACTGCCAGCCTCAAGTTACATACCAGCTTTGGGTTTGCTCAGGCAGGTGTATTACAGCAAGCAGGGTACAAGTTCAACCGCTGGATAGATATAGTATTGATGCAAAAACTGCTTTAAAGCCTATCGAACTGTACCAGCCATCTTTTTGGTGATTTCCCACCCTACCAAGCCCATGGCTAACATTAAAGTTGCATATGATGCTTTCATCAGTGTGGTTCCGCTGCCAATGGGGTTTAACGGATGAATGACCCTCCCGGTGAAGTTTAGAGCCGACCAGATGAGTACAGCACCGCAGATTAAGGCCATCGCGGCACCGCGTTTGGTTGACAGATTTGCTGAGATTAACCAGCCACCGACACCCAAGAGCAAGATTGCCGGGGCTAGCAGATTGCGCGGTTCAGCCGTGGTCCAGCCTCCCCAGAGCACGATGCCGAGGACAGTACCCACTATCCAACCGCCAAACCAGAGAATTGTGCCTGCTTTCCACAGTCCAGTGCTGTATTGGTACAGGATTTGGCGCGTGGAAATCAAATACCCTACAGCCAGAATAGCTGCGGCGTAAAAAGCAAGTAGAGCCACGGCATCAAATGAGGCATGCAAATATACCCACTTGATCCAGGCTCCCAGAGTTTTTTCCGCCGGCATCACGATTAGGACCAGTCCGATGATCAGCAATAGAGCTGTGATATACCCTCGTTTTTGTTTCATGATGGTGCCACTGCCTTTCCGATCCTTTTTTTCTAGGTTGTATTCAATTTTCGTGGAGAGCCGGAAAACTCCTTTGGTGATACTAGGGGCAGTACACGTTTTAGGAGGGTTAATCATGAGTGATGCGGCAAAACAGAGGATCATTAGCGCCCTAAATGCTGTTCTTAAAGGGGAACACATGGCAATACGATCCTATAACGAATTTGTTCATAATGCGCAAAACTACAGCATAAAAAATGAATTAGCCCGGATTCAGCGGGAGCATAAACGGCATGCGGCAGATATTGCTCAGCGGATTCAGGAGCTGGGTGGGAAGCCGGAAGAATCTACCGGATTAGCGGGGATAATGGCCAGAACGATGATGGAAGTGGCGGAAATTACCGGCCAAACAGATTTGGATATTGCTAAAAGAGCTCTAGAAGGCGAGGATATCGGAATAAAGAGTGCGATAAAGCTTGTAGAGGGAAAGTTAGATCCGGTCTCTGAAAAACTAATCAGGCAGATTCTGAGCGCGGATCAAGCTCATCTCGATGCCCTGCGACAGCTGATCGATACCTACGAAAATCGCAATTGAGGTTGTACATGTAATTAATTAGGGGTGTTGACATTATTGCACACTCTAGGTAAAATTGTGCTTGACTGACCGTCCGGTCGAGAGGGGGAGGAGAAGTTGTGACGACGCAAAGAGACCTTTGCCCTAACCCTCCGGAGGAGACTAAGCTTAAGATCTTAGATGCTGCGGCCAAGACCTTCGGGGAGTATGGTTACCATCAGGCAACGATGACAAAAATAGCCGAACAGGCTGGGGTGGCGAAGGGGACGGTGTACTGGTACTTCACCAGTAAAGAAGATTTGTTTCTTGGTCTACTTGATAATAGCTTAGACAAGCTCTACGCCAACTTGGAGCAGATTGTTACGGATCGAACTGACCCGATTGAAAAACTGCGCCGATTTATCATGGCATATTTAGATTTTTTTGGAGGACAAAGTCATTTAGGGAAAATTATTAGCAATGGTGGAATTCAGGGTCTAAGCACAGAGTTTTACCACAAGATGATTGAATGGCACGAGAAATTTGACCAGCTCAACTTTGCACTGATCAGTCAGGGTGTTAAAGCTGGTGTGTTTCGGGACGATTTGGATGATAAGCACATGGCAAAGGTGTTAGCTGGTGTGGTCTCTTCGATCGGCAGCGAACAACTCTTCACTTTGGAGGAGATCAATAAGGAGGCCGAGACAGACCTAATTTTGACTCTATTTTTAGAGGGTATTAGCTCAAAACAAGCTAGGGTTTTAAGGGGAGTGAAATAATGCCAATTTACCACAGAGTAACCAGGTCTGTGGCTGTTGTATTGTTAGTGATCATAGCTACAGCAATACCGGTACTGGCGGAAAGTATCGGGCAGATCAATCTAGATTTAGCGAGTGCAATCAAGTTGGCGGTGCAAAATGAGGTCAATCTCGGTACGGTCCAAGCTGGGGTAGCGGAGGCTCTGGCCCGGCTAGAGAAGGCGGAGGCCGGTAAGCGCCCGACCGCCACGGTGAGCAGTAGTTATACACGTTTGGGAGAGAAACCAGTTATCATGCCTGGCGTCGAAGGACCTCAGGATATTTTTACCACCACTCTCTCTGCACAATGGCCCCTATATACCGGGGGCAAGGTCGACTCAGGACTAAAACTGGCTCGCTTGGGAGCGGACTCGGCACAGCTCGAATACGACCAGGCGGTTGACGACTTGATCTACCGCGCTATTCAAGGTTATACCAACCTGCTCAAGGCGCGTAGCTTCGTCCAACTGGCCAGTGAGTTCGTCAGGACTACAGCCGAACATCTAAAATTCGTGGAGACCAATTATGAGTTGGGTTATGCCACCAAATCGGATCTGCTGGAAACCCGGGTTCGGCTCCGCCAAGCTGAACAAGGGTTCCTGCAAGCGCAGCATGGGGCGAAACTAGCTGAGGAGAGCTTGAAAAACCTACTTGGTATCCAAGCCGAATCCGAGCTGGTGTTGGCCGGCTTGCCCGTTCAAGGGGTCTCAGTGCCCGTTCCACCGCTCGCTGAGGCGATCAAATCGGCCATGGATAACCGACCGGAGTTAGAGCAACTCCGGATCGCTCAAGCTTTAGCTGAAGAGAACCTTCAGATGGCCGAATCCTACCGAAAGCCGATGGTAGTCGCGATAGGACAATATGATAGCCAGGGAGACAAGTTAAGCCTCGATGGCTCCTGGAGGTTAACCTTGAGCGCCCAATGGCAGCTTTACGATGGCGGAGCCGGGGCAGCTGGGGTGGCTGAGGCCCAAGCCGGATTGACCAAGGTCGAGAACTCTCTGGCTCAGGTCGAAAACGGTATCAGCCTTGAAGTTAGACAGAAACACTTGGCTGTTTCCGAGGCTATTCAAGCTAAAGAATTGGCAGCCTTGACCGTCAAACAGGCGCGGGAAAATTACGAATTTACCGAGGCCAAGTTCGAGTTGGGAGCAGCCACAAACCTTGAGGTCTTAACCGCTCAAAGCACTTTAAATCAAGCGCAAAACAGTGAGATTAATGCTGAATATGACTATCATCTAGCTGTGTTAGATCTATACAAGGCGATGGGTCAGATTGAAAACTACATTGCGGGGGTAGATGTAAATGCGTAAAGGGCTGATCATAGTAGTTTTAATAGCTTTGTTAGCCACGGTTGGCTTCTTTATTATCGGAAAGAGTCAGCCCGAGAGTGCGGCCGTTGCAACTTTAGCAACAGGTCAGGCGCAACCGGAAAGCTCGGAGAAGAGTATTCCGGTAGAGGTGGTTCGCGCCAGCCGGGGTGACTTAGTTCTGCAAACCACGTTCAATGTAACTTATTCAGCGAATAGTTCTATCCCGATTATTGCTAAGGTTTCCGGGACTGTAGATAAGGTTTTAGTTAAAGTAGGCGATACGGTCAAAAAAGGTCAAACGCTGTATATAATTGATGATCGCCAATATGCATTACAGGCTGCACAGGCTGAGGCCGCCTATGAGGCTGCTAAAGCCAATTTAGCACAGATCGAAAAAGGTGCTTCTAAAGAGGAATTAGAGCAGGCTGAGGCAGCGGTGATTCAAGCGGAAGCCGGATTAATCGGAGCGAAAAAGGGACTTGAGAATTCCGAAAAGATATTGGCCGACCGGACCCAGTTCAAGCAGGCCGTACAAGGTGCTGAAACTCAGGTCGACCTAGCTAAATCCCAGATCGAGGCGGCCAAGACCGGGGTAACCCAGGCCAAGATCGCCTATGAAAACGCGACATCCGAATACAACCGCATGCAGGAGCTCTTTAGCAAGGAGATGATCTCTCGGCAGCAACTCGACGGGATCAGGCTGCAATATGAGTCGGCCAAAGCCGGCTACGAAGCAGCGGTTGAACGGCTAAACCAAGCAGAAATTGGGCTAAAGGCGGCGGTCGAGGCCCTTGACTTGGCCAGAGAATCATATGCTGATCCCCGTGCGATGGTTGCTCAGGTAGATGCGGCCAAAACGCAGGTTGAGGTCGCAGAAGCCGGTTACCAGGCTGCGGTGGCCCGCTTGGCCATGGTCAAAAAGGGTGCTTCGGAAGAACAATTGATGGCCATCAGGGCACAGGTTAAACAAGCGAAAGCCGCTGTTGATCTGGCCCGGTTGCAGCTTGAGTATACGAAGGTAACTGCTCCAATTGCTGGTCAGGTGGCTCAGTTGAACGTCGAAGCGGGCAGTATATCTGCTCCTGGCTCACCTGCCGGGGTAATCACCGACCTTTCCACGATGAAAGCTTTGGCGGTGATTCCGGAGACTTACATCAATAAATTGGCAATTGGCCAAGAAGTATCTTTAACCGCTACCGCGATGCCGGGGACTAGTTTTGTGGGGAAGATTTCCTCGATCAGTCCGATGGCAGACCCACAGACTAGGCAGTTTCCAGTTGAAATCAGCGTTGCCAACGCCGATCGGCAGCTAAAAGCGGGAATGTTCGGCACAGTTTCCATCATAACTGGAAAAGCTTCTGATGCGCTAATCATTCCAACTTCTACAGTGATGTATCAGCATGGCCAACCCTATGTATATACCGTCGTCAACGGCCGGGCAACGGAGCAGTTGATTGACCTCGGGCTAAGTGACAACGAGTATGTTGAGGTAGTTGCGGGATTGGCCGAAGATAGTGTGGTTATCAGCAAAGGTCAGCATCAGGTCCAAAACGGTTCGTTGGTTGAGGTGAAGTAAATGAAAATATCAGATTTATCCGTTAAACGCCCGGTAACCACCTTTATGGCTTTTCTGCTGATTGTGGTGTTAGGGCTGGTTTCTACGGGTCGTTTAAATATGGACCTGCTACCAAAGATGAATTTCCCGGTGGCAGCGGTAATAACCACATACTCTGGTGCCGGTCCGCAAGAAGTCGAGAATTTGTTAACCAGGCCGATCGAAGAAACCCTAGGGACAGTTGCCAACGTCACCAATCTGACTTCAACCTCAGCGGCAGAGCAGTCCATCGTGGTTGCCGAGTTTAACTGGGGCACAGATATGGATTTTGCTCTCCTGGATGTCCGGGAGAAACTAGACTTGATTAAAGGATATCTGCCTGATGGAGCAGATAGTCCAATGGTCTTTAAATTTGATCCATCCATGATGCCGGTGATGACCCTAGCGGTTAGTGGTACCGATGACTTGGTGGCCTTGAAAACACTGATCGATGAAGAGATTAAGCCGCGCCTTGAACGGATCGAGGGTGTGGCATCAGTCGGGGTATCCGGTGGATTAACCCGGGTAGTCAAGGTCTCGGTGGACCAAGCCAAATTGCACGCCTATGGACTTTCTTTGCAATCGATTATTCAGACCCTGCAGGCTGAGAACCTGAACCTACCGGGTGGATCGGTTCGTTCCGGAAATATGGAGTTTATGGTGCGAACCACCGGCGAGTTTGCCAATGTCAGCCAGATCGCTGACTTAAATATCGTTTCACCGACAGGTGTAATGGTCAAGCTCAAAGAGGTTGCGCAGGTTGCTGATACCGTTGAAGACGCTTCTGCTTACGTGCTGCTAAATGGGAAAACTGCGGTGAGTTTGGCGATCAGTAAAGAGACTGATGGCAATACCGTAAATGTATCCCGTGCTGTTCGCAAGGAGATGGATAAGATCCGGGCCGAGTTGCCTGGCGATATTAACTTCGACGTGGTCATGGACCAGGCACAGTATATCCAGTTCTCGATCGATGGCTTAAAAGGCAACGCTATCCAGGGCGGCTTATTGGCAGTTATTATTCTGCTACTTTTCCTACGCAATTTCACCAGCACCTTGATTATCAGCATCTCTATTCCGGTTTCGATTATTGCCACCTTCGTTTTGGTCTACTTTGCCGGTTTGGACTTAAACATGATGACCTTAGGTGGCTTGGCCTTGGGCGTGGGAATGTTGGTTGACAACGCTATTGTCGTGTTGGAGAATATTTACCGCTATCGACAGCTAGGCTATTCGCCCGTCCAAGCTGCAGTAGAAGGAGCTTCCGAGGTCGGGCTCGCTATCACAGCTTCGACCCTCACCACAGTCATCGTCTTTTTGCCGGTGGTGTTTACTTCTGGGCTAACCTCAGAGATTTTTAAGGAGCTCTCTTTAACTATTGCCTTTTCGTTGATTGCCTCATTATTAGTAGCCTTGACTCTAGTACCGATGCTTTCTTCAAAGCTATTAAGGCTAGGTCGGACTCAGGTCATCAATCCGGAAGGAGTGCAGATCAAAGGGGTAACCAAATGGTATAAGGCGATCCTCGCGTGGTGTTTGAATCATCGCAAATCTACAATTGCCCTCACGACGCTAGTTTTGGTCGCAAGTTTGGCCCTAATTCCACGCATTGGCGCTGAGTTTTTGCCTGCGATGGATTCTGGGGAGTTCAGCATTGATATTTACATGGCTAAAGGCACAGTACTGGAAGAAACTGAGGCGATTGTAGCTAAAGTAGATGAAGTTTTGGCTGGAATACCCGAGATTGAAGCGGTAACAACGACGGTGGGGACCGGTTTAGGCATGGATTTTTCTAGCTTCACCTCCCAGGGCGATCGAGCGGGCTACTACGTCCGTTTGGTCAACACCGCCGAACGAACACGTAGTACCAACGAGATTATCGAGGAAGTCCGGCAGCAAGTAGCTGGTTTGGTAGGTGCAGAGATTAGCGTGCAGTCTTTGTCGATGATGAGTATGGGTGGATCGACGAAGCCGATCAATATTAAGATCCAGGGGCCGGAGCTTGATACCTTACGAAAGATCTCCGATGATCTGGTTGAACTAATTAAGGCTGTAGAAGGTACTAGAGAGGTAGAATCTAGTATCGATGATGGCCGTCCGGAGCTGCAAGTTAGCCTAGACCGAAACCGAGCTTCAGCTTTGGGGCTGACTGCCTACACGGTTGCTTCACATATTCGTACGGCGGTACAAGGCACTACCGCTACTCAGTATCGGGTTGACGGCGAAGAACTCAATGTTATAGTTACGCTTACCGATGAAGACTCGCGAGATATCTTATCTCTGCGCAACTTACTAATTCCTTCTCCTATTGGTGTTACCGTACCGCTAAGTGAGGTGGCGGAACTCAAAGTAGTTGAGGGTCCAAATGCAATCTCACGGGAGAACCAGCAGCGTACGGTCTATGTTTCTGCTGACATTGTTGGTCGAGATCTTAACAGCGTTACGACCGATATTCAGGCGAGAATTGATGAGTATCCATTAGATGGCTTGTATCAGATAGAGTTGGCCGGGCAATCTGAAGAGATGATCAGCGCCTTTAATGATCTGTTCTTAGCCTTAGCCCTCGCTGTTTTGCTGGTATATATGCTCTTGGCTTCCCAGTTCGAATCGCTGGTTCATCCATTTACCATTATGATGGCTGTACCGTTAGCAGTGATCGGGGTTCTGATTGGTCTGTTTGTCAGTGGGCAGAACCTCTCGGTGGTTTCAATTATCGGCATAATTATGCTGGCTGGCATTGTAGTAAACAACTCAATCGTGTTGGTGGACTTTGCCAATATCTTGCGCCGCCGAGATGGGCTCTCAACCTATGAGGCTCTGCTGACGACCGGGCCGATCCGACTACGGCCGATTATGATGACTGCTTTAACGACTATTTTGGGCTTGATTCCCTTGGCATTTAGTGGAGGAGAAGGGTCGGAACTGCAAAAACCGCTAGCAGTTGTGGTTATTGGCGGCCTGAGCGCGTCAACGATTTTGACCTTGGTTGTTGTTCCAGTTATCTACTATTCCTTTGATAACTGGGGACAAAAAATCCGCCGACTATTTTCAAGAAAACAGCCGACGGAGCAAACGGTTGAAATCTAATTAGTCTCTTAAACCAAGGGAATCGGAAGAGTCAAATCAGCCTGGGGAAGCACTGCTACCTCAGGCTTTCTATTATATCTAGCGGTAACCATGGAAATAGCATCACGCAGCGTAGAAGCCGGGGTCATACCTAATTTACGGCACTCTACCTCATTTAGCGAACTGACCAAAATAATCTGATGCGCTTGGGAGACCTGAGCATGCAAAAAGGCAATTTGTTTAGGCACACTAAAGTCTGAGGCTAGCGATAGTTCGATTTGTTGCAAACTCCCGAGCTGCATGGATTGGAAAAAGGTCGTATTACCATGGCCTTGGCTGCATTCGGCCAAGTAGATGATTGTCCCGCCTGGCTTAACCGAGCCCGTGGATTGGCAAAGGCCTTTTACCGCGCCGTAAAAGGTCTCATCCTTCGGATAACCCCCGACCGAGGCAATAACGACATCTGTCGGATCTGTTACTGGGATTGCATATAGTTGATGTAGCGCATGACAGCCCATCTCCCAAGATGTATCCCAATCTCCGGCAAAATAGGCGACGTGTTTGCCGGCGTCGTTACAAACAACACTGAGGTTGAAAGTTGGTTTAAGCAGAGAACAAATCTCCATCATATCTTGGTGCAGCGGGTTGGCAGAGAGTAGACCGGGGCCGATTTCATAACCGGCACTCGAGAGAGTGGCCAGGTTATGGTTGGCTTTGATCGTCTCTTCACCGCTAATGCCCGGGCAAATACAGGTGCGTCCGCCGCTAAAGCCCGCCAACAGATCGTAACCGATCACATTAGTCAAAATCAAATGGTCATAACTTTTAACCAGTTTGTTGACGTAAACCGGAACCCCTTGGGTGGTGGTACCAAGATAGGCAAGGTCGTTATTGGTACAATCATGGTCGTAGATGGTTACCCTGCTTTGAACATCATCGCCGACGATGCAACGATGCTGATCTGACCGGGGACGCAATGATCCGTTGGCGATTAAAATTGCAATATCGCCATCCGGCACCCCGTGGTTGTTCAGGTAGTCTAAGAGCGGTGCTAAAAAGAGATGAGGACGATACCACCGTTCATAATAGCTCGTCACCACTAAGAGCACCGTCTCACCCGGTTTAATGCGACCAGATAAAGGCCTGCTATGATCGGATGGCTCGTCAAGAACATCGGTAACAGCTGTTGTGATATTATCAATCGGATCCTTGCCGTTGGGAGCGATAATTGAGCGGAGATCCACCGTTTCTAAGTCCAAAAATTCAAAGGAGGCACCATATTTTATCCTAACAGTGCCGGTATCAAATAATACCATGAAGAGCCCTCTTTCTTACGATGACGTTTTATCCCAAGATTATGGTTCCTTATCTATTAGCCTTCAACTATTGCTAATCCTTCTGCTCAATTAAAGATGTCCCTTTAGGCCTATTGTCCCAGTATGCGATTAATAGCGGTGCTATAAGAGCCGGGGTCAAATAAAATGCCTGGCTTACCATCAGTTTGCCGGTTAACAAAAGTACCGGCTCAGGATAATACCAAACGACTCTGCTGCCGGTAACCAAAAAGACTAGCAGTGCAGTTAAGTAGATCCCGGCAAAGGTACCCGCTACCGCGGAAGAATAATCTAAGAGGCTAGACCAATAGTCTTGGGCGGGTAGGCTAAACCGCTTGGTTTGTTCCGACAGACGGCGTATGCCCCAGACTGCTCCGAGGACTAGTATGAGCGCGAGGTAACTTGGAATTCCGATTGAGATCAGAGTATGGGCAGATCTGGCAAAGAAAATGAGGTAAAACAGCCAGAAGAAGCCGGCTTGAATGATGGTGCCAACCGCCAAGAGGATCTTCCGACGGGTATCCAGGAGCCAGATGCCACCTGCTAACCCAGTGATGAGCAACAATACCAAGGGTAGCCGAAGCCAATATCCGCGCCAAATGGTATCGCGGCGCACGCTATGCATGGTGTCAATTAAAATTGTTTCTGCTATACATGCTTTCTGAAAAGCTGCTTCGTACATAGCCGCTCGGGAAAACCGTTCGGCTTCATCGATTAATAAGGCGGCTTCGGAAAGCAACTTACGAATGACCCTTTGGTAGCCTCCGGTTTCGACATATGCGGAAACGAACTCAGCCAGGTACTGGCTGTGGGAGGTAGCTAGCAAAGCGCGAACACTTGCCGGCAGGTCAAGAATATCCCATAATATCCGGCCATGGGCCTCTGTTGGCGCAGTGACCCCGAGCAAGGCGGCTATGGTTGGTGCAACGTCAATTTGTTCGGCCGGAGTATAGTTTCCTGGTGAAATTCGATTCCCAAGCGCAAATAGGCTATCTTTAGTAACCACCAGCAAGGTATCTTCTCCCCAAGTGAGTTCCTGGGCTAGGCTTTCGATTAACCGGTCGACCCGTGCTGGTCTTTCCAAGCCGGGGAAATGAATTATGAGCAACTCCGCAGGTGAATGCCGCACCAAGTCCAAAGCTGCCAAATAGGTCTGGTGGTCGGTGAGTAAGCCAGTTTTTTCAGCGCCATAATAGGTTGACTCTCTCCGGAAGTAGGGGCCGTTTAACTGTTGCCACCACTGGTGACCAACTATAGCGGTAGATAATTCAGCCTCGGCTATCCGGCGGAAGAGATTGTCGGCCGGGATTTGCTGTACAAAAAAGTCGGTAACGACACCGTTAATCTCCGGCCAGGCACCGCTGGAAAGTACAGCTAAGGTTGGTTTAGACTTGAATGGGGGCTGAGAGTTAAGAAGCCGATAGGCGCCTTCTTTCTGCAAGGCGTTCAAGAAGGGCATCTCCGGCATGCTTCCCTTTTCTATTTTATCGAGCACGACTAGTATTAGACGTTCGGTTAGCGGTTTGCTAACAGGTTTGCGGGCCGCAACCTGCTCACGGGATAATGAGAACTTTGTGGAGTAGCTCTCAACCGAGCGTTCGACTCCTCGTTGCCAGAAAACACCGGCTGTAATTAGTACTAATATTGTTATGACTACCGCCCCGTATTTGAGCCACCTTTCCATGACAGACACCCCTTTTAACTTACTATCTCATGTATATGGCGCAGATCCGTTAGTCAGAAGGAAAGTGTGCTATAATATGGGCTTAACCAGAGGATTGTCATGATGGTCAAAAGAGCGGGTGGAGTGCATGTTTGATTGGGCTTGGCCCTACTTTAGCGGACTGTTATTAGGTTTGGGGATGATTTTGCGATAGCACACTGATCGTCATCGGCGCCGTCGGGCTATCGCAAATATTATTGAAACGCCCCTGGCTTGAAAAAGGGCTGTTATGGGGAGGGTTTTTGATTCTTCTTTATTTAGGTTTATCCTCTTTCCGACCGGCGCAGGCAGAGCGGATAGATGGTGATACTCGCCGGTTAACCAAACCGGTCGCCACGACCCTCGGCGGATCATGGCCGTCGGGAATCTTTGCAGCAGGGATAGTGACAGCTTCCTGGTTCTTTTTCTTCATCCTAGTATTAATCGGTTCTTTGCTGCGCAGGAAAGTCACCCCCCAGGTGGAGGTATGGATCAGTCGTTTTTCAGGGGCGATTATGCTGTTGTTCGCCGTGATTTTAGCACTTGAGGCAATTAAGTGAAATATTTTTGCTTGATAAGAAGGATTATTTTAGGAAGGTGCTGAACTAATAAAGCGTTATGTTTTGTCAGACATAGCGCATCACCCTCCTTTCTTTCTTCTTAGTTTTGGCCCCGCCGGGGGCCATTTTTTTTGAGTAATTTCAAGCAGGAAATAACAATGCTAAGTTGAAGAAGCATTACAGAATTAATGACCATATGTTAACCCGTTATTGGGTACTGGTGGCCAAATGGGAGGCTAGGTAATGTCAACAGATTGTGAAACTGGAGCAAGTTGTTCAAGCTGCGCATCGGCGGGTACCTGTTCAGCGGCGCAAAGGTCGTTGTTAAAAGAGGCAAATGAGTTTTCAAAGGTTACTAACGTGATTGCCGTGATGAGTGGCAAGGGGGGCGTCGGCAAATCCTCTGTCTCCGCTCTTTTAGCTAGTCATCTGAATAAAGCCGGTTATCAGGTGGGGCTGCTAGATGCCGATATCACCGGCCCTAGCATTCCGCGGATGTTCGGGATTACCGAAAAGTTAAGAACAAATGTGACCGGAATGCTACCCAGCGAGTCAGCGAATGGGATTAAGGTAATGTCAATTAACCTATTGTTGCCTAATGAGGATGACCCCGTGGTCTGGCGGGGACCGGTTATTGGCGGGGTGATCGAACAGTTTTGGACCGATGTGATCTGGGGTGAGCTCGACTATTTGGTCGTTGACCTTCCACCCGGCACAGGTGATGCACCCTTGACCGTGATGCAGTCTTTACCTTTAAAGGGCCTGGTTGTCGTGACCTCACCGCAAGAATTGGCGGTAATGGTTGTCAAAAAAGCGATTAAAATGGCCGAAATGATGGACAAACCGATATTAGGCTTGTTCGAAAATATGGCCTATTTAGAGTGTCCGCATTGTGAGGAGCAGATCTATCTATTCGGGCAAGGCAAAGCGCAAGAGATGGCCGAAGAGTATGATCTGCCGTTTTTGGGTTCCTTGCCGATTCGTCCGGAGATCGCCGAACTGTGTGATAACGGTAGGATCGAAGAGTATGAGTCGGAGTTATTTGCTAATGCGGTCAAACTAATCTCAGCACAGCTTACCTAGTCGGTTCACTCATCGACAGAAGGGAGCCACGCCCGGTAACGGCGGTGGCTTTCTTTAATTATCCGGACCAGACTATTAGCAGGAAATCAATTGACAAATAAGGAATATTGCGTAATTACAGTTATTTTTTGCAACCCTGTTGCGTATATAACAACTATAGGAGTTGGCGCAGATGTCAGCGTTAGATCGGGCCCTGACAATTTTATATCTGGTTTCCCATCAAGGCGAGAGTCGAGTAAGTGATTTAGCTGGAGAGCTTGGGCTAGATAAAAGTGTGGTCTCACGGCTGAGTAGAAAGCTAGCCGATTGGGGGCTGCTGGAGCAGGACCCACGGTCCAAAATCTACCGGTTGGGTCCGTGTGCAGCTTGGTTAGGCGCTCGATACTTGGCTTGCCAAGATGTTCGCCAACTGGCCCGTCCATTGTTGGTCGAACTCAGTCAGCAGACGGGTCGCACTGTTGGGCTGGTATTATTGAGCGGCCATAAAGGGATTCTGATTGATAAGGTTGATGGTACTAACTGGTTAGGAATGCGGGCAAACATCGGTGAACAGATGCCTTTATATTACCGGGCAGCTTGCAAAGCGATTTTAGCCTATCTACCGGAAGAAGAAATCAAAGAAATTATTGCTGCGGCTTCGGAAACACTCCCGTGCGGAAAACCTTTTAACCGAGAAAAACGCCTGGCTGAGCTTGCTCTGATCCGCTCTACGGGATATTCAATCAGCCGGGAAGAGGTGGATAGCGGGGTAACCGGCATCGGTGCACCGATTTTCGATGCTGATGGAAGAGTAATTGCTGCGATCAGCGTGGCGACGGTATCTGCGACGCTCAGTAGTAAACAAGATGAGTTGCAGCTAGCCGAGATGGTGGCTAATACCGCTGCCACTATCTCCGGAAAGCTAGGTTTTGTAAAAAATATACCAAAATATAGTAAAGAGGTGTTTAAATGAGTACAGAAGCGTTGGTGGAAAAACTACAGAAATCCATTGATTCAAACCGCCTCTGGAAACATGTCGAATGGGCGTCTCACGTCCGTCGGGATACTGGTGGGCCTGGGGAAGAGAAGATGGTCAACTATATTGTTGATGAGTTGGCGAAGGACGGGGTGCCGGTAAAAATTCATACCTTTGATGCGTACCTTAGCTATCCGCGTCAGGCTACCCTTGAAGTGAGGCCAAAAGGGGAAGAAGCGTTTAAGCTTACCTGTCTGACCCATTCTTTTGCCCGCTCGACCGGGCCGAATGGTTTGATCGGTAGTGCCAAAATCATTGGCGAGGATGACCTGGACTTGGCGGCTGGCAGGGTGGCGGTCGTTGACGGAGTGGCTACTCCAATCCAGGTGCTCGATCTTGACCGGGCAGGGGCGCAGGCGATTATTTTTGTTAATCCCGGTGACGTTATTCACAACATGATTGAAACTACCATTTGGGGTGGGGTGCCGACCCCTGCACAAGTAGATCTTTTGCCCAGTGTTCCGGTTGTTTCGGTGAATAATGCCGATGGTGAAAAATTGAAAGGCCTGCTTAAGAAGGGGTCTGTCGAGGTAAAATTAGTTACCAAAGTGGATACTGGTTGGTACACCGTCAAGCTGCCGGAAGTAATCATCCCTGGTACTGATGAATCCGAAGATTTCGTCTTGCTTGGCGGTCACTACTGTTCGTGGGAGGTTGGGATTACAGATAACGGCACCGGTGTTGCGGTCCTATTGGAACTAGCCCGGATCTTCTGGCAGGAGCGTGATAACTTGAAACGCTCAGTTAGAATAGCTTGGTGGCCAGGGCATTCACATGGACGTTATGCCGGCTCTACCTGGTATGCGGATACTTTCTTTGAGGAGCTTCGCAAACACTGTATCCTTTATCACAATATCGATTCTCCGGGAGCGCGTGGAGCCACCCAATACATTCTCCGGCATACTTCAGCCGAAGTTGAGGACTTTGCTCGCCGGGTGGTGGAGACCTATACCGAGCAACAAGATCCTCCGGTACACCGCCCGACCCGTGCTGCCGACCAATCTTTCTTGAATATGGGAATTCCGGCCTGCTCATTGTACTCCTTCTTGCCGGATGGCCATCCGGACAAGCGGCTGTGGACTGGTGGCAGTGCCAGTGGTTGGTGGTGGCATAGCGAGCATGATACTTTGGATAAGGCTGACCCGAAAATCCTCGCGAAGGATTGCAAACTTTCCGCGGCTTTCGTTACCCTCTTGGCCAATGCCGAGGTTTTGCCCTTTGATTTTAGGCTGTTGGCCGAGGAGATAGCCGAGACCATTAAGTTCTTGGATCGGGAAATTGGCGCAGAAGTCGATTTACGCTTGTTAGTTGAGCGAGCTGAGGCTCTGGTTAAAGCAGCCGAGGCTCTTAATCAGAAACCGATGGCGGATGATCCGGCAGCAAAAGCCCGCCGCAACCGCGTATTACGCAAAGTCAGTCAAAGCTTGAATCCGGTTGTCTTTGGCTTAGAAGGACCATATGGCCATGATGTGGCGGAGCGGGTTCCGCAAATGACTGCGCATAAAGGAGCCAAAATGGATGGTCTGAGCCGGGCTATTGCCCTCAAGGACTTAAAAGGAACAGACCAGTATGGTTTCCTCAAGACCCAGACTGTACGTCAGATCAATAGAGCAAATGAAGCTTTAGAAGGTGCTTTGGAGCTACTACAGTCGGAACTGGAGTAATAAAAGTGAAGATGGTGAGGCTATCTCAACGAAATTGAGATAGCCTCACATGATATTGATGGTGAATTTTTCATTCTAATACGGAGGCGGTCCAATTATCTGCGTATTGTAGTAACAAAGTCAAGGGCCGTTCACGATGAGCCACATCCTTATTTCCTTCAACATATTGCCCGTCGTGGTATCTTATTGCTTGCACTTCTTCGGGGGTTAATTCAATATATTTGCTGATCAAGTACAGACTTCGGGTCGGAATGTCCAGGTGCACAATATCCGGATTAATCGCATAAGGAACACCCTTCTTCTCCCGCAGCCACTCATTGGGATTTTGAATATAGTAGGGTTGCCCCGGTAGACCTACTTTGCCGATATCGTGATAGAGGGCAACAATGACGCATGACTCCTCGCTTAGCTGCGGATAAAGTGCAGTTCTTAGCTTTAGGAGGGTTTCGGCTACGCCAATTGAGTGGGTGAGCAATCCGCCAGGTTCACACAGGTGAAAGCGGGTTGAGGCCGGAGCACTGTGCCAAGTAGTTTCGCTGGCTAGAAATTGTTCGAAGGCGCTGACCTCTGCTTTACGTTTGCGTACCTTGGCGAGCAAGGCCGCATGTCGTTTTGCCAAGCTGGTGTTTATAGTGGTGGCTGATTTTTGGGGTTCAGGGATATCCGGGAATAGTGAGCCCATAATTATCACCTCTGTTAATTTAATTGTGCATTTTACGAAATAACCCTTTAGTACCGAGAGGATTAACGAAAATGAAATATAATTATATATAAATATAAATTTTTCCACCCCTGTGGGCGAGCGAAAAAAATATCGGCCGCTTCGCTAGCCTACAGGGTTTTCTTTATGCCATCTCGAAACCTGTAAATGGGTTTTATTGGAAATGCATGCTCGGCAGGTTTTCCCTCAATTAACATAAATATAACAGATAAATAGTTTTTGGAGGTAGCTGTGATGAAACATTTGCTGCCCGTTATGATCTGCTTAATTATGATGACTAGCTGCGTTGAAACGGTTGCAGCTAAAGGTCCATACAAGTATCCTCCGGGCCAAGCCAAAAAGGTGGAACAATCCACTGAGCCAAACATTACTATCTTTCTAAACGAAGCCGGGCTATCCGCGACTGATCAGGCTGCCCTCTTTTACTTGGCTAATCAGGCCGGGGTTTATACAAACGTAGAAGAAATTATTGCGGTTTGGCGCTTAGACCTGTCTGGACTTGAAATAGCGTTTCGTTTTGGATTCCCGCCGGTGCTGTTGGATGGTGAACTCTTGTTCTGGCGTCACCCGCCGATCATCCATTCGCCACTTCCTCTAGCTCGCGATAGCTATAAAAAGCACTTTAGGCATTCCTGGGGCTCAGAAGAGATCGAGCGCAAACCTGGAAAGTATGAGTACAGATATGTGAATCGGCTTACTGGCGTAACGAAAAGGATCGAAATCAAACAGCAAAAATATAGTTACCTTTATCGTAGCAAAGTAATTGAGGAGCGCTTGGAGATTCATTTTGCTGCTAAACGCTACGAGTACAGGTATCGCAATCGACTTACCGGAGAAGATGTTCATCGTTCGGGCAAACCGGAGCTGATTGGCTGGCGTGATATACCGCGCTACCTACCCATGCAGGGACCGCTGGTTGGCGTGGCTAAACCAGGTACTCCCGAAATTAACTTTAAACTGGAGCTTAATCTTGTCTTTGATTGATGTATAGGCCGTGAAAAAATAGCACAAATTAAAACTACCCACGAAACGGAGCACAGAAATCACCTTCCCAGGTGGATGGTGACACAGAAACGTAGTTTCGTGGGCTATTTTTTTCTCCAATAGTAATTTACCGCAAAGACACTTCCAGTGTAATTTCGATGGCATCGGCAATCCGAATCGAGCGCACCCTGATCGTCCAGGCGCTCTGCTCCACTGTAATGCGCTGGCCATCGAGAGCCTGCTCTAATAATAACGGATCCAGCTTGGCTAGCTCCTTGCCGATATGGGGATTTAGCCGATTTTTTACCTCCTCTTCGATGGCGCTTTGTACATAGTCAGGGGGCTCTCCTCGAAAGACCAAACTAATCCCGTCAGTGCGCAGCTTACCCCGGGAAGTGAGGCTATCCTGATACTTTTGTACCTGCTGTCGCAATGACTCCTGCTCCATTTCTAGTCGCCGACATTCTTGGGTTAGTTGGTGAATTCGCGTAATGCCGACAGGGTAAGTAAGGCAAGCGCCGATCAACATGCCTGAGCAGAACAGCGCAATTAGAGAAGTTAGTCTGGTAGCCGAAAGAGTGATACACCGCCTCATCAGCCAAGCCTCAGCATCGATGATAACAGCCACCAACCACACCAGGTACCCAAGGCGGCGCTAGTGAACATCCCCAAGTGTTTGAGGAGTAAATAGAAATCGCCGGTTAATCCGCCTTCTAAAGCTGCCAAAAATGAAAAGGTTCCTCCCATAGCTGCGGCCATCGCCCAGATGCGCAGCGATCGCCCTACCTCCAGCATTGTCACAACAGGACTACCGGTGGTGAAATAGGCGATGAGGCCACAGACCCAGGCTGCGCCGATAATCATACCGAAAGCCGAGCCGAATGGGAGAAGGATGGTTTTAATTGTTGCCGGATTTAACATCCTGATTCACCCGTACTATGACTATTGGGTTAAGAGGAAGATTATGTGAATTAGAGGCAACCGGAGTATTGGCTACTGAGCCGTGAAGGATAATATAGGAGGGACGTTCTACCTTTGGCTCGGGGGTTTTGTTATGAGTGCACGGAAAATGCTGATTGTGGGTGGGCTGACGTTTTTAGTGCTGTCGATGATTTATGGGTCTATTACCTCTACTTATCTAGATCACTTTTCCCAGGAACGCAAAGACGCTTTGCGTAATGGATTTCTGGATCAACTATCCGCCGATACCAATGCTATAAGGTATGAAGATGTCTTCCGTACTGCAGCCCAACATCGAAGCAGTCACTCACACCTATCTAATTTCGGTTTGATCGCTCTGGCTCTTGGGATAGGCGTCAAGTACATCAACCTGCCGGAGCGGTGGCTGAAGTTTACGGCGATCTCCTTTTTATTGGGGGGCTTTGTCCTCCCTTTCGGCATTTTCCTGGAACCTATATATAATAAAGAAATCGGCAGTCTGATGGCGATGGTTGGGGGGATTTTGGTTACCTTGGCGACCGCCATTTTTCTGTTAGGGGCTTATCGGGCTAAGTCCACCAATGATTAACTGGATTTGTGGATATTCCCTTTCTAGAAGCGAGAAAATAGGACGGAAAAAGCAAGGAAGGGAAAGGTGACCGATGGCCGAAAAAATTCCGAATTATGCAGGCCGGGTTAGTATCCACGACTCGGTTCAACAAATGTACCAGCGGATTCACGCTGATGGTTTGTCCAATGTCTTTGATCGCTTTGACCCTCAGGCCAAGATCAGGTGTAACTTCTGTGCGGAAGGAGTTAGCTGCCAGCTTTGTACCAATGGCCCCTGTCGGATTTCAGAGCGTGCCGAGGCGATTCTTGGAGTTTGCGGAATTGACCGTAATGCTATGGCTATGCGGGAAATGCTCTTACGCAATGCCATGGGAACGTCAACTTATACTCATCATGCCTATGAGGCTTTCCGTACGCTTAAATCAACCGCGGCAGGCAAGACTCCGTTTCATATCACCGATACCGCAAAACTCATGGATTTTGCTAAATCCTTGGAGGTGGATACCTCAGGTAAGCCTGAAGATGTGGCTATTAGGCTCGCCGATTTTCTCATTGCTCACTTAAGCCACGACTATGATGAACCATCCAAGCTGATTCAAGTTTATGCTCCACCAGCCAGGCAGAAAGTCTGGCAGGATCTGGCGATCTTTCCGGCCGGGGTAATGCATGAGATTAAGGATGCCGTGGCCAGTTGTTTGACCAATGTAGATGGGGACTTTTTTTCGATGGCCAGAAAAGCCTTGCGGCTAGGCATTGCCACCATTTATGGGGCGCAAATACCCTTAGAGTGGGTGACCGATATCATGTTTGGCACACCGATGCCCCATGAAGTCGAGACTGACCTGGGGGTTCTCGACCCGAATTATGTCAACATCCTCTTTAATGGGCATGAACCCTGGGTTGGTTTTGCTACAATCATCGCCGCCAGGGATCCGCAAAATCAAGAACGGGCCAAAAAAGCGGGGGCTAAAGGCATTAAGGTGATTGGGTCTATTGAAAGCGGCCAAGAGGTATTGCAGCGGATGGCCACTGATGATGTTTTCGGTGGCCTCATCGGTAACTGGTTGGTGATCGAACCTGCTCTAGCGACCGGAGCAGTTGATGTCTTCGCGATGGACGAGAACTGTTCACCTCCGTGGCTGGCCCCTTATGCTGAAAAGTATCAGTCTACTTTAGTTTCAGTCTCAGATTTGGTACGGATGCCGGGGGTGGAGATCCACCTCGACTACAAACCACCGGAAGCCGCCAACATCGCAGCTCAATTAATCGATTTAGGCATTGAAAACTTCATCAAGCGTCGGGAGCGTAAGATCGAAGCGGTTGTGCCACAGAGGAAGCAGAAGGCGATCGCCGGCTTTTCGCCGGAAGCAGTCCTCAAAGCTATCGGCGGCACTCCCGATCCACTGATTGACCTGCTGAAAGCCAATAAAATCAAGGGCGTCGTCGGCTTGGTCAACTGTACTACTCTCGCCAATGGTCCGCATGATTATCTGACGGTAAATATCACCAAAGAGCTGATCAAGCGAAATATCCTGGTGGTCACCGGCGGTTGCGGTGCACATGGCTTGGAGGTGGCCGGTCTCTGTAGTTTGGAGGCAGCAGAGTTAGCCGGGGAGGGCCTTAAAGAGGTCTGTCAAAGCTTGGGTATTCCGCCGGTATTGCCTTTTGGCACTTGTACCGACACCGGACGAATCTCGCACTTAGTTACGGTCTTGGCCAACCACCTTGGGATCGATAGTGCGGACTTGCCGGTTGCGATAACTGCTCCGCAATATCTAGAGCAAAAAGCTACCATTGATGCGCTTTTCGCGCTGGCTTATGGACTCTATACTCACCTTTCTCCAACGCCTCCAGTCACCGGAGGGCCCGACTTGGTCCGGTTGTTGACCGAGGAACTCGAAGGAATTACCGGTGGCAAGGTTGGGCTGGGTGATGATCCGGTAAGCGCGGCTGATGCCATCGAAGAGCATATTAACAAAAAGCGAGCCGGATTAGGGTTAAGCGTCTGATAAAGAGCCGGGGCGGGATTCCCTGGCTCTCTCCCTTCACGGGAAAGGGAATGTTGCGCGAAAAAATCTAGCTGCTAAGCAAATTTATTGATCGAGATGATCTCTTCTAAGCGCTTGCGGACCTTGGTGCGCGGTGGGCTAGCCGGATAGCCGATAGGCATTAGCTCAACCACCTTATACTCCTCTGGGACCTGAAGCAACTGCTTGATTTTGCTCTGAGAAAAATCTCCAATCCAGCAGGTACCCAGCCCTTCGGCCACTGCAGCCAGGGCAATATGTTCCATAGCAATGCCAAAGTCTACGGCATAAGCAGGAACTTCGCAGGACATCAGGCGATCCGGATTCAGTGATACTCCGGCAATGATGACCGGGGCCTGAGCGATAAACATTTGGCGCCGGGCAGCTTCAGCCACCTGTTGTTTAAGTTCGGGATCTTTGATAATGATGAATTTCCAGTCTTGTCTATTGCTTGCCGAGGGAGCTAGCCGAGCAGCCTCCATAACCCGGCGGAGGACCTCGTTGGGGATCTCCTTATCTTGGTAGGCGCGTACACTGTACCGAGCTTGAATACAATCATAAAGATCCATACTTTGCATACCTCCTAGCAGATGGACGTTTCTACAATGCTATCTCCCAATCCTGCGCCAATTGAACCAAAAAGAGGGGCGGTCATGTTGGCCCGCCCCTCTGGACTGATGTGTAAATTAGGCGAAATGGTTAGTCAATGGTGTGTTTGTGCCCCTCCTTGATCTGAACAACGTGTACCGAGCAACTGATACAAGGGTCGTAGGCGCGCACGAGTCGTTCAAAGAGGAATTTAAGCTGATCTTCCGTTTGGCCAGCGTGAGAAGCTCCGATGAAGGCAATTTCTTGCTCGACGCTTGCCTGATTGAGGGCGGTCGGAGTAATGACATCCGCCGCGGTAACCAACCCATTTTCATCGAAACTGAACGAGTGATACAAAGTGCCACGCGGGAGTTCAGTTGCGATGATGCCTTGGCCGGTCTGTGGAGTGATATCCGGCAACGGTTCTGCTTGGAGCCCCTCAGCTAAGATCTGGTCGCAAATCTCGATCGCGCGTTCGAGGGCATAGATAATTTCTACAACCTGAGCCAAGTTGTTATGCAATGCGTTCTTCGAGGGGATAGGGATCTGTAACTTGGCTAAAGTTTCAGCAGCTTTGCCGGTCAGGCGGTCGCCAAAGAGGTTGATCCTGGCCAACGCTCCGACCATAAAGGGCAAGCCATCAATGGTGCTTTGTTTAGCGTTAGAGTATTGATTTTCCGTCTCTTGGAAAGCGATCTGGTATTGCTCAGCTGGGAACTCACGCCCGTCTGAGAAGACGATCGTATCTCCAAAGAAACCATAGCCTTCACCAGCCGGTCTGACGGCCATAAAGAGGATCTCCTCCCCGGCATAGTTCGGAGTGGAGAGGCCAGCCAGTAGCTCGACAATCCCCTCCATCGCCGATAAGCGGTTGGCGAGTTGCTCGCGGAGTTCGTTTATCTCTGCTTGGGAAGGTAATTTTCCGAAGCCGCCAAAGGTCGTATTGATGTGATGGATCGCCCGACCTCCGATTAATTCCTGCACACAGTTACCGGTCTTTTTAATTTGTAAAGCAGTGGTGACGACGTCTTTGTGATCTTGGGCCATATCGGCGATGCCATCATACCCTAGGTAATCTGGTAAGGCTAAAGCAAAAACATGCAGCGAATGGCTTTCGATGAACATGCCTAAGAAGGCCAGCTCGCGCAGGAGTTCGGTCTGTGCGGAGACAGAGATTCCTAAAGCCTTTTCGACCGCCATATGGGCTGTGATTGCGTGCCCGGCTGAGCAAATAGCACAGATGCGGCAGATGATCGCTGGAATCTCGGTGTATGAACGGCCCAACACTACCTTTTCAAAGCCGCGCATTCCTTCAAACAGGTTTAACTTGACTTCCTGCACAGTATTCCCATCTAGCTTGACGGTTAAGGCGCCATGCCCTTCAACTCTACTAATGTGGTCAAGATGGATCTTAGCCAACTTGGGTACCCTCCTTTACGCTAGCTTTACCGCTAAAGAGCGCCAGCCGCTGCCGGACTTCGGCAACGCTATAACCATGCTCTTCTAGGATCCGCCTGGCGGATTCGTAGTTTGGATCATGAGAAGCGCCGCGACAGCCCAAACAAGCACGGTTATGGCTCGGACAGCGCGCGTTACAGCCACCTGCGGTTAGCGGGCCGCAACAGATTTCCCCGGACTGCAATAGGCAATCGTTCTCTCGAATCGTGCATTCTAAGCAGACCGGATGCGGTAAAGAAAGTGGCAAGTCTCCGCGCAAGAGAGATGATAAAGCTTTAAGCAGCTGAGTTTTTTCGATCGGGCAGCCGGTGATGGCGTAATCCACCTGCACATGGTCTGAAAGGGGGGTACCTAATCCAGATAGATAAGGAATACCGCCCCAGACCGCGCAAGTGCCAAGGGCAATTAAAATCTGAGCACGAGAGCGGACATCTTTGAGCGTCGCCAGGTCCGATTCTTGGGTCACCGCACCTTCGACGAAGGCGACATCGAGTTCACCCTCAGGGTTATTGCTGTGAGCCATGACAAAGGAGCGGAGGTCTACCGCTTCAAGAATTGTTAGTAGTTCATCCTCACAGTTCACCAAGACTAACTGGTCGCCCGCGCACGAGGACAAACCATAGATGCCAATCCTGGGTTTTGCTTTCATTAGCCTCCTCCTCCTTAAATCATGTCCGGTAGGTTCAGCGCATCCCAATAGGAGAAGACTGGACCATCCTGACAGCAGTATTTAGAACCCACAGCGCAACAGCCGCACTTGCCGATACCGCAGTGCATTTTGCGCTCGAGAGACATAAAGATATCTTCGCCAGCGACTTTCTTCGCCAAAAGCTCTTTGGTTACATACTTATAGGCTACCGGAGGGACACAGACGGCGGCTACAGTATTTTTCGCTACTTCAATCTCTGAGAAAAGTTCGGTA